>WTGY01000075.1 GCA_011523365.1 Caldilineaceae bacterium
AACGCCTTTCTAGACCACCCCTTCATCCCTGATACCTCTCAGGCTTAGTAGTTACGCAGATTCTATCAATTCGGAACCTCATTGACAGGCGCTCGCGGCCTCTCGCCGCTCAGAACGCGCACAACCTCTTCCGCCCCCTGCACGCGCACGTCAATTTTGGATTCCTCAGAATACCACCCGGCGTGGGGCGTGAGCAAGATGCGCTCCTCCTTCATGAAGGGATGGTCCGCCGCCACCGGTTCGACATTCAAAACGTCCAGCGCAGCACCGGCGATCTGCCCGCCCTGAACTGCTGCCAGCAACGCGTCCTCGTCAACCAAAGCACCGCGCGCCGCGTTCACCAGGTAGGCGGTCGGCTTCATCATCGCCAGCGTCTCTGCATTGATCAAATGGCGCGTCTCATCCGTCAGCGGCGAGTGCAACGATATATAGTCTGACTTGCGCAGCACAGTCTCCAGATCGACGAGCTCCGCACCCAGCGCCTCCATCGCCGCCGCATCCACGTAGGGATCGTATATCAAGACCTCAAGTCCCAGCCCGCGGCCCTTGGCGGCTGTCGCCTGGCCAATCCGACCGCAACCAATGACGCCCAGAGTCTGGTCGCCGAATCGGTAGAGAATACCGCCCGATTCACTGTTCCAGATTCCCTGGCGCGTCGCGCCCAGAAGACCCGGCAGACCGCGCGCCTGTGCCAGCACAAGCGCAATGGCGTGCGTAGAGACCTCATCAATCGAATAGTCGGGAGCGTAAGTCACCCAAATGCCCCGTTCCGTGGCCGCTTCGATGTCGATGGCATCCAACCCCGTCCCAACGCGGCAGATTAGTCGGCATCGTTCCAGGCTCTGAATCAGATCCGCCCGCACCGGCTGGATCGTTACCATCAGAGCATCACATCCCCGCGCGGCCTGCCTGGCTTCCTCCGTGTCTAGGTTGCCCACATGCTCGATCTCCAGACCCGCAGCGCTCAGGATCTCCATTTCTATCTCGATATCCCCGAATCCGGGGTATGCAATCACGACGTTCTTATTCATGTGACACTCTCAATTTTGGTAGATGGGCAATGAATGAGTGGGCTGGTGAAGAGTGGGCCTATTCAGCCCGGGGCCGCCGGGAGGTCACTTTACAGCGTCTAGCAATGGAAACTCTACGCAATCAGGCACGACTCGGCAGTAACTGCATACAATTGGAGGACATGCTCGCTAACAGCCAACCACACTTCAAGAGAGAACTCAAGGGAACTAAGTAGGATTTGCTCCTGGGCTCATTTCTTCTCTGATAACACGTCGAAGAATGGTCTCAATACCTTTTCCTCGAATACTTTCCTTTAGCGCCTCATTGACCAACGTCTGATAACCCCGGCCACCGGCCTGCGCTTTGAAATATGCCACTACTTCGGCGTCCAAATAGATGTTTACCCTCACTTTTCGTCTTGAAACAGGCTTGCCTCCGAACCTCAGGGTGGCGCGAGCCATCTGTTCCGTCGTGATTTCAGGTATCTCACTGAGATCGATATCCTCATCCTTCATGTCTTCCAGCGTTTTCCAGTCAGTCTGCGATCTCTCCAAAGTAGAATCGTCGTTCATGGTTTGTTGCCTTTCTCATCGAAATGACTCGAATTTCCTCTTCGCTGTCCGTATGAGCAATTACCACCACAATTCCTTTCAACATCCCAATAGAGATATATCTGTCCTCGGTGTAATCAAACCTGTCGTCCTCTAAAGAAATGACAGGCCCTTCAAACACTCTTCTCGCATCAATGAAGTCCAAGTTGTGCTTGCGAAGATTGGACTCCCGCTTTGCCTCGGACCATTCTACTCTCATCAGGAGAATTATTATGTATAATTATACATATTGCAAAAAGGAAACAGGCAACAGTGACCTTTCACTATCGCCAATCCGGCGAAACTCCAGTGTCGCAGAATAATGCTCCTATGTACCAAAATGAAGGCTATCTGAATACTCAGAATACAACACCGGTCGAAGACTGAACTTGAAGGTCCTTCGCATTTTTCCTTTGGCAGTTTCACCCTATGCGGCTCGAATAAGACTGTTTACTCCTGACGCAATTAACCCACTGCTGCGGGCCCACAGGCGTGTTTCGGGGCCATCGGCCCCAGTAAGGAACACGCAATGAGGCGCTGGGCTTCCTCCAACGGAAATGAACCCTATCCCGTCGAAACATCCTTAAGACTGGACGCGTCGCTGACCTCAACGTGAACATCACTACGCGCCAGAACCTCCGGCCGTAGCGCCGTTCCGAGCCCAGGCCGGTCTGAAAACTCCAGGTGCCCGTCCCGGATCACCAGCCGTTCCGTCATCACATCGTTGTACCAGCCCTCCGTATACGCCCGTACAGTCTCCATGATCATGGCATTAGGCGCGTGCGCCGCCAGGTGCGCGGCCGACCACAACGCCACGGGGCCGATCGTGTCATGCGTTGTAAAGGGCAGATAATAGGTATCCGCCAGCGAGACAATCTTGCGCGTCTCGGTCAAACCGCCCGTCCAGGCAATATCAGGCATCACGATGTGCGCCGCGTTCTTCTCTACTACCTGCCGGAAACCGAATCGCGTAAAGAGTCGCTCGCTCACGCATAGAGGTACCTTGGTCGCCGCGGCCAGGCGCGCATAGGAATCGACGTTGTCCGGCGGAATAATCTCTTCCAGCCACATGATGTCGTACTCTTCCAACGCCCTGCCAATATCAATCGCGATGGGCAGGTTCCAGCGCGCATGACCTTCGATCGCAATCTGCATTTTGTCACCCACAGCCGCCCTGATCTGTTGGACCGGTTCAAGACCGCGCTTGAGATCATCCGGGTCCATATAGTGACCGACTGGCCCCACCGCGCCCACACCGGCGCGCTGTCCAACAGGACCGCCCAGTGAAACGCCGAACTGGTCCCACGGCCAGATCTTCATCGCCCGGATACCCGAAGCCAGCAACTCCTGCGCAAGTTCTCCAGCCCGCCCTTCTGCCCAGGCGTGGTAGTCCATATGAGGGCCATGACTGACACACGTGTTGTAGATAGGTATGCGGTCCCGGTTTCTTCCGCCCAGCAGGTTGTATATCGGCTGGCCGGTGTACTGCCCCAGTAGGTCCCACAGAGCCACGTCAACCGTCGATATGGCCCGCGTCTCCGCGCCCGCAAACCCGAAAAAGTTCACCGTGGCGAACATGTTGTTCCAATGGTTCTCGATATCGAAAACGGAGCGCCCCACCAACAGGTTGGCAAACACATCATGGATCACCGCGGCAACAGCGCGCGGCACATAGTACGTTTCGCCCAACCCGATCAGCCCCTCATCGGTGTGAATCCGCAGCCAGAGCGTATTGAACTGCTCTTCAAACCAGACAGTCTCAAGCTTCTGAATCTTCAACTCTTCCTCCTAAGCCTTCAATCCAGTCATGGTGATGCCTCGGATAAACTGTTTCTGCGCCACTGCATAAAGCAACATGACGGGAGCCACGGTCAGCATAGATCCCGCCGCCCACATGTCGTATCGCTCCCAATAGAGGCTGCGCAGCCCCGCAAGCACCAGTGGCAATGTCTGAGACTGAGGGCTTGTCAGCACAACCAACGGCCACAGGAAATTGTCCCAGTTAAACAAAAAGGTGAAGACTGCCAATGCCGCCATCGGTGCCGTGGATAGCGGAATTATGATGCGGCTGAAGATCCACCATTCCGACGCGCCGTCAATACGGCCGGCATCGATCAGGTCCGAGGGGATCCCCTCCATGAATTGGCGCATCAGAAAGATGCCGAAGGTGGAGAACAGCACCGGGACGATGACCCCTTCCAGCTTGTTGGACAGCCCAATATCGGCGACCGTAACGTAAAGGGGCACCAGGACAACGGCGAAAGGAACCATCATCGTCGATAAGATAACAACGAAGAGCTGTTCTTTGCCCCAGAAGCGGTACTTGGCAAATACATAGGCCGCCGCCGACGAGGTGAGCAGGACGGACAGAGTGACAATCAGCGCCACCAATGTACTGTTCCAAAACGCCTGCGGGAAGTTTGCGCGGAAGATAATTGCGCGGTAGTTGTCCACGGTCCAGACCTTCGGCACTAGACTCTCGCCGCCTGTGAGTTCGACGTATGACTTGAAGGAGCCGAAGAACATCCATACAAACGGCATGACCGATGTGAAGACGATGGCCAGCAATATCGCATGGACGACCGCGACGCGAACTTGCTCGACCAGGGCTGCTCTCCGGTATCTGGAGGTCGTGGCCGCGTCGTTGCTTTGCATAATGTGTTCCTGCTACCGTCAACCGCTTGAGTTCAATAGCTCCAACTTGGCCGCAGCAGCCGGAGTTGCACAACAGTGATCAGGAATACGAACAGGAATAAGGTAAAGGCGGTCGCGGTGGCAAAGCCGAAGCGAAGATTGGTGAATGCTTCGTTGTACACCAGCAGGTTCAGCACGTAGGTGGCGTTGCCCGGCCCGCCAGGCTGAGAGGGCATAACCACTACCTGCGTGAAGACCTGTAACCCGTGCATCACGATCAGTACACTGACCAGTGTCAGCGTGTGACCCAATAACGGCAGGGTCACGCGCCAAAAGCGTTGCCAGATGCCGGCCCCGTCCACCTTGGCCGCGTCATACATCTCTTCAGGGATGTTCAACATGCCCGCTGTCAGGATCACCACGTAGAATCCGAGTGCCTTCCAGATGTCCACGCCAATCACAGAGTAGAGTGCTGTCTCGTGGCTCGTGAGAAACTGGCTTGGCGGAATCCCCAGCGCCTTGAGGAACTGATTGATCTGGCCGAGTTGGGGGTTCATTAGCATCTTGAACAGGAGCGAAATCGCCACCAGCGATACGACCACGGGCAGGAAGATCACGAACTGATAGAAACTGCGTCCACGCGCCACCGAGGTCAAACATGCGGAGACGAAGAGGGCAAGAGGGACCATGCCGGCATAGAATACTGCCGCATAGACAAGTGTATTGCGAATCGAAACCCAGAAAAGCCTGTATTCGAACAGCATCCTGAAGTGCTGGAGGCCGACGAAAGGACTCTCTTCAGGCCGCAGTATCTGGTACTCGACCACCGCCATCCAGAAGGCGCGCAAGATCGGCGAAAACGCGAACCAGACGTACCATACGAAGAGCGGGGCAATCACGGCCAGGCCGAACCAGAATTGAGGCTTACGAAAGATCCGGATCGTGGCTGTTAGGCGTTCGCTAGGCTTTCTCGCCATCCCTCCTACTCCTACTAAGGCAGTGCCACTGGACTAAGCCTGTCCACTCGATCCTCAAAAAAGGGACGAGCAGGTTTCCGACTCGTCGTGGAAACCTGCTCATTGTTGTCCGCTGCTCAATTCACGTTTAAGACTGCGCTTCCAGCCACTGCGCGTGATGTTGCACCATCTCAACCTGCATCTGTTCACACGCCTCGGCGATTTGCAACTCACCCGTACGCACCTGGGTGATCGCTGTCGAAGTAATGCGCTCCATCTCCGAGGGGATGCCGAATCCCCAACCATAGTAGACTGTTTTGGGCAGCACTAAAACGTCGCGACGCACGCTGCTCTTGACCGGATCGTCACCCTGGTAGATATCTGAGTACATGACCTCTACAGCCGCCGGCATCGTACCGCCATAAATTCCGGCGAAGATGTACTGTGCGTCGTAAGTACACATGAACTGCAGGAAGGCAGTGCCGATATCCTGGTTTTCCGCCTGTTTGGGCACTTCAAATCCCCAACCGCCTTCGCCGACAAAAAGCGGGTCCTGACCAGGTGTGGTCGGCGGCCTTGCCACCGATTCGACCTGCACGTCGATCTTGGCGGCTTCACCGGCCATGGCGTTGTTGCCCACGCCGATAGCGACCCGCCCTGCGAGAAGCGCGTTCATGTGATGCATATCCAGATGTGTCTCGATGCCCCGCTCGAATATCGGAACGTCGACATAGAGCCGGAGTGCCTCCATGGCCTCTTCGCTGTTGAGGAAAAACTCCTGGTTGTCGGGGTCCCACCAGTGCTGGCCCAGGTCGCGCATGATGCCCATCCAGGTGCGGTTGTCCCAACCCTGGCCGTTCATGCCCCAAACCGTAACATTGCCGGCGTCGTCCGTCTGCTGCAACATTTCAGCCAGTTGCCACACCGACTCGAAGCTGTCGAACCAGCCTAGCTCCTGGCCCTGGCTCCAGATGGCCCCGGCCTCGTCCCCGGCCTCCGCGACCCAATCCGTACGCACGCCGACCGCCTGTCCTACGTTGTTATCCTCGACCGGAATGCCCCAATGGTTCCCATCGTAAAAGAAAGCACCAATTGCGCCCGGGTTGAAGAACTCGTCGGGATCGATACCTGCTGGCTCGAAAACGGCCTCCGCCATCGGTATCAGTGCCCCCTGTTCAAGCAAGGGTACAAGCTGCTTGCCCATGATGCAGGTGACGTCGGGCACCGTGCCAGCGGCCATGGCAGAGATCACTTTGGTCTCCAGCGGCCATCCCTGCGGCTCGATTACAGCCTGAGCGCCGGTCTCCTCTTCAAATGCGTCAGCGAGCATGTGGTAACGCTCTACGTGGGGATCATATTGCAGCCCCCAGAAAGTGTAAGTCCTCCCCTCAATGCCTGCCGGTTGCTCCGCCGCGGCAGACTCCTCACCCATACTCTCTTGGGCGGGCGCGGCGGGAGCACATGCGGCGAGTGCGCCGCCAGCTATAGCGGCACCGCTGAGCCGCAAGAAAGAGCGTCTGCTGATTCGTCTTTGGTTCATCGTCTTTTCTCCTCGCTTGGTCCTTGAGTGACTTGCTGTATTCACGATGGATACATAAGACAATACAGGCGGCAATCTTGGCGACGGGTTTTCTCAGACCCCCCGCAGAAAGGCGACCGGGCGCTCTGAAAGGATCAGATCAAAGCAAGCAAAAGCTCTTGGGGATGGAATGGTCAACGTTCTGGTCTTTGTGTGTCGTTCCCCCATTCATAGAGATGTAAAGCGTAACGAACTGGTCGAGTTGAAGGGCAGAGACAGCTACAGGAATTGACAGGCTAAATCTGCCAACAGTATACTGGATATGATCGAAATCGTAGCATAGCCCTGGTGGCAGTGCAAGCAGTTTTTTTCCTTCAGAACGAGGTTGGCTACGGTTGCACAAACGAACTGGAGCGCCTTGCACATAGCAAAACTCCAGGCTTCACAGCAGCAGGGAATTCCGCACTTCTGAGCAGTCAATTGAGAGAGTTGAGCCCATGTCCGACTGGAGTCATCTGGAAGAATTCCGCGTTGTGCGTCTGAACGCCGTCCTTTCGCAAATGTCCCAGTACGAAAGGGACCATTTCCGCAAGCACCACCTCCACCCCTTCGAGGTGGAAGCCAATACGCCCCCCACGATCATTCCCCGCGTCTCCGAATGCGATGCCATGTTCGTCGTCTCCACCGCGCTGACCGAGGGCGTTATCGAAAGCCTGAGCCGCTGCCGCGTGATCTCCCGCCTCGGCACCGGGACAGACAAGATCGACGTCGCTGCCGCCACCCGTAAGGGCATCCTCGTTACCAATGTCCCCACCTTCTGCGTCCAGGAACAGGCCGACCACACGATGGCGCTGCTGCTGGCCCTGCACCGCAAACTACCGCAGATGTCCGCAGCGATGGCGGCCGGTGCCTGGAATGAAGCGCGCCGCCAGGCCTCTGCCAATCAGCGCCTTGAAGGCCGCGTGCTCGGCCTGGTCGGTTTCGGCAACTCAGCCCGCGCTGTGGCCAAAAGGGCGAAGGGCTTCGGATATCGCGTTATTGCCACACGCCGCAACATGACCGCACCCACGGAGGCCGCAGATGAACTGGGCGTCGAGATGGTGGGCCTGGAGGACCTCCTCAATGAGTCGGACGATGTGTCTCTTCACCTGCCCCTGACCGATGAGACGTACCACTTACTCGACGAGACTATGCTGCGCAAAATGAAACAGGGTGCCTACTTTGTCAACACGTCGCGGGGCGCAATCGTCGATGAAAAGGCGCTGGTGGAGCTCTTGCGCGAAGGAACGCTGGCAGGCGCAGGAATCGACACCTTCGAAGGTATCGATGTCTTCGTCGAAGAAGAGAGGCCGCCGGATCACCCTTTACTCTCGCTCGAAAACGTAATTCTCTCTCCCCACGTCGGCGCCATCTCCGTACAGGCAATGCAGGACGTCACAAACGGCGGCATTGCCAACGCGGCGGCCGTCCTGAGCGGATACTGGCCGCCTGCCGAAAACCTCGTCAATCCAGGCGTCGTACCCAGGTTTCCCCTCGCTGATCGTGAAGAGTAATTCAATCTGCCCGCACACACCGGCCCGCCGAAAGCTGTTGAGCCGTGTGGGCTGTTCGCGCATCACGGCATCGACACTGTTCTGTGCGAAAAGTCCCAACTGCAGGATTTTCGCGCTCGATTAGATACTCGCAGCCTATAATTCAACAGACTACAAAAAGATTTGCACTGGCAATAAGACTTGTTGTATGGTGCTCTTGAATCGTGGGCGATTGTGCTTTTAGGCGCTATCGATTCAAATTCAGCTTTACTTAGCTTGATGGAGGAGTCAATCCATGACCCACGTGATCTTTGATCTGTGCATACGGGACGGTGCCTGCGTAGAGGTTTGCCCCGTGGAATGCATTATCCCGGGCATGCCCGAAGAGGAATGGCCCTGGTACTATATTGATCCGGAAACCTGTATCGACTGCGGCGCGTGTGTTCCGGAATGTCCGACCGATGCCATCCTGCCCGAAGAAGACTTGCCGGACGAGTACGCCTACACCACCGAACTAAACGCCATGTACTTTGAGGAAGGACCGGGATACGAAGCCCTCGACATGGTCTGACCTCTGTCGGCCTCTTCGCGCGGGCTTGCTCTCCTGACGCCCTAGGCGCTAATGCCGGTGAAGTCCCCGTCCGAAGTCCGCAATCGGCAGGACGACTTCTTTCAGTGCCGGCCCGTTCTATTCGAAACATTGCCCCTGCGCCCGCAGGGGCTTTTCTGTACGCTGACTCTTCCGTAGTCTCAGGAGATAACCAAATGACCGATTCTCGCCAAATGAAACCACCCGACTGGTCAGAAGTGAAGCGCGTCCTGATCATAATGGCGCACCCGGATGACCCCGACTTCTCCTGCGCCGGTTCCGCCATCCAGATGGCCCGTCAAGGCATCGAAGTCACTTACATGATTCTGACCAACGGCGACAAGGGCAACCATAACCCCCTCGTCACCCGCCGCCAGCTGATCCTGATGCGTAAGGAGGAGCAGCGCAAGGCAGCCGCCCTATGCGGGGTCAAGGATGTCCTCTTTATGGACGAGGAGGACGGCTTTCTTCGCCCAACGCCCGAAATCCGTAAACGTGTATGTCGCGAAATTCGCCGCATCCGTCCCCAGTTGGTGATCTGTAACAGCCCTGACCGTTACGTCTCAGGCCGCGGTTACATCAACCATCCCGATCATCGCAACGCCGGAATCATCGCCCTCGAAGCCATCTTCCCGGCGGCCGACAACCCGATGTTCTACCCCGACCTGACCAACGAGGGCTATCCTCCCCACAACATCAGCCAGCTCTACATCAGCCACGCCGAAGAGTCCGATGTTGAAGTCGACATCACAGATGACCTCGAACTGAAGATTAAGGCGATCCTCTGTCATGAAAGCCAGTTCGACGACCTCGAGGCCACCGAGAAGCGCATGCGAGAATGGGGTGGCGAGGAGCAGGAGGATGGCAGTAAGCGACACTTTGAGCGATTCCAGCAACTGGATTTCCGCGGCCGGCCGCGTAGAGGACCTAGAGGGGACGGCAAGACCTCCAAAGAATCAGAATCCTGAAATAGAAAGAGTGGAGGGGCAACCCCTCCACTCCTTTGTACATTCAACTCTGTCAACTCGGTGCTGGTACAACACCGAAGCCTGACTCCTACTGCACCTCACCCATCAGCTCTTCCTGCAGCTCATTGGCCGTCTCCGTCAACGCATCGAGCGTCGCCTGGATGTCCGCGCCTTGCATAATCTCATTGAAGGCTGTTTCCGCGGCATCGCGCACAGCCTGGTAAGAGATGAGCTGCGGCTCATACGCGCCGTAACCCAACAGGGCCAGCGCCTCGCCATACTGAGGATTCTCCTCCACATAGCCGGTCAGATGCGCTTCCGTTCCCGCACGCGTCGGGAAGTAGTTGCTGGCCTCTACCCAGCGCGCCTGAACCTCCGGTGAAGTGAACCACTTGATGAACAGCCACGCCGCCAGCTCCTGCTCCGGCGGGCCCGCCGTAATCATGACGTCGGCGCCGTAAATGTTCTGCACCGGATTCTCAGTCGTATGCGGAATCGCCGTCACGCCCCACACGTCCATGTCCCGTCCCTGCTCTTCAGCTATCGTCACCATGTCGTTGGCATAGAAGGGCAGACCGGAACTGGAACCCTGCGTAAAACTGGCTCGCCGCGCCGCAAACTCTGGATTCGGGTAGCCTTCGGTAAAGAAGTAGGCGCAACCGTTATCCAGCATCCGCTTCAGCATCGTCATCGCGTCGATCGTGGCCTGCCCATTATAGACATAGCCGGTGTTGTCCTCGTTCAGCACGTCACCGCCCAAAGCGAATGTCCAGGACGCCGTCGCCGAGGCATCGTCGCGCAATATGTAGCCGCCGGTGCCGTCGCCGTTCGCTTCCGCCGCAGCGCATGCCATCTCCTCAAACTCTGCCGGCGTCGATGGCGGTCCGTCGAAACCTAACTCTTCCAGCCAGGTCTGATTGTAGTATAGGACCTCCATCGAGCGGTTGGGCGGAAAGCCCAGCCGCTGGCTGTCGAAGACCGGGTGGACGCCCTGCTCAATGAAACTTGCGAAGAAGTCGTCCCTCTCTTCTGCCGAAAGACCCCACGTCGGGTCATCGATGAACTTGTCGAAGTCGGCTAGTACTTCGTTCAACTGGTAGAAAGCCTGGTCGTTCTGATAGCCGACAATCAGGCTCGCGGGCTGCTCACCCGACGCCGTGCTGGCGTTAACCTTGTCGCGAATATCGTTGTACCCGCCCTGGTTCTGCGCGTCAAGGACAATGCCGCACTCATTGTTGGTGTTGAAGTCTTCAACAATGACCGCCAGCTTCTCCTCGCGTGAACCGCTGTGCTGGTGCCACCAGACGATCGTCTGACCGCGCGGGTCAATGCCTGCCAGCGGACCGTCAGCCGCCGGTGCACATGGCCCCGTATCCATCGGCGCTTCGGCAGGAGCTTCCTCCTCCATCGCCGCCGGCGCTTGGGCCGCCGGGGCCGGACACGCGGCCAGAACCAGCGCGGCAACCATGACCGCGGCCAGCATCCACATACGATTTGTATTCATAGGGTCTGATCTCCTGTTGTGTCTGAATACCTATATCGAAAACACGGTATTGAAAGTCGCAGCCCAACCGTCATGGACGCGAATTTTCCTGAACTCCGCCTGAACTGTCCCGCTAACCCTTCAAGCCTGTCGTGGCAATGCCTTCAATGAAGTGGCGCTGCGTAAAGAAATAGAGCACCACGATAGGCAACATCGTTATGATGGCCCCTGCCATCTGCAAATGCAACAAAGCGCCCGCTTCGTCCAAAAAGGAAAGCAATCCGTACGAAATCGGCCGCCAGTCCGGCGTCGTCGTAACCAGAATCGGCCACGCTAGCGCATTCCACGCGCCCACAAACCCAAATAGTACCAGCGTCATTACTGCGGCGCTCGATAGCGGCAGGACGACCCTGACCAGGTATCGCAGGTGCCCCGATCCGTCTATCTGGGCAGAGTCCCACAACTCGCGCGGGATCTGCTGAAAGAACTGACGCAGCAAAAAAATGCCGAATGCGCTCGCCATGAAGGGAATTGTCAACGAAGGCCAATTATTGAGCCAGGGAACCGGGCTGATGCGCCCCAACCAGGACACCGTGATGAAATTTGGCACCCAGGTGATGGCCTCAGGTAGCATCAGGGTCGAGAGTAGCAATGTGAACAGAAAGGTCTTGCCGGGAAACTCCATCTGGGCGAAAGCGTAGGCCGCCAGGGCGCAAAAGACCAACGCGCCGCCAACTGAAATCAGCGTGATCTTGACGCTGTTCATGAAGTAAAGAGAAAATTGCGCGTCTTGCCACGCCTCGACGTAATTGCTCCACTGCGGCGTGGCAGGCAGCGCCCGGCCCCCTGTTGCTTCCGTCAGATTCATCAGTGAAACACTGACCGTGTAGAGAAACGGCAGAATCGAAGCCGCCGCCCCCACAATCAGGACAACATAAATTACTCCCTGGTTTATCGCAGCTCGACGCGCAGCCGGGTCCGCCAGCCGGGCTCGAAATGCGCCTGCACCGACCGCCCCGCTAGCCATAGAAGACCCTCCTGCTGGCAATCCGGTTGTTGACCAGGGTTATGACCATGATGATGAGCAAGAGCAGAATGGCCAGCGCCGAAGCGTACCCGTACCTCGTATCCCGCTTGAACGCCTGGAAGATAACGATACTTGCCGTATCCGTCGTGCCCAGCGCCGCCGCCTGCCGCAACACAAAAATATGGTTGAATGCCTTGAATGTACCTATCACCGCATACAGTGAAAGAAAGTAAATCGTTGGCGAGAGCAGCGGCAGCGTTACATGCCGGAACTGCGCCCAGCCTCCGGCGCCGTCAATGTCGGCTACCTCATAGAGCTCATTGGGAATCGCCCCCAGCCCGGCCAGAAAGATCACCGTATCGAACCCGACATACGTCCAAATGCCGTAGATCATAATCGCTACCAACGCCAGGCTCGGCCCCGACAGAATCGGTCCCAGATCGATCCTGCCGCCGGTGATCATCTGAATGATTCCCGCCGGCTCACTCAGCCAGAGCAACGGTTCCGCGCCGAACAGGTCCAGCAGACTGTTCAGCGGCGCCGTCGGCCTGTTGGAAAAGATGATCCGGAACACCGCGGCCGTCCCCACAAACGGCGCCACATACGGCAGGAAGTAGAGCACGCGGAAAAGCGTCTGGCCGCGAATCTTCTGGAAGAGAAGTGCCGCCAGTATAAGGGCTAGACCCAACTGAATAGGCACTGTTCCCAGGACGTAGAATACGGTTGCCATCAACCCGTTCCACCAGTCCTCATCCCCCGCCGAAACGACCCGCGGCAACTCCGCGATCAATACCCACGCCCCCGCCATCAGGGCCACCGCCCCGACCAGCCGCATTGCCATGCCCGTATTGGAAGACCGCAGCCCCGCACTCTCCCAAAGTCGCCAAGCCAGCAGCAGCAGAAGGAACCCCGCGCTGATGGTCACAATCTGAGACCAGAGTTCCAGCCCCACGCCCTCCTCCAACGCTCCAGCGTAGGCAGCGTTAATCTCAGTCCACGTCAGCCAAATGAGTGCGGCTGCACTGACTAGACTGATGCCGGCACTGAAGAAAGGCACAAAATAAATTGGTTCCCGGCTGTCTCGGGCTACAGTGCGATTGACGAACAATCCCCACACCACCCCTCCGGCCAGCAAAACGACCGCGATCCAGAGCGCTACCTGCACCTTGGGCAGCCACCATGTCTCCACCACCAGACTGCGAAATGCTTCTTGTGTGTTGTTCTGCCCTCGTAGTTTAGACGGGATCAGCAGCATCTCAGGCAGAAGTACAAATATAAATCGAGCAAATAGAGCAGTGCCCGCCGCTGTAAGAGTCGCTGGCAATGCCCACCGCATCGCATTCGTCTGCTCTTGTCTGTGTTCCTGGACAGCGCGCGCGATCGTGCTGACGGCGAAATAGATCAGGCCGACTGCAATCCAGAATGTAACGATGTAGATGAGGTTGTCAACCGCCTTGACGTAGTTGCCCAAACCGTCGTAAGAGCCGACGATCTTGTTCAGGCCGCGCAACGTGCTCTCATATGCGGCGAAAGCAAGGGGAAAAAGACCGAAAAGACCGATTATTATGAAAGCGGGTGCCAAAAACGAATAGGCGAGCAGCATCTCGCGCAGTCGCCTGCCCTGCCGTCCTTGGAACCAACTCGGGGCGGCCCTTACCTGCTGCCTGAGATCATCGCGAAATGCCGCAGGTTGAGAAGCTGTACTATCCACGAGGAGATCGCTTTCCCAGATCTTCTAAGCCACTGCGCCAACGCCGGATTTTTCGTTCACATTATAGTGCAAGCTGGCCTTTGCGTCAACGATAACGCCAGGTGTCTGCTCACGGGTCGGCATAACTTACTTGTGGCATTCCCCTGCCTTCCAATGTCTGGGAACCCGTCTCCTCCTACCGTCTGTCATTCTTGCACGCTACTACTATTGCACTGTTAAGAAAAGGTCAATTGTCTGCAAGCACTTGCCTTGAACCACTAAAGTTCCAGGTACTGCAGCAACCAAGCTGCCCCGCGCGACAGACGGGCAGCAGTCTGGATCGCCGGCCTGGTCGGATACTATTTCGCGTACCCCAATTCGTCGTATCAGACTGCATTCACGTCACAAGCAGCCTGCCAATCTCGCAAGTCTCCGCATTGCAGAACCACAGCACGCCTTCGTGGATGGTCATGCCGTGAACTTCGTCAGGCGCCTCTACACGTATCACATCAAAGATCCGTCCACTCTCAGGATCCAGCAGGCAGACCGTGCCCGCCGATGTATCCGCCGCCCACAGCTTCCCGTCTTCCGACCATGCGATCCCGTGTACCCGCAGCCCCGGTACCCGGATACTGTGCACCTCCTGCCAGCTCTCGGGATCCATTACATGCACCATCTGCGAGGGCGGAGACGCCACAAACAGCCTGCCGTCGCGCCACTCCAGCCCGTGGGCCCCCGTCTCCTGGGCATCGGACGCGCCCTCCCGCCATGCCACAACACCGGCCCCGGGCGAACTGTACTTGGCCACCGTCTGGCCCGTCTCCGCATCCAGCTTCGCGATCTTCCTCTCATACGTGGACGCGATCCAAACATAGCCGCCGCCCACCGTTATGCCGCTCGATTTTACCGTGCCGGTCTGGACGTCGAATAGCACCTCTCCCGTCTCGTAGTCCTGCCGATAGAGCCTGTCGTTGCCCTGGTCAATACACCACAGCCCATCGGCGCTGGCCTGTAGTCCATTCGGATGCGGCCCCGGACTTGCAAACCGCTTCTCTACTTGCGCGATCTTTACAGGCATGAAAACGCTCCTCTTATTCTGGCGATTGAAGCTAAATCGGGCGATCAGGAAAAAGTTTCTCCATTGCATTACGATAAAGGCCAGCCCACGCCTAGTCAAGTCTTCCCAATGATTCGGGTGCATCCCAAAATGATGCCGAACTATCCTATACCTCTGGAGGCGCCCAATCCTTGGTCGTTTCCCATTCCAGTTTCCGCCAGAAAAAGCGCCGTCCCTGACCACTGACCCCACCCCTTCATCTGACCACCACGTACAAAGCAGTTCACCAAAAACTGAAAACTCAAAACTGAAAACTGCTTTTCCGGGCGGTCGGGCCTAGTCGGCCCTCCCTTGTGCGGGGGCTCCGCCCCCGCA
>WTGY01000020.1 GCA_011523365.1 Caldilineaceae bacterium
GGCCTATTCGGCCCTCCCTTGTGCGGGGGCTCCGCCCCCGCAACGCCCCCCCCAATGCCTCGCCGACCGGGTGTCGATATTCGTAACGGGTGCCCAGTCGAGCGAGTTTCGCCAGACCACGTCCTCTCAGTCCCCGGTCCAATCTCACTCGGACAGAACCTCAGCACTCTCTCCTCACTCCTCTCCACTTTCTCCTCGCCCTTGCGCCTGCCCTGGACCCCCCAAATCAGCGGATTTCCCGGTAAGCCAGGCTTGCCGGCTGCTCTCCTTCTCTCCTTAATTCGGTAAACGGTTCCGGAGACCGCTGGCACGGATTCCCCGCCAGCCTGTTCCCACCCCAAATCCGGGCTGCACACCCCGTGCTTTGGCAGGACTTGACATATCCGCGCCGGTTAATCATACTCGGCGGGTGTTTGCTCGCTGTCTGCTCACGCCTGTCCGCATTCGATGCCGCAGCGCAGGCAGCCTTGGATGGAGAGTCCCGGAGTGACCAAGACGTCAGAATCGAAGAACAGGATGCAATCGTTTGGGACCAGCGCAAGGGTCGGATATGACTCAAGCGCCTTCTATGACCGAAAGTTGTATGAGGGGACTGAGAGGACTGACGACGGTCCATCCCCAGAGAACGCGGTCCCCGAACTGAACCGCCTCTATGCGCACAGCAGCAACTCGATGCACGAATTGCCCGACAACAGCGTGCATCTGATGGTGACCTCTCCCCCCTACAATGTGGGGAAGGATTACGACGAAGACATGAGCGTGGAGGAATACCGCCGCTTCCTCAGAGAGGTATGGGCGGAGACCTACCGGGTGCTCGTCCACGGCGGCAGGGCCTGTATCAATGTCGCCAACGTCGGCCGCAGACCCTATCTGCCGCTGAGCGCATTCGTCACCGCGGACATGATAGAGGTCGGCTTTCTGATGCGGGGCCAGATCATCTGGAACAAACAGGCAAGCGCGGGTTCGTCCTGCGCCTGGGGCAGCTGGCGCTCGCCCTCGAATCCCGTCCTGAGGGACGTTCACGAGTACATCCTCGTGTTCTGCAAAGGGGATTTCGCCCGCCAGAAGCCGGAATGTGGGCAGAAACAGGCGACGATCGGAAGAGACAGTTTCCTCGAGTGGACGAAGAGTGTATGGGAGTTTCCCGCCGAGTCGGCGAAGAAAGTGAACCACCCGGCGCCATTCCCGGTGGAGCTGCCGGCCCGCTGCATCCAACTCTACACCTACTCCAACGACGTCGTATTGGACCCGTTCATGGGCAGCGGTACAACCGCCGTGGCCGCGCAGCAAGCCGGCCGCAGCTGGGTCGGCTACGAAATCTCCCCGGAGTACATCGCCGTGGCCAGCAAGAGGCTCGGACTGTAGGCCGGACCCCCCCATAACCAGGTTCGCCGACGGCTACTCAGCCCAACTCAATTCGCCACGCTAGGTGAGGTCACCAACCGCTGATCACTGACTGCTGAACACTGCCGTTGGGCGGTCGGGCCTTCCTCCCTTGTGCGGGGGAGTCCCTCCGAAACGTCCCCCTTTGCACGACCACCGTCGTGGACAATTGGACCGGTTGGCCAGCGAACGGTGCCTAACTCCCCGCGCCGTCCTTGGCATTGATCTCCTGTAGCGCCGGGCCTGGTACCTGCCCTCTCTCGTCCCAAAATCGGACTGCGCGCAAGGCTCGGCAAGAGAGCTGAGCTTCGGGCTCTGTGCGAGCAACCGGAGATGTGGTAGAGTAGCGGCTGTTGTCAATTATTCGTTACGCTACAAGGTCCAGGCAGGCGGAAAAATCGAGAGCATGCTTCGTTTCGCGTCGGCGCGCCCGGCTCGCTTCATCCTCGCGCTCGCCATTCTGGCGGCACTCGTCATTCCCTTCGTCGGGAGGGACAGTGCATCGCATGCCCAGGCCCCACCGGCGGCGCTGGACGCGCCCGTCCTGACGGCGGAGGCGGCCGAGAACGCGATCGAGTTGAGTTGGGAGGCGGTGGACGGCGCCACCCGCTACGAACTGTGGACCTGGACCAGCGTCAACGAATGGGAGCGCCTGGACGACAGTTCGCTCACCGCGGCGGCGTACAGCCATACGGGACTCACGGTCGGGACGACCTATTACTACTTTGTGCGCGCGGTCAACGACTCGGGCGCGGCGAGTGAATGGTCGGAGGAAAGGCAGGTCACCTTTACCGGGAGCGCGCCCACGGCCACGCCGCCGTCGACCGCGGACATGCTCGCCAGGCCGGTCCTGACGGTGGCGGCGGGCCTGAACTCGGTGGAGTTGAGCTGGGGCCAGGTGACCGGCGCGGACAGCTACGAACTGTGGGTGTGGATAGACGCGGCCGGCTGGCAGCAGTTGGACGACGGCACGCTCAGCGGCACGACTTTCAGCCATACCGGCGTTGTCGAAGGCACGACATACTACTACGCCGTCCGTGCATTGAACCGCGCCGGGGGGACGAGTCCGTGGTCGGAGTATACGCCTCTGACCTGGGTGCCCGTCACCGCCACGCCGACATCCACATCCAGCGCTCCGCAGACAAGGACGGAGACCATCACCCCGTCCTTTGACTTCGTCGAAGACGTAATTCTGGTCACCTGGGATCCTCCCGCCGCCGGTTCGGTCAGCCACTACGTCATAACCCGCACGCACGTCGATCAGGGCGTGGAAAGCACAAAAACAATCAGAGTTGACGGCGCCGCGACCAGCTACCTGGACAACGACGTGACGATTGGTTTCAGCTACGATTACATTGTTACCGCGCATTTCCACGCTCCGACGGCTACGCCCACGCCTACCGTTACATCTACGCCTACGGTTACGCCCACGCCCACGAGCACGCCGTCGGATGCGGCCGGGGACAGGGAGGCGCTTGTCGCCCTGTACAATGCGACGGACGGCGACAACTGGGACAGGAACGACAACTGGCTCAGCGACGCGCCTCTCGGAGAGTGGTACGGCATATCCACCGGCGGCAGACGCGTGACGGTCGTGAATCTCTACGGGAACAATGTGACGGGGTCTCTTCCCGAGCTGAGCGCTCTCACCGGCCTGAGAGAGATCAGATTCTGCTCCAACAATCTGACCGGTCCGATTCCGGCCCTGGACACGCTGACGGAACTGGAGGAGTTGTGGCTCTGCGAAAACAAGCTCAGCGGCCCGATTCCCGATCTGAGCGCCCTCACGGAGCTGAGGGAGCTGTGGCTCTACGACAACGAGTTGAGCGGGTCGATTCCGCGTCTGAACACGCTCACGAAGTTGGTGGAACTGCAACTGGGAGACAACAAGCTGAGCGGGACCATACCGGACCTGAGCGCGCTGACCATGCTGGAGGGCATAGGACTTGACAACAACGAATTGGGCGGGTCGCTTCCGGATCTGAGCAACCTCACCAGCCTGGATTCGCTGTCGATCACCGGCAACGCGTTGAGCGGGACCATACCGGACCTGAGCGCGCTGACCAGGCTTCAAGTTCTGTCGCTGCATTCAAACAGGTTCACCGGGACGATTCCGAGTCTGAGTACATTTACCGACATGCAGACGCTACTTTTGGCGTCCAACCAGCTGAGCGGCCCGATCCCTGATCTGAGCGCCATGACCAAGCTGGAGGTCTTGAACCTGTCGAACAACCGGTTGACGGGCCCGATCCCGGACGTGAGCGCTCTCACCCGCGTCACGCACTTCTACCTGCGTCAGAACATGTTGACCGGAGAGCTGCCCGCGTCGCTCGGCAGCCTCGCCCGCCTGCACAATCTCTTTATCAGCGGCAACAGCTTCAGCGGTTGCGTCCCTCTTTCGTTGAGAGAGGTCCCCTACCACGATCTGGACGACCTGGGCCTGCCGGACTGCACCACGCCTACGCCCACGGCCACCCCTACCGTTACGCCGACGCCTGGGGCCACGCTCACGCCCACCAGTACGCCGACGCCGACAGCGACGCCGCCTGCCGTGACGTCCAAGCCGGCGTTGACGGCAACGGCCGGGGAGGGCAGCGTCCAACTGAGTTGGACAACGGTTCCCCATGCGGCGCGCTACGAAGTCAGAGCGTGGACGAGTGCAGTTCTGTGGGTGCCGCTGGACGAGCCCGTCGTGACCAATGCCGTCTATGCGCATACGCAGCTTGAAGCGGGCACGACCTACTACTACTGGGTACGCGGGCTGAACGACGCAAACGAGCCGGGCCCCTGGTCGGAGCGCGCGTCCGCCACCGTCGCCGAAACGCCGCCGGACGCGGTCCCGACGAACACGCCGACGATCACGCCGACGCCTACGGTTACCCCGACGCCTACGGTTACGCCGACCATCACGCCGACACCCACGGTTACGCCGGACTTCGCGGGCAAGGAAAGGGCGGCGCTCGTCGCGCTCTACAACGCGACCGGCGGCGCCGGCTGGACCAACAAGACCGACTGGCTCAGCGACAAGCCGGTTGGGGAGTGGTACGGCGTCAACACCAACGGCGAAGGACGCGTAAGGTCCCTGGTCATGGACGGCAACAATCTGGACGGGACGCTTCCGAGTCTGAGCGCCCTCGCCGCACTGGAGCACATCTCCCTGGAAAGGAACCAGTTGAAGGGGACCTTCCCGGATCTGAGCGCGCTTGGAGAGCTCAAAAATCTGCAGTTGAGATACAACCAGCTGACCGGGTCAATCTCAGGTCTGGGCACTCTCGGCAAGCTGGAGCGAATATTTGTCAACTTCAACCGGTTGACGGGAACGATTCCGGCCTCTTTGGGCAACCTCCCGCTGACCCACCTTTACATTCGGGAAAATCAGTTCAGCGGCTGCATTCCCGCGTCGCTGCAAAGCGTAGCGAGCAACGATCTGGACAGGGCGGGCCTGGCGTATTGCGGGATGCCGACGTTTACGCCTACGGCAACGCCGACGCACACGCTTACGCCCACGACCACGCCGACGACCACGCCGACGCCGACGCCCACCGTCACACCGGCATTCCTGGACGCTGAAAGGGCGGCGCTCGTCGCGCTCTACAACGCGAGCGGCGGCGCCAACTGGATTCACAGAAACTGGTGGCTCAGCGACAGGCCGGTTGGAGATTGGTACGGCGTGAGCACGAACAGCGAAGGGAGAGTCATCGGTCTTCGCCTTGGCAGCAACAACCTGAACGGGACGCTTCCCAGTCTGAGCGCCCTCGCGAAACTGGGGGATGTTTTCCTCGGCAGGAACCAGTTGCGCGGGACAATTCCAAGCATGAGCGCTCTCCGGGAGCTCATAGCGCTGGAATTGCGGTACAACCAGTTTACCGGTTCAATTCCAAATCTGAGCACGCTCACCAAGATGACGGGATTGTTCCTCAATTTCAACCAGTTGACCGGGACGATTCCGACCTGGCTGGAAGACCTTCCTCTGACGGCGCTTTACCTGCGGGGAAATCAGTTGAGCGGATGCATTCCAGCATCGCTGCAGGACATCACGAACAACGACATGGACAGGGTGGGCGTGGCGTATTGCGGGATGCCCACGTTCACGCCGACGGCGACGCCGACTTCGACGCCGACGGCCACGCCAACGCCTACGGCAACCCCTGGTTAATCCGGAAAGCAGATTGACGGTCGAGCTCTACGCTGTCATGGCCGGCGCGTGCAGTCGATGCCTGCCGTCCGCGCGCCGTGCGAGACGGAGCCGGGGGCCTCGTAGTCCATACGACACACGATCCCGACAGCACGGTAGGATACGCGCCGTTCGGAGCTGGGATGGCTTGACGTTTTGTTCGAGCCGGACCGTTGCAGAAGCGGAAGGCGAGAAAGTCGTAAAACACCGCCGCCTTATCGGGGTCTCGGGCCAACTGTTTGAACATGTCGGCCCAGACACCATTCTCTTCCGAGCGTGCGTAGCGCTTGCAAACGCTGTTCCACTTGTCGCGGCTTCTGGCAGTTCACGCCACTGTACGCAGGTGCGTAGTTTCCAGTGGACTGCCTCAACGAAACGGCGACGATTCTCCTCTAGCCCTACGCAGGCACGAAGGTGTCCTGGCAAAAATGCGTGAAGCTTCTGTCACAGATGGTCAGCGATTCTCTTTGAAGACTTCCTTAAATGGTCGCCCAGGTGACAGAACGAGTTCAACGTCAACGAACCCTGGCCACCGACATCTGACCACTGCAGTCCCAACACCTGCAGTTCACCGCGGGCTCAGATGCGCCTGGCCGTCGGCGTGGTAGCTGCTGCGCACGAGCGGTCCGCACTCCATCCAGCGGAACCCTCGCCGCTCGCCCTCCTCACGCAGGCGGTCGAACTGTTCGGGCGTATAGTAACCCACGATCGGCAGATGGAACCGGCTGGGCTGAAGGTACTGGCCGATCGTCATGATGTCGACGTCGTGTGCCCGCAGGTCGTCCATCACCACCAGGATCTCCTCCCAGGTCTCGCCCAGCCCGATCATGATCCCCGACTTCGTCAAAGCCTGCGGGTCTACGCGTTTGGCCCGCTGCAGCAGTTCGAGGGAGCGGTGGTAACGGGCCTGGGGGCGTACTGTGCTGTAGAGGCGGTCGACGGTCTCGGTATTGTGATTGAGGATCTCCGGCTTGGCGTCCATCACCGTCTGCAGCGCCGCCCAGTCTCCCTTAAAGTCGGGAATCAGGACCTCCACCGTGCACCCCGGCTGCAGGCGGCGAATCCAGTGTATGCTCTCGGCGAAGACCCAGGCGCCGCCGTCCGGCTGCTCGTCGCGGTTGACGCTCGTCAGCACCGCGTGCTGCAGATTCATACTCTGCACGCTCTCGCCAATGCGCCGCGGCTCGTCCGGGTCGAGCAGGCCGGGACGCCCGGTCTTGATCTTGCAGAAGCCGCAGGAGCGCGTGCACGTATCCCCCATCAGCAGAAAGGTAGCCGTTCCCCGGCCCCAGCATTCGCCGATGTTGGGACACATCGCCTCTTCGCAGACCGTGTTCAGGCTCTTGCCCCGAAACAGCTGTTTGAGCTCGCGGAACTTGGGCGTATCGGCCGAACGTACGCGCAACCAGGCCGGCCGCCGCCCGCGCGTAAGCTGACCGGGACCCTCGCCGTCGACCGCAGCGGGCAGAGGATGAAGGTCCACTGAGAAGCTTGTTGATCCGGCAGTCGAATCGGGCTGCCCAACCGGTACCGGATCGACACGGACTTTGCCCATCTCATTCACTTCATTTTGTAGACCTGTGGTCGCTCTATTCATATAGTCTTCTTCCTGGTATTCCGTCCCCAGCTACAGAGGACGGTCCACTGGCAAGGTATTCAGGACTTGCTGAGCTGTCCGGCACTTTCTCTTTCTATCAGCATAGTCGCCACGGCCAGGCCGACAAACATCCAGAACAGAACGGTCATATGCGGATAGGTAAGGTTGAACCAGTAGTGATCGGCAAATCCGCTGACGAGGGCGCCCAGGATAGCGCCGCCGAAACCGAGGAGCAGTGGCTCTCGCTCGAGCGCAACCCCGGCGCGCCAGGCCGCCACAAACATACCGAAAAGTCCCGTCATAACGGCGAGAAAGATCAGTAGACCTATTATGCCCATGTTTTCGGCAACGGTCAGATAGAACATGCTGACGCCGAGATAGATGTCGATGTCGGGCACGCCGGAAAACCCGACGCCGAAGAGCGGGTAGCGGCCGATCAGGATCAGTGCATCCTTGTACTCGCCGAAGCGCATCTGGGTGGCAACGTCCTGCCCGGCCAGTCCTTCCAACAGCCGGGCGACATAGTCCTGGGTTTGCGGAAGGAGAAACAGCATCAAGGCCAGGACCAACCCGATGGGCAGGAGACGCCGGTACTTGAGCACCGCGGGCACGAAGAGCGCTGCGGCCATACCAAATAGGGCGGAACGGCTGAATGTCCAGTAGAGTGCCAGCACAATGGTCGCGAAGAACAGAACGATCAGCCAGCGTGGGAATAGCGGCTGCGGCGAGATGAGCTGCGGCCCGACCATCGCCGCCGCCAAAATCATCATGCCCCCCAGGACGTTCGGGTCAACCGCCGTTCCGATCGCCCGCATCGTGCCGCCGGGGTCGTCTTCGATCCAGCGCAGCGCGCCGAAACCGCCCGGATAGTCGAACCGTGCCAGCGCATTCAGAACCCGCACAGTCCAGGCTTCGGGAACTACGTAGAACACCACCGCGATCGAGGCGCACGCCCACGCCGCCAGGAACAACCAGCGCGTAACCCACGCCAGCTCTCTCTGCGTGCGCACTGTGTTGATGACGACAAAAAAGAGACCGATACCGAGCAGGATTTCACCGAAGCGGCGGATGATAGTGGTCGTAGGCCGGCTGTGGGACATGCCGTAGATAAAGCTGAAGACCGCCATCAGCATGAACAGCCCGATCAGCAGCCCAATCGGGGAGATCAGGAACTCCCTGGCCTGCGAAAGTTTTGTCCTGCGCGCGGAGTGGGAGAAGGAAAATCCCGGCCCGCCCGCGACCAGTTTCAAGGCCCAGACGAAGACAAGAGCGCCGAGCGCAGCATCCAGAAAGGTCGGTTTGAAGCCCAGTCGAAACGGCAGGCTGGCGAAAGGCAGCACGAAGACAACGCCCATCAGGGCCACATAGCCCCAGTGCGTATCCATAAGGATGAGCGTGCCGCCGACAATCGCCGCCGCCAGGACGAGTGCGATCAGCGGCCCGGCGACGCCGATGACGAGGGCGATGAACATGGCCCCCGCAGCCAGAAGCAGGCCGATCGCGCCCTTCCGCACAAGCGGCCTGGTGGACAATATAGTCTCGGCGAACTGCGAATAGGCTGTCTGAATCATCCACGCAAGTATACCACAGCGACCCCTCACCAATGCTCACCCAATTCAGGTAGGGGCAGGCCTTGTGCCTGCCCACATGCTCCCTTACAAGCCCTCCTCTCCGTACCACAACTCATTCTCCCGTAGGGGCAGGCCTTGTGCCTGCCCTGGCACCCCCATACAAGCCCTCTTCTCCAACACACACCTCTTACTCCGGTAGGGGCAGGCCTTGTGCCTGCCCTGTACCTCTCCGAAAGCCGCAGAACATTTCCTGCCCCTGAGGACACAGATTCTCCGCCACATAGCTCCTTCCCCAACGTTTATTGCAACTCCCTGAAAAAGCCGAAAAAACACTTCTGATTCGTGTTATACTTTCGGTAGCGGGAACCCCCGTCGTCTGTAGAGTGCACAACTGCGTTGAGTCTGTAGCATCCGGGCAGCCCAATGTAGGGGCGCCCCTTGTGGGTGCCCTCTGCCGGATCCTGGTACCTCTCAAATCAAGTAGCGACTGCCTGGGCCCTGAGAAGCCAGTTCGCTTGACATCAGAAAATCCGAAGGCGAAAGTACGCCGCCGCAAACCTAAGAACTTCGCGTACCTCCTTTGCCAATGTCCCTTCAGATACCGCGAGGAGGGATGATTGTAAAGTCACCCTTGAGAATCAAAAAAGGTAAACACTCCGTCGAAGTACGTCGTAATCCGTCATAATCCGTCGAAGTACGTCCTCACTTGCCAAAAACGTTCATATGTGCTATACTCTTGTCATGACCGACGAAACCGCCCCTAAACCCTGGGAACAGCAGCCCGACGAACCCCCCGAATGGTACGATCGCTTCCACGTCTATCTCAACTTGGGTCCGTCTCGCTCACTGTCAGGTGCCTTCCGCGCTTGGGCAGGCAGCACTGGTAAACACTCAGGGGCGGTCAGCAATGTGTCCAAAGAATGGAACTGGGTAGAACGCGCTCTGGCCTACGACCAGGCCAACCGTGAAGAAAAGGCCGCTTTCGAGGCCGCCCGTGAAGCCGAAGCACGCGAACGCCGCCTGCACCGCCTGGAGAAAATCATCGAGGACTCCGCCGCCGCCCTGGATATCGCCGACTTGAAAAACCTTTCCCCACAGGAAGCACGCGCCCTGCTCCCTTCTCTTCGCCTCCTCTTTTCCAGCGCTGTCGAACTCCAGCGCCGCGAACTGCAGTCTGCCCCTGCCTCCGACCACTTCCCCGCGGCCTCCGGCTGGCCGGAATTGGACCCGGAGATAGAGAAAATCCTCGATATGTATGCCGATGAAGAGTCAGCAAGTAGTGAGTAAACTTGCCGGTCTCGCAAGAGCCGCGCAGCGCGCTCGCCCCGCCTCAACTTCGCTCCCCTCCCTCAAGACATCTGAATCAGATCGGGACATAGCCACAGTAGGCAAATTGAGTCGGCTTGAGGCGGCACTTGTGAGCGCCCTTCATGGTGTGTCCATACGAAAGTATCCGAGGCCGTTTGCCAGGCGGTGATCGCGCGTAGCAGTTGGGATAACGACGATGAACTGGTAGAATTTAACGCACTTTACATGTGATCGATGACCTGATTCAGCGCAAGAGGCCATGACCAGACAAGAACAGAGAACGGGCGGGTATACCGAGAATATCGTTGTCGCCGAGACCGATCTGGCCCTCATCGGGCGCTATCGGGACGAACCCGCACCGCTGCTGCCGGTCCTCCATGCCTTTCACAATCGCGACGGATTCATCTCGCCCGCGGCAATCGAAGCCATCGGCAAGGAATTGCGCATCCCCCTGGCAGACCTGTACGGCACGGTCACCTTCTATCACCACTTTGCCCGTGCCGAGGGCGGTCTGCAGCGGCCGCGCGTCTGCACGGGGCCAGTCTGCCGCCAGCGCGGTGCGCTCGAGATTGTCCAAAGCCTCGACGGAGCCGAGGAAATGCCCTGCTCGGGCCGTTGCGACGACCCCGTCCCGCTTCTGATCGGCCACGAAACGTTCGTGGTCAGCCCACCGCTCCACACGCTGCAGCGGCGAATCTCTTCCCCTTTGCCGGTGCCGAACCCGGGAGGGCGTGAAGAGTGCGTCTTCGCCGGAATCCGCGAACCGGAGCGCGAAAGCCTGGACGGCTACCGGCGCAGCGGCGGCTACGACGCCTTGACCCACGCCGTGGAGAAGCAGAGCCCGACTGATGTGATCGACGTACTCAAGGAGTCAAAACTGGCCGGTCGCGGCGGCGCCGGATTCCCCACCGGCATGAAATGGCAGTTCGTACGCGAGGCGCCGCGCGCGCCCAAGAGCATCGTCTGCAACGCCGATGAAGGCGAACCGGGCTGCTTCAAAGACCGGGCGCTCATGGACCATGACCCCTTCGCCGTGATCGAGGGCATGACCCTGGCGGGCTACGCCACCGGCGCCGACCGCGGATTCCTCTACCTGCGCTACGAATACCCGGAAACGAACGCCCGCCTGGAAGAGGCTATCGAAGCGGCCGAAGAGGCCGGGCTGCTGGGGGAAAACATTCTCGGCAGCGGCTTCACTTTCCGGCTGTATCTGCGGCGAGGCGCGGGGGCCTACATCTGCGGCGAGGAGGGCTCGCTGCTCAACAGCCTGGAGGGCAAGCACCCTTTCCCCCGCAACCGCCCGCCCTTCCCGACAACCCACGGCTTCGACAACCTGCCCACCGCCGTCAACAATGTGGAAACGCTGTGCGCGGTGCCGCAGATCCTGCGGCGCGGCGCTGAATGGTATCAGAACCTGGGACTGGGCGACCATGCCGGAACCAAGGTGATCAGCCTCTCCGGAGACGTGCAGCGTCCCGGCAACTATGAGGTGCCGTTCGGTCTGCCGCTGCGGACGCTGCTCTACGACTGGGCCGGCGGCCCGCTGCCGGGACGGTCATTTCAGGCCGCGACCATGGCCGGCCTGTCGGGCGGATTCCTGGCCGGCGAGGCGCTGGAGTCGGTCACGCTCGACGAGCCCAGTATCCGGGCGGCCGGCTCGATGCTGGGCGCGGGTGGGATTATCGTATACGACGACAGCCGCGACATCGTGGATGCGGCCCGGCAGGCGATGGAGTTCTTTGCCCACGAGAGCTGCGGCAAATGTTTCCCCTGCCGCATCGGTACGCAGCGCCTGCTCGAACGCCTGTCCGGAGACGGGCCCGGCGACTTTGATGATTGGCGGCGCGAGATCAGCGACATCGGCGAAGTCCTGGAGCTGAGCGCCTGCGGACTGGGCGTGGCCGCCGGCTTCGTCAGCGATAGTCTGCTGCGGAATTTCCCGGAGCAGGTGGCGGAGTTTCGAGGTTGAGCCAGGGTTGGCGGCGGCTGGAATGCATAATATCCTTCATCATTTGCTCGAAAAAGTAGAACTGGTTGTCGATGGAGAAGGCCGGAGAAAGGCCGTGATAATCGATTACTCCATTTGGCAAGACCTCCTGGACTGGATTGAGGATATGGAAGACAGCGCTGAAATTGAAGCTTCCCGAACGAGTGGAGAGGAAACAGTCCCTTGGGAGGAAGCCAAGGCGGAATTGCGCGCCAAGGGTATCAATGTGTGATGCTCAGTTCGAGCAGCAATATTTCTTAGATCTACCTGATGACTTAAGCGAGATGAACGTCGAACGATGGGAAAGACTTTATGCAGTCGGTGAATGAGTCGCAGCAGCAACCCACGCTGACACTTGACGGTGAAGAGATTGTCTTCATGCCCGGCGAGACGGTCTACGAAGTGGCGACGCGGGCCGGCAAGGCCGTGCCGACGCTCTGCTATGACCCGCGGCTGGAGGCTTTCGGCAGCTGCCGGCTGTGCGTAGTGGAGGTTGAAGGGCAGCGGGTGCCGGTGGCCTCGTGCACGACGCGGGCGGAGGACGGCATGGAGGTAACGACCGCGTCCGCGAAGGTGGAAGAGCTGCGGCGCACGCTGCTGGAGTTGGTTGCGTCTGAGAACCGCGAGGTGACGGTGGACGCGCTGCGGGGCGTGGCTTCACAGGAGCTGGGCACGCTCGTCGAACGCTACGACGCCGGCCGCGGCCGCTTTGCCGGCGCGCAGTCGGGCGCCAGCCGCCCGGACGACCCCAACCCGTTTATCCTGCGCGACTACGACCTCTGCATCTCCTGCTACCGCTGTGTGCGCGTCTGCGCCGAGCAGGAGGGCGACTACGCCATCAGCGTCGCCAACCGCGGCTTTGACACCCAGATCACGGTCGAGTTCGGCGGCCATCTGCAGGACTCGGCCTGCACCTTCTGCGGCCAGTGCGTGCAGACCTGCCCGACCGGCGCACTGGCCGACAAGAAGGCGCTGCGCTTCGCCTCCGACGGGACACTGAACAGCGGAAGCTAATCCGTCAGAGGCGACGCGCCGCTACGCACTCTCCTTGTCAAAAGGACTCTTCGATGAACGTTACCAATTCTGAAACCAAGACAACCCGGACCATTTGCGGCTACTGCGGCGTCGGCTGCTCGCTGGACCTGGTGACCCGCGACAACCGCATCATCGCCGTGCATCCGGACTTCGACGGCCCGGCCAACCAGGGTGCGCTCTGCGTCAAAGGCCAGTTCGCCTACGACTACGTCCATCACCCGGACCGGCTCACCCACCCGCTCGTGCGCGACGAGGCGGGCCAGCTTCAGCGGGCGACCTGGGACGAGGCATTGCAGAGGGCGGCGCAGGGCTTCATGGACGTGGAACAAAGGCATGGGCGCCACGCTGTCTACGGTGTCGCCTCCGGCCGCACGCCCAGCGAAGCCAACTACATGATGCAGAAGTTCATCCGCGTGGGGTTCGGCACAAGCTATATCGATAACTGTAGCCGGGCTTGACACGCCCCCACAGTCGCCGGTCTGGCGGCAACAATCGGTCGGGGCGCGATGTCCAATCCGCTGGCGGACATGGAGAAGCCGGATGTGATCTTCTGCATCGGCACCAACATGACGGAGGCCCACCCGGTCGCGGCCACCCGTCTGAAGAAGGCGCTGGCACGCGGGGCCAGGATGATCGTGGCCGACCCGCGGCGCATCCGCCTGGCCGAGATGGCCGACCTCTACCTGCCAATCCGCGTGGGCAGCGATACCGCGCTGCTACTGGGCATGGCGCACGTGATCGTGCGCGAGGGGCTGGCCGACAGCGAGTTTATCGCCACCCGGACCGAGGGCTACGACGAGCTGGTCGATCATCTGCAGGAGAAGACTCCCGAGTGGGCCGAGAGCATCACCGGTGTACCCGCGGCGCTGATCGAAGAGGCGGCTGTCCTCTACGGCTCGAGCGACAAGGCCGCCATCTACTATACCCTGGGCATTACCGAGCATATCTGCGGCGTGGAGAACGTGCAGAGCCTCTGCAACCTGGCGCTGCTGACCGGCAACTTCGGACGCGAGGGCACCGGCGTCAACCCGATGCGCGGGCAGAACAACATCCAGGGCGCCGGTGACAGCGGCGCGCTGCCCAACAACTTCCCCGGCTTCCAACCGGTGGACGATGCCGCCAACCAGGCCAAGTTCGAAAAGGCCTACGGGCGCAAGATGGACTTGGAAAAAGGAATCACCAAGGTGACGGCCCTGGACCAGTGCGGCGACAGGATCTTCGCCATGATCATCGACGGCGAGAACACCGTTGTCTCCGACCCGGACCAGGAGCACTGCATCCACGCGCTGAAAAGCCTTGAGCACCTGGTCGTGATCGATATCTTTCTGACCGAGACGGCGGAGCTGGCCGACGTAGTCCTGCCGGCTACGTCGTGGGCGGAAACCGACGGCAACTTCGTCAATACCGAGCGGCGCATCCAGCGGGTACGCAAGGCTGTCGAGCCGCCCGGCGAGGCCAGGCCGGACTGGTGGATCATCGGTCAGATCGCCCAGCGCATGGGCATGAGCGGGATGGACTTCGACTCGCCGGTGCCCATTTTCAATGAGCTCTGCGAGCTGTCGCCGATTTACGCCGGCATCGACTGGGACCTCGCCGAGGGCGGCCAGTATCAGTGGCCTATCCCCTATCGCGGGCATCCGGGTACGCCGCGTCTGCACGAAGGCGAGTTCATCAACGGGCGCGGCAAGTTCAGCTTCACCGACTACCGCGATCCTGCGGAGACGATCGATGAGGACTACCCACTGTGGCTGACGACAGGGCGCCGGCTGGAGAGCTACCATACGCGCACCCAAACCGGAAGATCGGAGGGCATCAACCAGCTGCTGCCCGAGGAGACGCTTGAGGTACATCCGAGCGACGCCGCCCGCTACGGCCTCCTCGACGGCGGCTGGGCCAGGATGAGTAGCCGCCGCGGCGCAGTCGACGTCCGCGTAGAGACGACGCGGCGCTCACCGCAGGGGACGGTATTCGCCAGTTTCTCCTTCGCCGAAGTGCCGATTAACGTACTGACCGGCTCGGGCTACGACCCGATTACGCATACCGCGGAGCTGAAGGTCTGCCCAGTACACGTGGAACCAGTTGCAGAGGAGACGAGGCTGGCTGCCGACTGAGTTGCGTGTAGGGGCCGCAGATGGTGAAGGCAGTTCTTACGCTGTCGTCATTGACTTGATTTGCTTGTCTGCTACACGATGGCCTCAGAAGTATCCAGGCCGGAGGCATTCCATGCGCGCAATTGGCGTAAATGAATTGAAGACTCACGCTTCAGAGATCATGCGCAAGGTGCGAGAGGAACGAATCGGCTATACGATAACCTACCGGGGCAAGCCGTTCGGCGTTCTGCTTCCTCTGGAGGAAAATGGCGATGTTGTTCCAGGCAAGCATCGGGATCCCTGGGCTAGCTTGGAACTGTTACGCGAAAGGATGGCGCGTATGCCTCGTCCGGAAAAGTCCCTGACGGAGGCACTTTCTGAAATGCGCCGGTGAGACCAGTGCTTCTTTAATTCACTGGGAATAGGGCAATTTCAATCTTCCACACTTTGACTCTCTCAGCCTGACAGCGAAGAGAGGAAAGTGAGAATCTCGGATAGTTCACTCCGCTACCACTCGGACAACTCGGTGAGATACAGTGATACCTCGCGTAGGAAGTAAAGTACGTGCCCGGGTTACAGTTGTTGAAAATGGGCGGCACAGAGTCCGGGATGACCAGCTGGCGGCGGAAGAGCCGCTGGAGATTCGGCTGCAAGCGGGGGGCGAAACGCAGACGGTCGCGGTGACGATGCGTACGCCCGGCAACGACTTCGAGCTGGCGGCCGGGTTTCTGCACAACGAGGGCATTGTCGGCGAGCCTTCGCAGGTCAGTGGCATCACCTACTGCGTAGATGCCGATGTCGACGCCGACCAGCGCTACAATATCGTGAACGTGGGGCTGCGCTTGCCAAGCCTGCCGGAGCTGGCGACGCTGGAACGTCACTTTTACACGACCAGCGCATGCGGCGTGTGCGGCAAGGCCAGCCTTGACGCCATCGAGATGCGCAGCTGCCCTGCCCTGCCGGCGGGTCCGAAAGTCAGCCCCTCGATCCTGACCGCACTGCCAGAGAAACTCCGGGCTGCGCAAGGGCTGTTTGAAGTGACCGGCGGGCTGCATGCCGCCGGCCTGTTCGACGCCGAAGGCAACCTCGTGTGTCTGCGCGAGGATGTGGGCCGCCACAACGCCGTCGACAAGCTGATCGGCTGGGCGTTCATGCGGCGCAAGCTGCCCTTGCACGACAGCATCCTGCTGGTCAGCGGCCGCGCCTCCTACGAGATCCTGCAGAAGTCAACGGTAGCGGGCCTGCCGGTGGTCTGCGCCGTATCTGCTCCCAGTCATCTGGCGGTGGACGTGGCGCGGCGGTTCGGCGTCACCTTGATTGGCTTTCTGCGCGGCGAACGGTTGAACGTCTACGCCGGCGCGGAACGGATCGCGTGGAACGGGCAGGCTCCCACGGAAGAGTTCGTTTCTTCGTAAAATCTCTCCCGGATTGTCCCCTTCTCTGTACTGTTCGCCAATCCTCAGAACTGCCGGAATCGCACATTCTGTGGCGGCAAATACAGTTTTCGTCATCGGGCGAAACCTGTTGCATTTGATTATTCCCGTTATGTGTGTCAACATAAACGGACCTGTTGTTACCGAAATTGATACTTTTTCACGACGATTCTCTTACGATCGCCCAAAAAGCGCTGAGTTTACGGAGACAAAGCAGAAATGAAAAGGTTTTCGCTCGTAGCCCTGTTCCTTGTCCTCTGTTTGGCCGCCGGCCTCCTGCTTTCCGGCGATAGGCTAGGGACCATTCTCGACACGAGCCTTCGCTCCGGGGAGATGGATCTCTCCAGCATAGGAGAGGAGCGGATCGAGAGGGCGATTCTGCAGGAAGAGGAAGTTGCAGAGTATGTGCCCGGACAGGTGCTTATTCGCTTCAAAAAGACGGTAACGCGAGATCAGATATCCGACTTCTACGCCGAATACGGGCTCTCGGAAAAGGACAATTTGGACCCCGATGTCACCGACGCGGATCAGGGTCTGCGGCTGGCGGGGGCGCCGGTCGATGTGGATGAAAATCTGATTGAGGTGTTGGAGAGTGACGATAGGGTTGCCTTCGCCGAGCCGAACTACCTGCTGCAGATCAATCAGGAGCCGCCGTCGGATCCGCATTTCGAAAGACTTTGGGGACTGCACAACACAGGGCAGACAGGCGGCACGGCCGACGCCGACATTGACGCGCTGGAAGCGTGGGAAATCGGCACCGGCTCCGACGATATTATCATCGCGGTAATCGATACCGGTATCGAGGTCGAACACGAAGACCTGATCCCGAACCTGTGGACGAACCCGAAAGAATGTCCGCGGGGGGTAGGCAGGTGCGTGGAGAACGGCATCGATGACGACAACAACGGCTATGTGGATGACTTCCACGGCATTAACGCGATTAACAACAGCGGCAGGCTGCTGGATGACTACGGTCACGGGACGCACGTGGCCGGTATCGCGGCCGCCGCGGGGGACAACAGGAAAGGCGTAGTCGGCGTCAGTTGGAACGCAAAAATCCTTGGCTGTAAGTTCATCACTGCCTTTGGCACCGGGACGACCTCCAACGCAGTCAAGTGCTTCAACTACATTTACGACCTGCGCACCAAGCAGAAGCAGAACATCGTTGTAACCAACAGCAGTTGGGGCGGCGGCTCGCCCTCACAGGCCCTGCGGGAGGCGATGGGGCGGGTCGATTCGCCGCTGCATGTCTGCTCCGCCGGCAACTCGAACTCCAACCGTAAGCTCTACCCCGCCGCCTACGATCTGGACAATATCATATCTGTGGCAGCGACAGATCACGACGATATCTACGCCGGCTTCTCCAGCTGGGGCGAGGACTGGGTCGACCTGGCTGCCCCAGGTGTAAGCATTCTTTCAACCATTCCGTCCGGCCGCTGTCCCATGTGTCTGCCGTCCGGATATGGGTCCACCAGCGGCACGTCGATGTCGGCCCCCTACGTTACCGGCGCGGCCGCGCTGATCTGGTCGGAGTTTGAAGGGCTGAACAACGATCAGGTCAAGCAGCGCATCCTGTCCGGTGTCGATGCACTGCCGGAACAGTCCAAAAAAACGTTGACCAACGGGCGCCTGAACCTGTTCAACTCGATGGAAAAGGACACGACGCCGCCCGCAACCGTTTCAGACCTGTCGCCCTCTGGCGTGCTCCTGACCAAGATCCTGCTTTCCTGGACTGCGACCGGTGATGACGGATTCACCGGGCAGTCCACAGCCTACGACGTCAGATACGACACCGCGCCGATTTCGAACGCCACCTGGGATTCTGCCCAACAGGTGACGACGGCTCCCATTCCCGGCGCCTCCGGATCCAGGGAGGAGCTTGAAGTCTCCGGGCTGGAACCGGACACAACCTACTACTTTGCACTGCGTGTGGCTGACAATGTGGGCAACGTATCCGACCTCTCCAATATCGTGATCGCCCGCACCAGCGCAGGCACTATCGTCTTTGAAGACGACATGGAAAGCGGCGCCGGCAAGTGGACCATCGAAGACCCCGACGACAACCTCTGGCATCTGTCCAGTCTGCGATTCAACAGCCCGGAGACGTCCTGGTACTACGGTCGCGAGAGGCAGCGGAACTACGACACAGGCGAGGAGAACGAGGGCACGATCACGTCCGGCGTGATCGACATCGCCGGCGCCGACGACGCACTGCTCACCTTCTACGAATGGAGCGAGCTACAGAGAAACACCCGCTTCGACCGCACAAGAGTCCAGATATCCACGGACGGAACGACGTGGCGGACCGTCTTCGAATCGCACGGCACAGAAGGGAACTGGGCAAGGCGGGATGTGGACCTGAGCCAGGCAGTCAGCGACAGCGGCTCGATACAGATCCGATTCTGGTTTGACACGATTGACGACTCCTTTAACGATAACGAAGGCTGGTATGTCGACGACGTCCGGGTCTTGACGGCGAAACTGCAGTTGCCCGGCGAGAGGCAGCTCCTGCCCAACCTGGTTGCCCAGTCGATCAACATCGGCTTCAACCCGTCAGAGCCGCACGCCGGCGAAGTAACAACCATCCACGGGACGGTTCTCAACAACGGCAACGCAGATGCCCGAGCCGTTACGGTGCAGTTCGTTGATGTCACTGAAGAGGACGCTGCAGTCCCGATCGGCCTGCCGCAGACGATCGCCGAAATCCCTGTCGGCGGCAGCGGTGTGGTCCAGGTACAGTACGAGACCGAGGAGAAGGACGGCGAACGTAGCATCCGCATGGTGATCGATCCCAACAACTTCGTCGCCGAGCGTAACGAAGCGGACAATACGGCCGTCCGCATTCTCGACGTCGCCGAAGCGCCTGCCCCCAACCTGTACGTTGACTCAGGCAACATCGGATTCGACCCGGCATCGCCGCAGCCAGGTGAGCAGGTTACGATCCTGGCTACGATCATTAACAACGGGACGGCCGACGCCGAAAGCGTTGTCGTCCAGTTCAGAGAGGGCAGGACGACGCCCGTCGCCTTGAACCAGGTGATCGACAGCATCCCCGCGGGCAGCAGCGCGGTGGCGCGCGTCACATACGACTCCAGCACGAGTTCGGGTGATCCGAGTATCACCGTCACCGCTGACCCGGACAACTACATCACAGAGTTGGACGAATCGGACAACAGTGCAAGCAAGACTTTGACGCTGCAATCGGACACAGAGCCGAATCTGGAGCTCTCCTCCGGCAATATCGGCATCGCGCCGTCCAACCCGGTGGAAGGCGATGAAGTTACCATCTTTGCAACGATTCGGAACGAGGGCGACTCTGAAGTCCAGGATGTGCAGGTCCAGTTCCTGGACGCGAACAGAAGTCCTGCGGCGCCGATCGCAGCGCTTCAGGTCATCCCTTCGATTGCCCCCGGCAGCAGCGGGGTGGCGTCGATCCGCTTTGATACGTCCAACCGCAGCGGCGATCAGAAGATTCAGGTGCAGGTGGATCCACACAATCTGGTGGCAGAGTCCAGCGAGGTGGACAACAGCGCCACGGCCACGCTGAGTGTGGCACACGGACCGGCCCCCAACCTGGTTGTTGTCGACGAAAACATTGGTTTCAGCGCCACCGAAGTGGCTGCAGGCACTCCGGTGACCATCTACGCTACGATCCTGAATACAGGCAGTTCAAGAGCTGAAGGCGTGATCGTGCAGTTTGTGGATGTGACCAGCTCCAGTGTGAGGCCGATAGGCGAGCAGCAGACGATCGAGGTCATAGAGCCGGGGGCATCGGCGGTTGCGGTTGCGCAATACAAGGCCTCGGGCGGACAGGGCGCTCGCACAGTTCAGGTGGTCGCTGATCCTGGCAACTTCGTCCGAGAGATTAGTGAAGACGACAACGAAGGCAGCGCTTCGCTGACGGTCGGGAGCGCTCCGTCACCCAATCTGTTCATCCACAGCAACAACATCGCCATATACCCGGCTCAGCCGGTAAGCGGCGAAGAGGTAACCTTACGCGCCGTCGTAGGCAACAACGGGTCGGCGCCGGCCGAGCATGTATCCGTCCAGTTCTTCGATGTTACCAGCGGCGAAGCCCGCCTGCTGGGCAGCGAGCAGACGATTGAAGTTATCGGTGTAGGCAGCAGCGGAACCGCCGCGGTAACCATCACCGAGTCGATCTCAGTCGATAGACCGATCGGCAACCGCAAGATCCAGGTGCTGGTGGATGCCAACAATCGCATCAGAGAATCGAGCGAAGAGGACAACACGGCCACACGTCTGCTGACTCTCGAGCCCGAGCCGATGCCAAACCTGGTGGTGCTGGCCGAGAATATCGGTTTCAGTCCGGCCAATCCGCGCGTTGGCGAGACGGTGACCATCCTGGCGGTCGTTCGCAACGACGGCGACGTTGTTGCCAGGAATGTGGGTGTGCAGTTTGAAGATGTGAGCGCAGGACGGCCGGTTCCCATCGGAGAGGCGCAGGAACTGGACAGGATCCCGGTCGGCGGCAGCGGCGTCGTGACGGTAAAGTATACGATTCCCGACGCTGCAGGCACGTACAAGGTGCGGGTTGTAGCCGACCCGGGCAACTTCATCGCCGAAACCGATGAGATCGACAACAAGGGCACGCGCAGTCTCGAAGTAGCGTCCGCGCCGATGCCGAACCTGGTGGCGCTCTCGGATAACATCGGATTCAATCCGCCGACGACTTCGGCCGGCAGTGAAGTCATCATCTCGCTGACCGTCGTGAACAACGGCGCGGCCGCCGCCGAGAACGTTCAAGTTCACTTTACCGACGTCACGGGCGGCCGCCTGAGCCCGATCGGCGACATTCAGACGCTGGCCTCGATAGCTGCCGGCGACAGCGCCATCGCAAGCGTGACATTCAATACCGCCGGTCGCTCAGGAGAGCGGCGCATCAGGGCCAGTGTAGACAGCTTGTCGATCATCACTGAGAGCGATGAGACGGACAACACAGCCAGCAAGACACTGCTAATCGCGCGAGGAACTTCGCCCAACCTGTCCGTGCAGGCGGCCAACATCAGTTTTACGCCGACAAACCCGAACTCGGGAGACGAGATTCGAGTTCAGGCCGTCATCCTCAACCAGGGAGGGCAGGACGTTGGTGAAGTCGACGTCCAGTTCCTGGATGTGACGGAGGACGAGGCCGTTCCGATCGGATCAGGAAAACTGATCGACTCGATCCCCGCAGGGAGCAGCGGAATCGCCGAATCGGTCCTCAACAGCCGCGGCATGTCGGGAGAACGCAAGATCCGGGTGGTGGCCGACCGCAGAAATCTGATCTCCGAGTCTGACGAAACGGACAATCAGGCCGAGGCCGCGATCTCGATCAATCCGCCTGCGATTCCCAACCTGGTTATCGAGACAAGCAACGTCGGCTTCCATCCCAGCAGACCGGTGGATGGCGATCAGGTTACGATCAGCGCCACGGTACTGAATGAAGGCGGCGGCGACGCCAGTGAGGTGATCGTGCAGTTTGTAGAAGGCAGCGGGCGCGGCGTACCGATTGGCGAACCGCAGGTTATCGACAGGATTCCCGCCGGTAGCAGCGGCGTTGCTCAGGTCGTCTTTGATACGGCCGGCAAGGATGATCCAAGAATTCAGGTGATCGTCGATCCCAATAACTACATTGCAGAGACGAAGGAGACCGACAACAGGGCGTCCGCATCCTTGAGAATGTCGGCGCAGCCGCTGCCGAATCTGACTGTCAAGAGCAGCAACGTCGCGGTCACACCGAAATCGCCGCGCGAAGGGCAGAGGATTATCCTCACCGCCATAGTCGTCAACCACGGCAGCGCGCCGGCACGCGACGTGGACGTGCAGTTCATGGATGCGACGGAGCGGCCCGGCGTGCCGGTAGGCGCGGCGCAGACTATCTCGTTGATCCCCTCCGGTGGCAGCGCCGCCGTCGGCGTCGTCTACGACACGACCGAAAGAGAGGGTCAGCGTCGAATCACGGTGACGGCCGACCCAGGAAACTTCATCGAGGAAAGCGCCGAGAGTGACAATTCCGCAACCAGGACGGTAGAAGTGCTGGAAAGGGCTGCCCCGAACCTGATCGTACAACCCCGCAATGTGGGCTTCAACCCTGCCGCCCCGACCGAAGGCGACCGGGTCCTCATTAGGGCGATCGTTCTCAATGACGGGGCAGAGGATGCCACCGACGTGGTGGTCCAGTTCCTGGACGTTACCGAGGCAGGCACAGTGCCGATCGGCCAGCCCCACGTCGTAGGCTACCTGGCGGCAGGCTCCAGCGCCACGGTTCCCATCATATATGACACGCTCGACAGGCCGGGCGACCGCCGCATCCGAGTCGTTGTCGATCCGAACAACTTCATTCGCGAGAGCAGCAAAGAGGACAATCAGACGGTGGTTACCTTACCGGTCCAGGCTGCGATGGCGCCGAACCTGGCGATGCTGTCGGGCAACATCAAGTTCGCCCCGCAGTCTCCGGAGCTCCACGACGTGGTGACGGTCTCGGCAACAGTGCTTAACAACGGCACCGAGACGGCACACGACGTGATCGTTCAGATCCTGGACGTCACCGGCGGCGGGTCGGTGCCCATAGGCACGGAACAGCTGCTGGATGCCGTTCCTGCCGGGGGCGGCGGCACCGTAGAAGTCGCATTCACCGACACCGGTGAGACCGGCAGCCGCCAGATTCGGGTGGTCGTCGATCCCAACAATGTCATCGTCGAGATGAATGAGCGGGACAACCAGGCGACGCGCGGGCTCTTCATCTCGCCGCCGCAGCTGGCCGACATCGTCGTAAGCGAAGAGGATGTTGAATTCGATCCCGAAGACCCGGTCGAAGGCACGGATACGATCATCTCCGCGACGGTCGCCAACGACGGCAACGCAAACGCCCGCGGCTTCGTCGTTCGCTTCCTGGATGTGACGGAAAGGGTCCCCAGGCCCATCGGCGGTCCGCAGCGGATCGCCCAGCTTGGCGCCAATGACAGCACCACGGTATCGGTAACGTACGATACCGAGGGCAAAGCCGGAGAACGCAAGATCCGTGTGGTCGCTGACTCGGAAGACGCAGTGAACGAACTGGACGAGGAGAACAACAGGGTTGAACTGGTCCTGCGGGTGCGTACAACTTCGGAAGCGTCCTCTGATGCGCCAAATCTGACGGTCCTGTCTTCGAACATTCGCTTCTTCCCGGCCGTACCCCGTCCGGGCGCGCCGGTAACGATTACAGCGGTAGTTCGCAACCAGGGCGAAACGGTAGCCGAAAACGTTGTCGTCCGGTTTGAGGACGTTACGGATGAAGGCGAAGAGGAAGAGGTAATAGTCGAAATTGGCGAGTTCACGATAGCGGAGCCAATTCAGCCCGGTGCACGCGAGCTGGCGGTGATCTCGTTCGAAACGAGCGACCTGGAGGGACCTCGGGTCATTCGAGTGACCGCCGACCCCGACAACGAAATCAGTGAGACGGACGAAGACGACAATTCCGCCGAGCGCACACTCCGCTTCAGCACGTCAGCGCAGGGGAATAGACAGGGGGCGGGATCGGACAGTTTGGCGTCGTCTACCGACGTGGAAAGCCGAGAAGAAGGCGCCAATCTTGCTTTGAACGCCCAGGAAGTCGAGGTAGAAGTGGCTCGGGCGGGTGAAGGGGATCTGGTGGTTGTCGCCACCAAGGTTCGCAATGAGGGCAGCATGGACGCGGGTGGCTTCAGCATCCAGGTGCTGGATGAGTCCAACGATCTGAACCCGCTCGGCTCGCCTCAGACAGTTGAGTATCTGGCTGCAGGTGAGGAAGTCACGGTGCGAACGGTTTTCCGGGCGGCTGAAGGCCTGGGAACGCGGATGCTGCAGGTCGTCGTCGATCCGGCTAACGTGATATCGGAAAGCTCTGAGCTGGACAACAGGGTGAGCGTGCTGGTGTCTGCCCTGACTCCGGCCGACGGATAGTACAGAACAACTGAAATAGAGTCACGGCGCCCCTCCCCGCTGCGAATGTGCTGGCGGAGGGGCGCTGCGCGTTCCGCTTGATTGTCGGGGCGCTTGGATCGGTGCGCTTGGACGGGTTCAGAACAGGCTCAGTTGCCCTTGGGCCTGCACGCGCAGGTTTGTGAACGCTCTGCCTACATCCTGCAGGGGAATTTCAAAGGGGAGTTCCGCACCGGGTGTGATCGTCTCTCCGAACATGGACAGTTCCGCCACGTCCACAACTTCCCCGGCGTCGTCAAAGAACGTTGCGGCCACCACGACCGAAGTCAGAGCCGTTTCGTGCCGGTTGTGCAGTCTGCCGACGATCGCAGTGCGTCCATCCCGCTCGACAACGGTAACCGCCGACACTTCCACGTCACGAAATTCGATGATGCTGAAATCATCATAGAAAACGCTTAACCCATAGCTCTGGACGGCGGACGGGTCTACGTCTACAAGCATGAGGAAGGGGGCCGGCCGCTCAACGTCCAGCTTGCCAAAGACCGCCATGGCTTCGGAGTCAGCGATCAGTTCACCGCTGCTGCTGAAGAATTCGGCCTGCACACGGACGCCAAACACCTCGTAGGCCCCGCCATTCACCACTTCGCCAACCAGAGCCAGTCCGGAGCCTGACGGGTAGGTGGAATGGCTGCGCACGAAGACGGTCGCCGGTACCGGCGTACTGGTGGAAGTTGCCGTCGGCGAAGGGGTCGGCGTCGGGGTAGGCAGGGGCGGAGAATCTGTAGCCGTGGCGGTGGCCGTTGCAGTCGGCGAGACTGTCGGCTCAGGCGGCACAGCCGTTACCGTCAGGCCTGCGGTTGGAGTCGGAGTTGAGGTCGCGACCGGCGTCGCAGTCGGCGAAGGTGTCGGCAGAGGCGTATCCGTTTGGGTGGGAGACGGTAACGGCGTAAATGTGGGGAGGGCTGTAGCGGTTGCGTTTACTCCGGCCTGCGCTGGCGCAGCAGTTTCTGGAGAGACGTCCTCCGCCGAGGGCTGCTCTTCGACTTCGGAAAGTTCAGCTTCTGGAGGCGCGGCCTCTTCAGCGGCCGGTCCGTCGCAGGAAGCCACAAACAGGAGAAGGGCTGACGCAAATAGCAGCAGGGACCGCAGCATGATTGTTGAACGCCCTGTTTTTTCGCCATCAGGGCGCACATGGCCCATCGTCAAGACACGATGCTATATACAGATTACCCCTTTAGACCGGAAGTTACAACGCCGCTCACGAAGTGGCGCTGAAGGACGAGATAGATAAACAGAACGGGCAGCATGGTCATGGTGCCGAGCGACAGGAACCAGTGAATCTGGTATTGCCGCAGACCGCCGCCGTGGCGGAACTCGGCAAGCGTACGTTTGAAGGTCAGCATGCCGCGTGCCAGGGTCCACGTATTGTCGTCGGTCAGGTAGATCAGCGGCCCCCACAGGTCATTCCAGGAATGGAGGAATAGGAAGATCGAGGCCGCGGCCAGCGCCGGTCCTATGTTCGGTAGAATCACGTGGCGGTAAATGCCAATCGGGGAACAGCCGTCGATCTTGGCGGCATCGTCGAGCTCGGTGGGGATGGTCATAATGTACTGGCGCAGCAGGAAGATATAGAAGGCGCCGCCGCCCATCCACATGGGGACGATCAGCGGCAGGTACGTGTTGAGCCACCCCAGGCGGTGAAAGAGCAGGAACGTTGGAATCGCCGTAACCTGCATTGGGACCATCATCGTGCCCAGGACGATGAAGAACAGGAAGTTTCGTCCGACGAAGCGCAGGCGGGCAAAACCGAATGCCACCATGGAGGCGGAAAGCAGCCCGCCGAAGATGGAGGCCACGGTGATGACCAACGTGTTGAACAGGAACCGGGTGAAGGCCAGTGCGGTCCAGGCATCGATGAAGTTGTGCCACTGCCAGGGCAGCGGCGGGATCAGGTTGATTACGGTCTCTTCGAGCAGCATCTCCTTCGTCTTGAGGGCGCCCGAAAACATCCACAGCAGCGGGAAAATCATGACGATGCCGATCGCGATAGCGATCACATAGTTTAGTAACAGTCGCAGCGAGCGGCGGTACATCCATGGACTGCTTGCCTGTCTGATTTCCGTTGCCATTCATGCCTCCTGCGACTCGTAGTGAACCCAGCGCCGGGCCAGCCAGAACTGAAGCAAGGTCAAGCCCATAATAATCAGGAACAAGAGCCAGGCCAGTACACTGGCGTAACCGAACCGCCTCTCGGTAAAGGCCACGATATAGAGATAGAGCACATAGAAGAGCGTGGAACGCGCCGGCCCCCCCTGAGTCAGCATGAAGCCCTCGGTGAATACCTGCAGCGAGCCAATCATGCCGACGATCATCAGGAAGAAGATGGTCGGCGACAAAAGGGGCAAGGTGATGAACCGGAAAAGTGCAAGACCGCTGGCCCCGTCGACCTTTGCGGCCTCGTGAAGATCGTCCGGTATGCTCTGCAGGCCGGCAAGCATGATCACCATGTAGTGCCCAACGCCGTACAACCGCATGATGATATAGGAGGGCAGGGCCCACTCGATCGATGTCAGCCAGGCAACGCGATCGAAGTCGAAAATACGCAGAATCTGGTTGAACATCCCATAGTCCTTCTCGAACATCGCGGCCCAGACGAAGGTCATGGCGACACCGCTGACCGCGGCCGGCAGATAGAATAGCCCGCGGAAAAAGGTATGCCCTTTGAAGCGCTGATTGAGAAGAAGCGCCATGGCCAGCGAGATGATGATGGCCAGTGAGACCGTCCAAAAGGCAAACACGGCGCTGACGCGTAACGAGCCGATGAAGCGGATGTCAAATTTGATCAGTTCCTCGAAGTTCGCCAGACCCACGTAGGTGATCTTCTTGAATCCGGCGTACTCAGTAAACATCAGTCCGAGCGACACCAGAAGAGGTCCGGCCAGGAAGAGCACGAACCCCAGAATCCAGGGGGAGATGAAGAGATATCCGTAGAGATTCTCCCTCCATGCCTCGCCGCGCGGAAGACGAAACCGGCCTGGGCGCATCTGTGGAAGCGCGGAGTCAGCTTGAGAAAGATTGGCCATAAGTGAGACTCACTTTCCTGCGCAAGGTCCTGGCAACTCCTGCCATCCTGCCCAGATGCTTTGGAACAGTCGCTGATTTCAGAACTTGAGGGCTCCCTCGGTCAGCCCGCGCTGAATGCGGCGGTGGAAAAGTATGTATATCAAGATAGGAGGCCATGCCGCCAACGAGAGGGCCGCCACCTGTAAACTCCATAGACTTACATATTTGCCCTCGAAGTGCATGATGCCCAGAGGAATTGTGCGCAGGGTATGTTTGTGCAGATAGATGAGGGGCCAGAGAAAGTCGTTCCAGAAGAAGACGAAATAGAAGATGGTCATGGTCGCAATCGCCGGCATGGCCAGAGGGACCATGACAAGGCGCAGGATTTGCAGCTCTCTGGCTCCATCGACGCGCGCGGCGTCTTCCAATTCCGGCGGGATCGAAATGAAGTAGGCGCGAATGAAGATGATTGCGAGTGAGGACCAGCTCATGTAGGTAAGGATGACGGCGAGTGGGCTGTTGAGCAGTGGGATCGGGAGGCGCAGGGCAGCTGCCCAGGAGTCGAGGATGGCCATCAATTTGAAGCTGGGCACCATGAGCGCCTGGGTGGGCACGGCCATTCCGACCAGGAAATAGAAAAAGAGCGGCCGGTTGGCGGTGAAGTGATAGCGGGCCAGCCCGTAGGCGGCGGTGGTCGATATGGTAATGATGCCAATGACGGAGACGACAGCGATCAGGATGCTGTTGGCATAAAGGCGGGCGAAGTTCCCCGTCTGCCAGGCTTCGGCGATGTTTTCGAATGAGATGCGGGACGGCAGGCCGAATGGAGAGAACATGACCTCTTCGTTGGTCTTGAGTGAGGTGTAGGACATCCACGTCAGGGGATAGAGGATGCTGACGGCAGCGACGACCAGGAACAGGTAGAAGAGGAGCCTTACCGGCAGACTGAGCTCACGAAAGACCATTGCGGAACCTCAGTTGGAAACGGCTCCCCTGCCGGCGCGGGCAAGGGTGAACTGAAGCACGGACATGCCGATGATCACCAGGACGAGCACGAGCGCGATGGCGGTAGCGTATCCATGCTGTGTACGGGCGCCTCCCAGGCCGAGCTGGTAGATGTAGGTGACCACAGTCTCCGAGCTGTGGAAGGGCCCTCCTCCGGTCAATGTGTAAACGAGATCGAAGACGCGCATGGCGTCGATCGAGGTGATCACCGAGGCAACGACGAGCACTTCGCGCAGCAGAGGGATCGTGATCCTCGTTGTCAGTTGCCATGCCGTGGCCCCGTCAAGGCGGGCGCTCTCCTGCAGTTCACGCGGGATGGCTTGCAGGCCGGCGATAAGCAGGAACATGGTGAACCCAAAATTGCGCCAAATATGGACTGCGATGACGACGAAGACGTTAAGCGTGGTGGTGCCGAGCCAGCCGAATCTGGGCCCGTCGAGGCCGACGGCACGCAGCAGGATGTCGACAATGCCGATGGTCGGATCGAGCAGAAAGTTGAAGAGGATCCCAATGACCACGAGCGAGATCACGAAGGGAACGAAGAAGATGCTGCGAAACAACCTGGCAAACCTGGGTCCCGACTCCAAAATGATGGCGAAGAGGAGGGCGACGCCGACCTGGACGAGGAGGCAACAGGCAACGAAGAGAAAACTGTTGCGGAACGCGCCCCAAAAGAACTCGTCACCGGCCATTTGAATGAAGTTTTCCAGACCGGTGAACCTGAGCGTGGAGAAGCTGATGCCTGTCCAGTCGGTAAAGCCGATCACCACCGTGCCGAAGAGCGGCAGGATGAGAAAGACTGTGTAGAAGAAGAAGGCGGGCGCTATGAGGAACAGCGCGAAGCGTCCATCATAGCGTCCCGTTTGCGGGCCCTTTTCTGACCCGCCCGTCAGCGTAGAGCGCCGCATTCCTACTCCTTGTCAGGAGGAGCTGCAAGCATTCTTCCTGCAGCGAGGGCTACATGCGTGCCTCGCGCCACTCGAGCACCAGATTTTCGGCGCGTTCGGCAGCCTCTTCGGGCGAGAGCGCGCCGCTCAATACACCGCTGGAGCCGTGCCACAGGATCTCCTGGCCGATGTTGTAGTCCATAGCCCGCTCGATCATGATGGTCAGCGCAGGAGCGTTGTCCAGAAGATCGATGAGCCGGGATGACTCCGGCCGCAGATTTTCCATCGGCGTCGAGAGGGGCATGGGAGGCGCCTCGCCGGGCAGATGTTTGTACCAGATCCTATGCGGGTCTTCGGATTGCAGGTACCACTTGACGAACACCTGGGCTTCTGCGGGATGTGCCGATTCCTTGGGCACGATCAGCGTGCGGGCGTTGAAAGAGACCTCGTCGGCGTTGCTTTCGGCGATATCGTCGATAGCCGGCATGAGCATGAACTGGAGGTCGATCTGTGGATTTTCCTGTGCAAACCATTCACCCAGCAACCATCCGCCGGTCTGAAAGAAAGCGCCGTCACCGCGGAAGAGCTTGCCAAAGGCGGCGGGATAGTCGTCGGAGAGCACGCCCCTGGAGTAGTATTCACTGTCCAGGAGCTCCTTGATCAGTTCCCAAACCCTTACGCCGGCCGGGTCGGTGAATCGCAGGTCGGACTCATGGTTGACATCGAGGCCGCGTAGGAAGAGATCGACCGAGCCTTTAACGCCAAAGGTCCTGATGTAAAGGTGCTGGGCCCAGTGGCCGCCGGGCCACGCGTTCTTAGCGCCAATCAGGACTGGCGTGACACCGGCATGCTGAAACGTATGGCAAGCGTCGGTGAAGGCGCTCCAGGTAGTCAGAGTAGCTGGATCGACGCCGTGCTCGTCGAGAATGCCAGCGTTGTAGTACATGAGGTTGGCGACAGTCATGGCCCAAGGCGCGCCCCAGTAGCGGCCCTTGTAGAGGACCGAGTCGAGGGCATCGGGGTAGATGGCTCCCTTGCTTTCCTCGACGACGTCGGTCAGGTCCAGGAGCTGGTCGGCCTCAATGAAGGCGGAAAGCGCTCCGGGACCGGCGTCGGTCTGCAGGAAATCGGGCACGGCGCCACCGGCGAAGGCGGTCTTGGTGGCCTGCTCGTATGCCAGGCCGGAGAATCCGCTGTGAGTGACGTGGATGCCCGGGTTGGCGCTGTTGAAGCTTTCGACGATTTCGTCCATCGCGCCCAACCAGGGGACGGTCGCCATTTCAGTCCACATTTCAAGCTCAGCGACCATCTTGTCCGGCGAATCAGATGCCATATCGGAAGAGTCGGCAGGGGCTGCAACCGGCTGGCAGGCGGCCAACAAGCCGACTCCGGCCGCGCCTGTGGCGGCTTTCAGAAAGCTTCGTCTGCTCAGATCGTTCATTTCTACCTCCAGAGTGGTGGGTGTGGGTCGGATCACGCGTATTGCAGGCTTAACCAAGGCGAAATCCAGGCAGGTTCTGGACGGTGATCGTCCTCAGCGCTTCAGTCGGCCCAAATGCCGCCAGACGGCGTATCCATGGGCGCATATAATGAATTGCCAGCGGGCAAGATGTCAGCTAAGGAAGGGACCGACCCGAGCAATCCACTCTTATTGGTAATGGTGAGAACGGCTGAATCTGTGAACGTGCCGCTTACATGAACAGGACCAGCAGAGTTGGGGAGACGGGGGCGAATCGCCCCCGATCCCAGATTCAATTCGTGTTTGCGGCGCGAGGCTAGTTGTACTTGTCGATGATTCGCTGTACTTCGGCCTCGGCGGCGGCCATGAGTACGCCCAGGTCCTCATCGGTATGCACGGCCAGGTCCCACAACTCGTACATGGATTGCTGGGCCTCCTGCGCGCCTTTGAACAGGGCCCAGAAGCGCGTGTTGGTGGCGTAGGCGGGCATTTCTCCGGCGATTTCCATGAACTCCTTGCCAGCGATCGCATCGAGCCAGCGCTGGTCGGCGAAGTGACTCTTGGTGAAGGGGAAGTAGCCGGTCTCGAGGCAGAATTCGAGATAGGGATCCCCGAGCGCCCACCACTCTGAGAACTCGTAGGCGGCGGCTTCGCGATTCTTGTCGTCCTGGACAGGCATCCACAGCTCTTTGTCGTACCAGGGGGTTGCGGTAATCTGATGCACGGGATGGCTGGGTGTGTATAGGGCGCCAAGCCCACCTTCTCCGATCTGCTTTTCGAAGTCGAGCAGACCCCAGTTTCCGACTTCCTGGAAAACGACTTTGCCGGAAACGAGACCCTTTTCGGGCGGCTTCTCGGTGGCGGCCCCGCTGGCATAGGCGTCGCGCAAGTATTGGAGGGAATCGCGGACACCGTCGTTGTTGATAGTGGCTTTTGTGCGAGTTTCGTCAACGTAGAGCTGGCCGGCGGTCCAGGGCAGGTATTCCTGGATGGCGAAGTGCTGCCAGTAGGCGACACCCCAGATGTCGACCTCGTTGGAGTCGAAACCATCTTCATCCGGGCGCTTGCCATTGACATCGCGGGTAACTGCGACACCCCATTCGATGAGTTCGTCCCAGGTCCAATCCTTAGGCGGCGGATCCATGCCGGATTCTTCCAGGGCGGCGACGTTGTAGGCAAAGAGAACGACGACCTGCTCGTAGGGCATGCCCCAGAAGTGGCCGCCGACGGTCGGCGGGGCGTAGATGGCTTCGATACCATCGACAAAGTCGTCGAAGTCGACCCCGGCGGCCTCCATGTACTCCTGCTGGTTGACGATGAGGCCCTCGTCAATGGCCTGGATGACAGAGGTGTAGCCGGCCCAGAACAGATCGGGCGCCGTGCCGGCGGCGAGGTCAGCCTGCACACGGGACATCTCATAGCCAGTCTTGAGTTCCACCTGAACGTCCGTGCCCGGAACCATCGAGTCGTAGCGTTCGAGGATCAGTCGCTGGTTGCCTCCGAGCATGTTTGTGTCCGGGTGCGGATAGGTATAAACGATCGAATAGCCTTCAGCGGCGGGCATGTCGCCGTCGTCGGACTCTGCGCCGGGTGCGGCCGCCGGCCCGCAGGCGGCCAGGAAGGCTCCGGCAGTCGTGACGCCGGACAAGGCAAGGAAGTCACGTCGGCTTACGGTGCGCTTGATCATGTTGCTCTCCTGTGGGTGACAAGCGATGGAAGTCCTTCAAGTCAACGATCGAAGTATACGCAGTCAGTTCCTGCCGTGGAGAAAACTGACAACAATATAGAATAGGGATTTGGCCGTGTCAAGTGCGCATTTTCCGTCGCAGTTGTGCGTGATCAGAATTTCATTGGACTGGCATCTGATGTTGTGAGATCGGGATGGGAAGGGTTGTTGGCGACGAAGCGTTTCATGTTATGTCGGGGACTTCCAGCCCATTGACTTTTCGCGGTTGCTTGTCTTCTTCAGGACTGATGTTACAATCAGCCGATACCCACATTACTTTCCCTCGCAGGTTGTCTACTTGCCCTGAGGCGGTAACAGCAGAGACCACACAGGAACAGATTTTTCCATGTCAGCTACAATAGACCGGCCCGCCGATCCAGCAACCGACCAAGTTGACCCGTCGGAAAGTAAGGAGTTTCAGACCCGAGAGGTGTTGACGATTGTATCTGGCCACTTCGTCCATGACATTTTCACCGCGTTTGTGCCGCCTTTACTTCCGCTGATTCGCGCGAGGCTGGCAGCCGATTACGCGGCGATCGGTGGCCTGGCGGTCTTTATGCAGGTTCCCAGCCTGCTACAGCCGTTCATAGGCCATGCGGCCGACAGGATCAGTTTGCGTTACTTCATCATCCTGGCTCCGGCAGTGACGGCCACGGTGTGTAGTTTGCTGGGGCTGGCGAACAGTTATGTGCTCCTAGCCCTGTTACTGTTCGTGGGAGGTCTGAGCTCTGCTGTTTTTCATGCGCCGGCACCGGCCATGATAGGGCGCATTTCAGGCAACCGGGTGGGCACTGGCATGAGCTTCTTCATGGCGGCCGGAGAACTGGGGCGCACTGTGGGCCCTCTGTTGGTTATAGCAGCCGTCAGCTGGTTTGGGCTTGAAGGGATATGGCGGGTGGCGGTGTTTGGCTGGATGGCGTCGGTTTTCCTTTTCTGGCGACTGCGCGGGGTCTCGGCGAGGCCTGCACCGGGCAGGTTGCTTTCCCTGCGGCAGATGTTGCCGGCTGCGCGAAAGGTCTATCCTCCTCTACTCTGGATCATGGCAGCACGAGTCTTCATGTCGATTTCGATGACAACCTATTTGCCGATTTTCATGCAGGACGTAAAGGGTTATGAGTTCGAGATTGCGGGGCTTTCGTTAACGCTTTTGGAAGGGGCGGGTGTATTGGGCGCCCTGACCATGGGGACAGCCAGCGACTGGTTGGGGCGCAGACGGATCCTGCTTGTTCTCTTCCTGATGTCACCTATCCTCTTTCTGGGATTCCTGAACAGTTCAGGCTGGATGCTGTTCGCATTTCTGTTGCCAGTTGGATTTACGATGCTTTCGCCATCTGCCGTGTTGCTGGCGGTTGTGCAGGACAGTTTTCCACAGAATCGGGCGCTGGCAAACGGTCTCTTTCTGATGGCCAATTTCGTTATCCGGTCGCCGGCGCTGTGGCTGCTGGGCAGCGTAGCGGACAGGTTCGGGCTCGAAAACGCATTCCTGATGAGCGGATTGATCGCCTTTGTTGGCGTGCCTGCGATACTGAGGCTGCCGGAGCGCCGCAGGGAAAATGAGGAATAACGGCTTGTCGACTGCGGCGGCGTTCCAATCTTGGGCACCGAAATCAGGAAAAGATCTGCCAGAGGCGGGGTAGGAAGATGATCAAGCCGGCAGCGACGCTGCCCACAGCGGCTACCAGGACCGCGCCAGCGGCCGTGTCCTTCGCAACCTTGGCGAGTGAATGCGGTTCAGGAGAGTCCAGATCCACCAATGCCTCGACGGCGGTGTTGAGCAGCTCCAGGCCGATGACCAGCGCGATCAGGGTGACGACTACGGCCCACTCTATCAGGCTGATACGGAGGACGAACCCGGCGATGGCGACTGCGACGGCGATCGTGATGTGAATGCGGAGATTACGCTGGCTGCGAAGGGCGTGACGCACACCGGCAAGGGCGAAGGCAAGACTCTGCCAGAAACTCCCGGCACGGGCGGGGGGCTTCATCTACCAGCTCGCCGCGGTCAGGCGAGGCGTGAGATCGTCGCCGGTAAGTGAACTGAGGATTTCAGTCTGCTTACGCCACATTTCGGCCTGCCGCGATTCGGTGTCATGGTCGTAGCCAAGCAGGTGCAGCGTACCGTGGACCACCAGTAGCTGCAGTTCTGCGGCAAGTGAATGGCCGTAGCGCTCGGATTGGCGACAGGCATAGGGGAAGGCCAGAAGCAGGTCGCCCAGGTCGGCGTCCAGTTCGGCGGCCAGGGCGTCTGGCATCTCTCCTGAGAGAGTCAGTCCTTCGTGGACGGCGAAACTCAACACATCGGTTGGGGCATCTTGCTGGCGAAATATACGATTGTACCTCAGTAGCTCATCGTCGTTCACCACCAGAATTGAAAGCGTGAGTCCACCGCGCTCACAGGCGTGCAGCGTCGCCCGTGCGGCTTCTGCCAGCCAAGATTCTTCCACGCACGCCTGAAACTGCTGATCGATTTGAATTAGAAACTGCGCGTTTGTCATCAGATTCGCCAAACCGGAGGCACTGTTCGTGCCGCTTACTATCTGAGCAGACAGCAGGTCTTGGATTGCAAAGTCATGGGCTTCAGACATAGTGCCATAGGGTATAATTATACAGTTGGACTTGAATGGGGCAATTCAGGGTAGAAGCAACTACTAAGACATGTTCCGTGTGTGTACTGTGTGCGGTCTGTCTGGGCGGAATGTGCCTTCAGTATTTCTGCAGCGGGCTCGCGATGGTCATTGCGGTGAACGTTGGGTATGTATGGGAGTTGCCTCGCCTGTCTTGCCTGCGCTGGCATATACTCGGTACCCGCCAAGGCGGGGGTTGGGGGGTAAGCCCGGCCGCCGCGAGACGACAACTTCAAATTCGCCACACATTGCTACGGCGCGGACAGGAGAGGGGGCGTTGCGGGGGCGGAGCCCCCGCACAAGGGAGGGCCGAATAGGCCCGACCGCCCAAATGCGAGGAGAGAGAAACATATTTCGCCATGCTGAATCATGAGCGCCATTTGGCAAGGACTTAGAAGTTACGGGTTGAAGCGATATCACCGCGGCTGAATTACATTGGGTTAGGGGTAGGCAGGAAGGTCAGCCGGTTGAAGGCCATGCCCTACAAGCGTTATTCGAAGGCAGCCAGACTATGTTTTTTGACCAAGCCAAGATTCATGTGCAAGCGGGAGCTGGAGGCAACGGCATTGTTGCCTTTCGGCGCGAGAAGTTCGTGCCCATGGGAGGGCCCGCGGGCGGGAACGGCGGCCGGGGCGGAAATGTCTATATCGTGGCCGACCCAAGGATGAACACGCTGCAACGGTTTCGGAGACAGGTCCATTTCCGTGCGGAACGCGGTAAGCACGGCGGCGGCACCAAGAAGGCGGGCGCGACCGGAGAGGACCTGCTGATTTCGGTGCCGGTTGGGACAGTCGCGCGCATCGCTGAAACTGACACGGTGGTAGCTGACCTGGTACGGGACGGGCAGCAGGCACTGGTCGCCAGGGGAGGCCGCGGGGGTCGAGGAAACGCTGCGTTCAAGAGCGGGCGCAACCGGGCACCGCGACTATCTGAGAATGGCGAAGTGGGGGAAGCGCGCTGGTTGGAGTTGGAATTGAAAATCGTGGCCGACGCAGGGATTGTAGGGGTGCCCAATGCTGGCAAATCAACATTGTTGAGCGTCATCAGTCAAGCCACGCCCAAGATAGCCGACTATCCGTTCACGACGATTGTTCCCAACCTGGGCGTGGCGGAAGTGAGCCATGTCCAGATCGTGTTTGCCGACATTCCCGGTCTGCTGGAGGGCGCGCACGATGGTGTTGGTCTGGGATTGGAGTTTCTGCGTCATGTTGAACGCAGCCGGGTACTGGTCCATCTGCTGGACGGAGCGAGCCCTGATCCGGCTGGTGACTATGAGGTCATCAACCAGGAGATGATGCTCTTCAACCCGACGCTGGCGAAGCGACCCCAGATGATCGTCCTAAACAAGATCGATCTTCCGCAGGCGCAGGAGATCCTGCCACAGTTACAGGACGCGCTGGCCGCTACAGGCTGCCCATTTTTTGCCATCAGTGCAGTGACCGGGGAGAACGTACAGCATCTCCTATACGAAGTTAAGGCACAACTGGATAGACTGCCGGCGACAATCCCAGCGGAGGAGGTGGAAGAGCTGCCGACGCTATCGCCAGTGGAAGACGAACGCTCATTTCAGGTCACCCGTTTGGAGGCGGATCTCTGGCAGGTGGAGGGCGTGGCAATCGAGCGGGTAGCACAGATGACAAACTGGGACTACTACGAGTCCGGGCTGCGGTTCCAGCGAATTCTGGGCGCGATGGGGATTTCCGATGCCTTGCGGGAACAAGGCGTTAGCGACGGAGATACGGTACTGTTTGGCGGAGTCGAATTGGTATGGGGATTCGAGAACGCCCTGGGGGAATGACGGCGACAGCGGCAAGCGCCCGGACGCAGGTTTTAGGTCACCCAAAGAGAGATAGAGAATTGAGCAAGAGAACGCGGCGCGCGCCCAATACCGGTGGGGCGTGGGCATTCAAAGGATGAATTCAGGAGTCAGTCTGAACGGTAAACGGATTGGGGTATTTGGAGGCACCTTCGATCCGATTCATATAGGCCATCTGATTCTGACAGAGGAGGCCCGGCATCAGTTGCGGTTGGACCAGATCGTTCTGGCGCCGGCCGGAGACCCTCCGCATAAGCCGGACAGTCCCATCTCTCCGCTACATCACCGGCTGGCTATGTGCCGCCTGGCGGTTGCCGGCGACAACGAGATCAGCATCAGTCTTATAGATGCAGACCGGCCCGGTCCCCACTACACATCGGATATGCTGCGGCTACTCCGCAAGAGGGCCGGGTCGGAGGCGCAACTCTTTTTTCTGATGGGGCTGGACAGTCTACGCGATCTGCCGAGCTGGCATGAGCCTGAATGGCTGGTGCACAATTGCCGGCTGGTTGCTCTACGCCGCCACGATGTAAAGATCGACTGGGCCAAGCTGGAAGCGGAACTGCCCGGCGTGCGAGAGCGGGTGATCGTGCTAGATATGCCTGAATTGGATATTGCCAGCAGCGATTTGCGGGAACGGGTTCGGTCGGGTCAGCCGATTCGTTACCAGGTACCCCGCGAGGTTGAACGATACATACGTGAACAGGGTTTGTACCGGTCGTAAGGGCAGAATCGAGGTACGAACTGCAGGCGCCTTCCCTCTCGGAAAGACATTCCCTTGTGGTCAATCATGGGTTACGAAGTCATGCGGCGCGGCGTTGAGAATCGGCGCCGCGTAGAGTTCGATGCCCAATTGCTCCAGCGCCTTCAGAAACTGATCGTCTTCGATCATGCCGAACTGATCAGCTTTCAGATTTCTGAGCAGATCGGCACTTACGTGCTTGGAGCTAGGCGGCTGCGTGACTTCCAGATCGGGGGTCACTCCCTGACCCTTGATCAGATTGCCATCGGGTGTGAGCCAGTTGGTTACGCCCAGGAGGATTGCTGATCCGTCGCTGAGGCCAAACTGGTTGAGTACGGTGCCAGTACCAAAGGTTGTTTCGCCGATCAGTAAGGCGCGTTCGTTTTCTTTGAGGGCGCCTGCGGTGATTTCGCCTGCACTGGCAGTGCTCTTGTTGATCAGGACGACCAGCGGCATTTCCCTGGCATAGCCCAGGCCGCGTGAGCGATGGACGGTCTGATTCTGATTTGCGTCCGTTTCAATCAATATCAGATCGCCCTTAGGCAGAAACTGGCTGTTGGCCTGGATGGCCTGTTGCAGAAACCCACCCGGATTATTGCGCAAGTCCAAAATGATGCCTTGGTTGGATTGGGCTTCTGAAATCTCGCGAAGGGCGGCTTCCAATTCCCTGTCCACACTAGCGGTAAACTGCGAGATTCTGATATAGGATATGTCGGTGTTGGGGATCGGGCTCCAACTCACGCTCGGCACCTCTATCCGGGCGCGAGTGATCAATACCTGTAGGGGTTCCCGGACTTCAGGGCGACGGACGGTCAGGACGACCTCTGAATTTGCCGGGCCGCGAACGAGAAAGATAACCTGATCCAACGATTTCCCCTCGACCGGATTACCATCCACTTCCAGAATAACATCGCCGGCCAGAATGCCCGCCTGTTCGGCGGGCGAGCCGTCAATTGGGGCTACGATCAGGACCTCGCCTTCTTCCATGGAAACATAGGCGCCGATTCCTTCGAATGAGCCTTCAAGGCTAGTTTGGTGGAACCGTACGGCATCGGGGGAGAGGAAAGTTGTGTGGCCTTCATCACCCAAAGAGGCAAGCATTCCTTCGATAGCGCCGTAAGTCATGGCGGCGAAGTCGACCCGCTCGCGGTCGACAAAGTGAGCGACGACGTAATCCCAAGCCTCCCAGAAGATGAGGAACTGGGAGGGGCGCTCCTCAGCGGCCATCGCTGAGCGGATTGAAAAGCCGGAAATATTTCCGCCGACAAATGCCAACGCCGTCAGCCAAAAGATTACCGCAGACAGGGCGACCCGCCTGGCAAATTTGATTCGGGCTGGTCGTATCATTCCATAGGTTCCATTGATGCGCTCGGCGAGACTTGCCCTTGAAGATTGTAAGTGACAGTCGCGGATTGACTATGTTCTTTAGAAAGCAACATTAAAAAGTATCGGTTAAGCACACGGTTTTGGCAAGCAAAGAAAGGGGTTTCCGGCCTACGCCGGGACTACGGTGTGCCAATGATTTTTGTCCATCATTGGACCAGCAGTTTACAGCTTGAGTTGGGGCGAAGTCAGGGAGTGAGAATGGGGTTTGGAGAGAGGGAGGTTATCGGGTGGCTCACCGTTTTGGGGTAGAGGTACAGTCCATGTCCAGGTCGGAGTCCCAGAAGCCTTGAAATAGCATACTTCAAACCAATGGGGACAGAAACTGTCCCTTGATCATGGCGGTGAACCCGGCAGCCCGATCAAGGGACAGTTTTCATTGCGTATTAGGCTGCGTAGAGCAATCCCAGTTCCGAGTCCAGCAGCCGTTTAGAAATAGTGTGTCAAATGGCGCCACACTATGCCGGCAGGAGACAGGAGTTGGAGCAGGGCTGCACCGCACGCGCCTCAAGAATTTGGGGTAAGCCGCCGACGGTTGCGCTCTCCTTGCAGTGAGCTTGGCAACGCCGACGGTTACGAACCCCTTGCTACGCTTAGTTCATGCTGATCGAAATCGAGCCAGAATCCTGCGCAACACTGACGCTGGCCGGGAGCATAATGTTCTGGGCCAAGACAGCGTTGATCTGCGCATTGACCGGAGCGAGCAGAGCGCCACCCACAGCCATGCCGCCGGCGCCGGCCGACTGGAGATCCACCATCAGATGACCGTCGCTCACCATCAGGTTGCCGACGAGGTCGACGGTGTTGCCCATCATGCTGACGCCGTCCTTCAGGGTGACGCGGAAGTGCATGGCATCGGGCTCAATCCAGACCATTACGGAATCAACCGGCTGATTCGGGCCACTGTTGGCTTCGAGAGCCTTGGTCACGTAGCTGCTGAACTCAGACTCGCTCAGCATGACCTCGCCCATAGTCAGTGCGCCAATCAGGGCATCCTGGGCCGACAGGGCCGCCTCGTGAGAGATCTCAACGTCTCGGTCGGGCGGAGCAGCCGGCGCGGTGCACGCACTAAGAACTACCAGCAGCAGAGACAGTACAACGAGTGAAATGAGTGGGGTTCGTTTGTTCATGGTTCTGTTGCTCCTTGAGAGAATTGGGTTAAGGGAACTTTACTCTTGATCTCATCACAAATTGATAGAGAAACAATTAAATGATGACCATGAGCTATATCGTCTCACAAGAACAGAGCAAGTGCAAATCCGAAAAAAGCGGAACGGCGGCCTCGGGATCGACTTCTTCTCAAACTAGTCAGGGAGGCTGATATATGGGTAAGCGGCCCTATTTTCTCACAAGAACAGATCTTGTACAAGTTGAAAAAATCAGGGGACGCCTACTAGAACGTGCCACTCTTTCTTCGAGCCTATTGGCTCCCGAAATCGCGGTCTTGCTTCTGCCAACTCTTTGATGACTGTGTGATCTCCGCAGGAGTCTGGCGCCGGGTTGCGCCCAGGGAGAGTTCATCAGGCACAATAATACACTTGACGGGCAAGGCTGTCAAACCTGAAGATTCCAAAGGCGAAAACTGATTTTGGGCAGGCAGTTGACTCGGAATCCAGGCATTTGACGTGCATTTCGAAAACTGGCACCCAAACTACAGTTGACTTCTGGGCCGAGAAAACGATCATACCTGGTTTTCCACCATACTGCAATCGCCTGGGAATTCGATTTCTATGGTGATGTGTGTAAGGTGCAGGCCGACCAGCTCTTCGCGCGCCCGCTGTTTGATCTCTCGAATCTTGTTATGGTCGGCTGACTGGCTGACGACCAGATGGGTGGACAGTACGTGATGGTCGCCGTCGAGAGACCAGAGATGGGTATGGTGTGAGTCTTCGACGGCGTCAATGTTGCGCAGGCGCTGGTCCAGTTGCGACAGGTCAACTCCTTCCGGGGCTGCCTGCAAGAACAGTTCGGCCGTCTTTTTCAGGTGCCCCAGGACATTGTAAAGAATGTAGAGAGTGATAAGCAGGGACAGGATAGAGTCCAGAATGTACAGATCGACGAAGAGCAGTGTTATGCCGACGATTAGGACGGCGACCCATCCGAGCACGTCTTCCAGCAGGTGCCACATGGCGACCTTGGCGTTCAAAGTGCCGCCGCCTTGGAGGCGCCATGCGGCTGCACCGTTTACGGCGATACCGCCCAGAGCAAGCAAAATCATGCCGGGAGCGTTGGTGGCTTCCGGGTTGAGCAGACGGGGGATGGCCTCAGCCAGAACGAACAGCCCTCCGGCGATAAGGACAGTGGCATTAATGAAGGCGGCGAGCAGTGAGAGGCGGCCGTATCCGTAGGAGTAGCGCACCGGCGCTTCTTTGGCGGCCTGCTTTTCCAGGCCCCAGGCCATACCCAGCGCAATGGAGTCGCCGAGGTCGTGTACGGCGTCGGAAAGTATGGCGACACTGTTGGTCAGGTATGCACCTATGATTTCAATGACAGTGAAGCCGAGATTGAGGAAGAACGCGGTGCGCAGGTTGGTTGAATCGCCGTGGTGGTGGTGGTGGTGGTGATGGGCGTGGCCGTGGCTGTGGCCGTGCACATGGCCGTTGTTGTGGTCGTGCTCGTGGTAGCGGCTGTGCCCTTGTCCCATCCGAAGCCCCCTGGACCTTATGCGTCATACAACAAGCGGGCGGTGCGAAGTCCATTGCAGACCAATGTTGCACTAACTGGACGCATTTGACCAAAAGCTGAAAGGGCATTCGCCCTGACATTCTTAGCGGGCAGAGATGCGTCTTGTTGGACATTCGCCAGAGGCGACCTGGCGGAATAACATGGATCAGCGCCAGCCCGCACCCAGTCAAGGTTTGTTCTGGGAGGAGTTGCGAGTACCGGATTGCGTTCGGTTGCATTGCAGGCCAGCCCGGAGAAACTGGCTCTGCGGCTTGTTTCTGTCACGTGCGATGTCGACATGGTGAGTGGCGTTCCGGCGGCAGTGGCCGTCACACGTGCAAAATCGGTTGTTGGTGCAACAGAACAGGGGAAGGATTGCGGCGGGGAGGTGGGCCAAATCCTATTATTCAGGCTTTGGTAACCACGTCTTCTTTGCGTTTGCCGAGCAGACGGCGAGCGTCGCGCAGGCTGAAGAACAGCAGCGCGGCCGCTGCAGTCAGACTCAACAGGAGGACAAGCTGCAGAAAGGCTACAATTTCCATTTTGGTTTTCCGAATCGAATCTGTTCGAAAGGTGGTCGACTGGTTACGAAATACTGGCCGAGTAATCAACGGCGAAACCCTGCGGGTGAGAAACAGTATAGCACGGTGGATCGGGATGGGCGCCTGAGTTTGAGCGCATTTTGTCGCTGTAGGGGTAAAGAGAAACTCGAAGCGGGGTTAACAGACGAATTAACCCAGGTTAACAGTCCGGATGAGTCAGAACAGCGATAGCTGGCCGCTGTCCTCCTCGCCGGCGGGCTTCACAGTTGCGGGATTCCAGTCGGGGAGGGGCAGGTACTGGCTGACACGGTCGCGCAAGCGGCGCACGGATGCCGGGGCGTGGCCTTCGAAGGGGTTGTGGACGTAGCAGTATACGTCTGTGCCGTCTTTGAGCAGGTCGGCGATGCGTTTGGCCCATTTGTCCAGCAACTCTTCCTGGGGACGCCGGATAAGTTTGTCGTCAGGAAGCGGATCGCGGTCGTTACCGATGAGGCGAATGTGGAGAGGAAGGCGTGTGCCGGTGCTCTCGGCAGCGGTCTGCCAGTTGGCAAATGTGTCGGGCTGGCCGGTTCGTTCGACGACGACGAAACGGATTCCCCGTTCCAGCAGGAAGCGGGCGAAGGCTGTGGTCATGAGATCGAAGGCGCGGACTTCAACGGAGAGGCGAATCTCCGGCGCGTTTGTGGCGAGGCCATCAACGAAGGCGGCCAGACGGCGGCCGTCGCTGTTGCGGGTGAAGGTCGCTGGGAACTGAATGAGGCCGGGGGCAGCGGCGGAACCGAGCGAACGCAGCACATCCAAATAGGCGGTCGTTGTCTGCTCTACACTCACGAGTCTCTTTTCGTGGGTAATTTCCCGGGGGGCTTTCAAGGAAAAGGTGAACTGGTCGGGCACGCTTTCGAGCCAGTTCAACAGGGTCTTGGGCGCAGGCAGGGCGTAGAAGCTGGTATTGGCTTCGACGCTATTGAACTGCGTCGCGTAATAGCTGAGCTGCTGATCGGCCGCAGTTTGGGAGGGATAGAAGACGCCGCGCCAGTCAGGAAAGCTCCATGATGAGGTTCCGATGTGCAAGGATCCTGCTGTTTCGGTCTTCATTTGCTCCAAAATTGGGACTGAGACCGGCATTGGCCGGTTGTAAGGTAGCGCCATTTCACAGACGCAAATTTGTTATGTGCAACATGCACAAAAAGGTGTTTTCAATTTCATGCAGGATCGTCAGTGGAATCTCTCTTTCGATCGGGTATCCTTGCTGGCAATGGCTGGCTTGTGAAGATTCTGAGGCGCCGGCTCTGCGCTCAGGGAGCGCACTGCTGTGTCATTCGGTAGTGGAATCACAGGCCCTTATGTTTGGATTGGCTCATCTGCGCCACGGGTTACGCGGGCTGCAACTCAAGCCAGGGGAGCGGCCGCCGCGGCACTAGTGGAGCAGAAGGGCAGTATTATTTCAGGTCTCACTTGAGGAAGGAGAACTTTTCGATGTCACTGTTTGTACGTGCAATGAAACACGGCTCGAAGTTGCGGGCGATACCGCTCGCCGTTCTTGGGCTGCTTGTCTTCGCCCCATCTGCATTTGCCCAAGATGCGGCGCCGTTTACGACGGATGAAGTTGCCTATTCGATTGACAACTTGATCCTGTTTGTCTCTGCGGTGCTGGTGCTGTTTATGCAGGCTGGCTTCGCAATGGTCGAGGCGGGTTTCAATTCGGCCAAGAATACCGTGAACATTATGTTCAAGAACATCATTGACCTGGCAAGTGGTGTTTTCTTCTATTTCCTGATTGGCTACAGCATTATGTACGGTGCGCCCTTGCTCGGGGGATTCCTGGGATTTGGTGGGTTGGGAGTCTCGATGGAAGCGCCGGAAGCGGTGGCTGGTAACCTGAACCCTCAAGTTGACTTTCTGTTCCAAGTAGTCTTCGCGGCAACGGCGGCTACAATTGTGTCTGGTGCCGTAGCCGGGCGCATGAAGATATCAGGCTACCTGATTTACAGTATCGTCCTGACCGCCATTATCTACCCTGTTAGCGGCTATTGGAAATGGGGCGGAGGCTGGTTGGACCAGATGGGATTCTATGACTTTGCCGGGTCTTTGGTTGTTCATGCCGTGGGCGGTTTCGCGGCCCTGGCTGCTGTCATTGTGCTCGGCCCGCGTATTGGGCGATTCGGCGGCGGTTCGACCAATCCGCTGCCCCCCAGCAACATGGCGATGGCAGCGCTGGGCGTCTTCATTCTGTGGGTTGGCTGGTACGGGTTCAATCCGGGCAGTCAGCTTGCCTTTACGGGTGCGGTCAATACGGATGCGGTTATGCTGATCGCGACGAACACGACGTTGGCAGCTGCAACAGGAACATTGCTGGCGATGATCTACGGTTGGGTCAAAACAGGCAAGCCGAACCTGAGCTACACGCTGAACGGTGCACTGGGCGGTCTGGTCGGCATCACCGCAAACTGTGATTCGGTCAACAACGTTGAGGCTCTGATCATCGGCGCTGTTGCCGGTGTTCTGGTATGCGTAGGCATGGAGGCACTGGAGAACTTCAAGATCGACGACGCAGTTGGCGCGTGGCCGGTACACGGGCTGTGCGGAATCTGGGGCGGGATTGCCACCGGCATCTTCGGAGGCCACCCACTTATTGCGCAGATCGTGGGTTCGATAGCGATTCCGGTGTGGGCTTTTGTTGCCGGTTACATTCTCTTCACTGTCATCAAGGCGCTGGGCGTGCTGCGCGTATCCCCGGAGGAGGAGCAGGCTGGTCTGGACCTTTCCGAGCATGGGGTGGGCGCCTATCATCTGGTTGGAGAGGAGACGGGCTGAGCCGACTTGATTCAGAGGGGGACCTTGTTTTTGGGATGATGCTCAGAACTACGTAAGTTCAGAGCGGAAAATGGTTCCGCTTCCGTATATCTGATTGAAGACTGACAGGGAGCGTCCCTCTCGCGGAGTTTCTGATGGCGAGAGGGACGCTCCCTGTTTTGAGGTACCCAATAAGCCATGTCCTGTGAGTGTACGGTGTGCGGTCTGCCTGGGCGGAATGTACCGTCAGTATTTCAGTAGGGGGCTTCGATGGTCATAGCGGTGAACGTTGGGGATATATGGGAGATGCCTCGCCTGTCTTGCCTGCGCTGACACATACTCGGAATCTACCAGGAGGCGGGGGGAAGTTCTGGTCGCCGCGGGTCGCCAAGGTTGAATTGCGCTCAAACTCGGTGCGGCGCGAGGTTGTAGGAGAGGGGGCGTTGCGGGGGCGGAGCCCCCGCACAAGGGAGGCCGCTTGCGGCCGACCGCCCAGAAATGCAGTAGTCAGTGATCAGTGGTCAGTGAAAGCTGCGCTTGAAGGAGGACAGGTGTGAAGAGGGGAGACTTCGCCTGCCTCGTCCGGCGCCGCGCACTGCAAAAGGCTTAGTCGTTGCGTTTTCAGCATCCTACCGGTCAGTGCCGGACTCAGGAGGGCTGTTGCTGAGCTTACGCCGGCCGGAGCGCGGATTCCGGGCGTTGACACAGGTTTTTCACCTTGTATAATCACAGTCCAGTGGGAATTCTTCGATAGCGCGTTCGCTTCGAGCCGGCAGAGAAGTGCTCTGTTTTCGCGGCAAGAGACAGAAAGATCACCGTCTTTCCCGCCCGTGGCTGCGCCCGAAGGTACCAAGCTCCTCTACGAAACCCCTGGCAGATGCTCCCAGGCTCACTCACCGTGGTCCCAGACATGACAACCGAGTTGGAAGGATTCCATGGAGAATCGGGCAATGATACGTAACAGTTTTGACGTGGGTCCGGAAGGCTGGCATTCGTACGACTACCACGGCGAGATCGTGACGGGGGCGGGCATTTTTGTGCTGACCACGTGGCAGAAGGAGGGAGGCGTCGATGGCGGAGGATGCATTTGGGCTGACCAGTCGCGCTGGAGTACGGACGTGCCTGAGAGGCCGATCTCGATTCTGGCACTGATTCATTACCGAAACTGGGTCGGGCTGGAACCCGTCGATCTGAGGGGTTGCGAGGTGTCGGTGTACCTGAGGGGCGACGACCTGCGACTTTACGGCGCGGCGTGCTACTTCTGGGTACATGCCCCTGGTGTTCGCTGGCATTTTTCGGGCAATCCGGTCCCGATCGCTGAGGGGCAATGGGCGCGAGAGCCGAGCAGATTTCTCCTGGAGAACGACGAAACGCTGTGGCATCGCAGTTACAGCAGCGAAGAGTTCTGGCACCGCAGCTATCCAGAGGGCGGTCCACGACTCGACAGTGTGCTGGGTGATGTGCACAGTTATGGCTTTTCATTTGTCGGATTCAGCCGTGAGGTGCAGGGAAGACTGTCGATGGCGGAGTTTGAGATCCTGCCTAACAGATAGATGGAGAAGGGGGAAGGAGTGCGGTGAATGGGACAGGAGCTGCGGGCAGGCGAGTCAGGCTTAGCGTTTTTTTTGTTTGGTGTGTCGAATGGAAGGTAGAGACGAGATGACGGATCAGAGAGGCCCAGGCGGCGTTCCGATCGAGATAGGCTCGCGCATTGAGCCGATGGTAGACGATTTCCTGATCGCGCGGTTGAGCGGGGGCGCGGCGTTGCGCTTGAACCAGCCTGTACCGCGCGAATTAGCCCTGGTTACCGACAGGCCATGGGAGGGGAATGCGTGCACGTCGTTCGCTGTATTCCGCGATGGAGACATTTACCGCATGTATTACCTCGGTCGCCAGTTTGTCACGACGGAGTCGGGTCTTGATGAGGCGCCGCACCCGGACTTCGTCTGCTATGCCGAAAGCAGCGATGGCATCAGTTGGGAGAGGCCGGACCTCGGACTGGTCGAGTTCAATGGCTCAAGCAAGAACAATATCATACTTAACAGCGATGACAGTGCCTGTCCGGTGCGGGCATTTGCGCCGTTCAAAGATACGAACCCGGCTGCAGCAACTGACGCCCGCTACAAGGCGTGGGCGGTACGCATTCCGAGACTGGATGGTTCTGCGCCGCGGCCAGGGCACAGCGCGGAGGTGCCGGATGGTCTTCATGCTCTGAAATCGGCCGACGGGATCCACTGGACGTCGATGTGCGACAGGCCGGTGATAGCCGACGGCCTGCTTGACTCGCAGAACCTGGCCTTCTGGGATTCGGTGCGCGGGGAATACCGCGATTACCATCGGAACGAGTTTCGGATCGATAGGACAAGGGAGGAGCCTTATGGCGCACAGGTGCGGGCGGGGGTCCCGGGGGCCGGTGTGCGCGGTTCCCGCTATGGCCGTGATCTGCGTACGGCGACGTCGAGCGACTTTGTCAACTGGAGCGAGCCGGAATACGTAGATTATACACATGGCCGTATCAACGAAATATACAACAACGCGATCGTTCCCTATTTTCGTGCGCCGCACATTTTCGTGGGATTTCCGACCCGATACATTGATGACGGCTGGTCGGATGCGGTTGAGGACCTGCCTGAATTGGGAGAGCGCCGGCTGCGGGCGGGTGTCAGCGAACGGTACGGTAGCGCTCTGACCGATGCCATGTTTATGAGCAGCCGCGACGGTCATACATTCAATTTGTGGCAGGAATCGTTTATCAGACCGGGTTTGCGTCCTCAGGACAGCTGGGTCTACGGAGATACTTTTCCCGGTTGGGGCATTGTGGCGACTCCCTCCAACTTTGACAGTGCGCCGGACGAATTGTCAATCTACGTGTCGGAGGGATACTGGCGGGGGGAGAGTATGAATCTGCGGCGCTATACGCTGCGGGTCGATGGATTCGCGTCGGTGCAGGCGCCACTCGGCGGGGGCGAACTGGTGACGAAGCCCTTGATTTTTGCGGGCAACCGATTGCGCATCAATTTTTCAGCCTCCGCGGCTGGCAGTGTCCAGGTGGAGATACTGCGGGACCAGATGGATGAATCAGTTGCGGGCTTCGGACTGGATGACTGCGTGGAGTTGCTGGGGGATGACGTCGAGCGTGTTGTTCGCTGGTCGAGCGGTTCCGACGTGAGCAGTCTGGAGGGTGTACCCGTTCGGCTGCGCTTCGCATTGCGCGACGCGGACGTGTACGCTTTTCAGTTCTTCAAAATGTGACCGGGTAAAGGAACGTCATATGACCATGGCCAATTTGAACGAAGTCGCGATTCCTGTCGACATCGGCTCGCGCCTGGAATTGATGGTGGACGACTATCTGGTGTCGCAGCTAGGCGGTGGCGCCCGGCGGCGCTTGAACAGTCCCGTTCCCCGGGACATTGCGTTGCAGTTGGACGCACCGTGGGAGGGTAATGCCTGCGGGGGCTTTACGGTCTTTGAGGACGACGGCCGCTATCGAATGTACTATCGCGGACAGAATTTCGTGTACGCCGGCAAGGAACTGGGCACTCCGGGCGGCAAGTATATCTGCTATGCGGAGAGCACCGACGGCATCCACTGGGAGAGGCCGGAGCTTGGGCTGGTCGAGTTCAATGGCTCCAGGAAGAACAACATTCTGATGGATGCAGGGGAGATATTGAACGGCATGTTCTCGCCGTTCAAGGACGGGAATCCCGCGTGTGCCGATGAGTCACGTTACAAGGCGTTTTCGTTGATGCAGCGCGGGGACGCGAGAGGGCTGTGGGCGTACGGATCGCCGGACGGTATCCACTGGTCGGCCATAAGCGAAGGGCCGGTCATTACTGCGGGGTTGCTGGACACGCAAAACCTGGCCTTTTGGGACGGGGTACGCGGCGAGTACCGGGCCTATCATCGCAACGAGTTCCGGCTGCCGCAGACGGGAGAAGAACCCTACGGGGCTCATCCAGTCCAGGCAGGTAGCGGCGGCCAAAGAGTTGGGTCGCAAGGGTCTTTGCGAGGGTCACGCTACGGACGCGACATTCTCACAGCCACTTCGTCTGATTTCATCAACTGGACCGATTCCGTTTACGTCAACTACAACGAAGGCCGACCGGGTGAGTTGTACACGAACCAGGTCACGCCCTATTACCGGGCGCGGCATCTCTTTCTGGGCTTCCCGACTCGTTATGTAGAGCGCGGGTGGTCGGAGGAGCTGGAGGCGTTGCCGGAGGTTGAGCATCGCCGCATGCGCGCCGCGATCAGTGAGCGCTACGGCGCGGCGGTGACCGACGGCATGTTCATGAGCAGCCGTGACGGGTACAGCTTCAATTTGTGGCCGGAGTCCTTCATCCGTCCGGGGCTGCGGCCGCGAGACAACTGGACTTACGGAGACAATTTTCAGAACTGGGGGATTGTGACAACCCCTTCTGCAGTTGCCGGCGCGCCTGATGAGCTGTCCCTTTATGTACGGGAAGGCTACTGGCGGGACGGAGCCAGCACATTGAGGCGCTACACGATGCGGGTGGACGGTTTCGCATCGGTCCAGGCGCCATTGGGAGGGGGGGAGCTGGTTACCAGGCCGCTCATCTTCACGGGCCGCGAGTTGGTTCTCAACTTTTCGGCCTCTGCGGCCGGCAGCATTCACGTGGAACTGTTGCGCGATCAGATGAACGTTCCGGTCGAGGGATTCAGTGTTGAGGACTGTGTTGAGGTGTTGGGCGACGATCTGGAGCGCGTGGTGCGCTGGAAGGAAGGCAGGGAGTTGGGCGGTCTGGCCGGGACGCCGATCCGCCTGCGTTTTGTGTTAAGGGATGCGGAGCTCTTTTCCTTCCGGTTTCGAGAGTGAGAGGTAGAGGAATCCAGTTACTACAGGGGGTTGCATAGAGTGAAAATCACTGCCATCGAGACTATCGCCCTGATGGACCCGGGCAAGGCCTGGGAGACGGTGGTGCGGGTGCATACCGACGAGGGTATCAGCGGCATCGGGCAGGCGGAGTCGCCGTCGCTCGTGATCGAGGCGATAGTTCGCTGCGACGGGGGGTTGGAGGAGCTATTGCTGGGGGAGGACCCGCTGCAGGTGGAGCGACTGTGGCAGAAGATGTATGCGGCCACCGGGCTGTTTGGCAGGCGGGGTGTCACGATTGCTGCAATTGGGGCGGTGGAGACGGCGCTATGGGACATCGCGGGCCAGGCGCTGGGCAAGCCGGTGTGCGAGCTGATCTGGCAGGCGTGCTGCACGGTGACGGAGTCGAGCGATGTGAAAGAGCGGGTACGGCCATACGCCACGGTGTATCCTCCGGGCGAGGATGTGGCTGAAATTGTTGAGCGATTCACGCTGGCCACGGAGCGGAACTTCAGGGCGATGAAACTGGAGGAGTGGCCCGGAGGTTTCTCGCATGTGAGCATTCAGCGGGACGTTGAGGTTGTACGGGCGGCGCGGGAAACGATCGGCGAGGAGCGTGATCTGTTGATCGACGTGCAGAACCGCTGGTCCGAGGTGGGGCAGGCGCTGGAATCGATCCGGGCGATCGCGGCGTTCCGACCGTTTTTTGTCGAGGCACCGCTTCCCGCCGACAACCTAGCGGGCCTGGCCCGGCTGGCCGATACCGTGGACACGCGGATTGCGGTGGGCGATTGGGGGTTTACGACCCGTTTCGAGTTTGAGGAGATCATGGAGAAGGGGCGGGTGGACGTTGTGCAGCCCAGTTCGGTGCGGTCCGGGGGCATCCGGGAGATTACGCGTATTGCCGAGGCCGCGTATCGCCGCGGGCTGATCTGCGTGCCGCATGCGTGGTGTCATATGGTCGGCGTGGCGGCGGAGATCCATCTGGCGGCGGTGCTGCCAAATATGCCCTACTTCGAGATGCCGATCGCCTTTCCCGATTCGCCGATAATTTCTGAGCTGTTGGAGCCCGTTATTGAGGTGGACGCAGACGGCCTAATCGAGGTTCCCAAGCGGCCGGGACTGGGGTTTGCGCTGAATGAAGATGTGGTGGAGCAGTTTCGGGTGGCGCCGCATTGACAGTCTGAACTGTAATTCTTGAAACTGACTTTGATTCTCAAGATGTTGGAAGGGCCGAGGTAATAGAAAGGGGAGTCGGGCTGGCTCGATACTAGTCTGCGGAGAAGGTCTGATGGCAAGGATGACGGCGGCGCGGGCGCTGGTCGAATCGTTGCGCGCGCAGGGGGTGGATACGATATTCGGGATTATCTCCAGCCACACGATGGAGATATTCGACGCGCTGTACGACCACCAGGACGCCATCCGCTTCATCAGCACGAGGCATGAACAGGCGGCAGCGATGATGGCAGATGGGTACGCCAGGGTGACGGGTAAGCCGGGCGTCTGCCTGACCAGTACGGGGCCGGGCGCGGCAAACTCGATGGGCGGTCTCGGGGAGGCTTACGACGCGTCTTCGCCTGTTTTGACGATCACCAGTACGGCGGAAGAGCAGCTGTACGAGCGAGGCCTGGGCACGATACATGAGACCAAGAACCAGCTTGATATGCTCGGGACGGTGACGCAGCGTAGTGTCCATATCAGCCGCCCGGAAGAGGCTCCTGAGCAGGTAGGAGTAGCCTTTGCGCTTTTTCAAGGTGGGCGCCAGCGCCCGATAGCGATTGAGATACCGTCAGACGTCCAGGGGCAGGAAGCGGACATGAACGTACCGGGAGCGGTGCGGATAGCGGCCCCCGCGGCAGACCCGGCCGCGATCGAGGCGGCGGCCGAGATACTGTCGGCGGGCAGACGGGTAGGCGTGATGGCGGGGACAGGCGTACACCGCTCGGGAGCGGGCCGGGAGCTCACGCGCATGGCGGAACGTCTGGGTGCGCCGGTATTCACCACGGCGAACGGCAAAGGCGCAATCGCCGAAGATCACCCATTGAGCCTGGGCATGTATGGCGGCGAGTACAACTTTCCGCCTGGCGGGCTGGAAGATCCGCGCCAGACGTTCGCCAACAGCCTGGACGTTCTCCTGGTCGCCGGCTCCAGCCTTTCTTATTTCAGGGCAAAGTCGCAGGGCCTGCGACAGCCGCCGCAGTTAATTCATCTGGATATTGATGCCGCGCCAATGGACAGGTGGTACGAAGCGACGGTGCGATTGGTAGGCGACGCGAGGACGGTACTGGAGCAACTCAACGGCGCGCTTGAGGGCAGGAAGAACTCTGATAAGAGTGTGAACAGCATTGAGCAAGGCTTCGCCGCGGAGGTGCAGACAGTCCGGGAGCGGATCAGGAAGTACAAACGGAAGACGTTGCCAAACGAGACGAAGATTATGGAGGCGATCCGAGAGGCGACGGACAGGGACGCGGTCTTTGTCGGCGACGTGGGGGTCTGCAACCATCGCGGGGCAAATTACTGCCTGGAGGTTTACGAAGAGCGGAGCTACCTCATTCCTGCGTGGGGCGGCCTGGGCTTTGGCCTGCCGGCTGCGGCCGGGGCGAAGGCAGGCGTCCCCGAACGGCAGGTGATCTGCATTACCGGAGATGGCGGCTTCCAGTTCAATATTCAGGAGTTGGGAACCTGTGTGCAATATGGGCTACATCCGGTAGTCATTGTTTTCAACGACGATGCCTGGGGGCTGCTGCGTTACTACCAGAAGAGTCAAGGGGGAGGGCGCTATATTGCCAGCGACTTGCGGAACCCGGACTTTACCAGACTGGCTGAGGCCTATGGCGCCCGCGGTGAGCAGGTGACTTCCCTGCCGGAACTGGTCCAGGCATTGGAACGGGCGCTATTGGCGGAGACAGTTTCGGTAATTGACGTCAAAACGCCAGTTGGTTTCGCAAGTTTCAAGTAGGTTGAATGCATTGCAGATGCCGAATGAGGTTCACACTCAGGGATTTGCCACCCTGCCGCTGACCGGAGAGAAGGAGGACTGACGCAAATGCAAGGGAAACTGACCTGCGGGCTTATCGGGCTGTCTCAGGGCTGGTATGCCGATCTGTTTGCGACCGAACTGCTTGCGATGAAGGATGTCGACCTGGTTGGCGTTTGCGATCTGGGAAAGAGCCGGGCGTATGTTGATGAGTGCATTGGAATGGGCGCGGAGGCGTTTGCGGCAAAGTTTGAGGCGTCGCTCTACCACGATCCTGCTGACTTGCTCGGACAGAATCTCGACTTTGTTGTGGTTGCAAGTGAAATTGGGGAGCACTGCGAAAACAGCTGTCAAGCGCTGGAAGCAGGAGCGCATGTCTTTGCCTGCAAGCCGTTCAGTTTCATTGGCGACGAGGTGCGCCGGGCAAAGGAGGTTGCCCAGCGCAACAGTCGGATTGTAATGCCGGCAGTCCCGTCACGATTTGAGGACGGTCTGATCGAAGCGGTGCGCCGCGTGCGGGCCGGAGATATCGGCAGGCCGCTCACGGCGCGAGTCTTTGTCAACCATGTTGCGATGACGAGCCCGGAATGGCAGCGGGACCCGGCGAAGAGCGGCGGGCCGCTGGGTGAATTCGGTACGTACGGGTTCGATATCGTGCGCTGGGCCCTGGGCGGGGAACCAGTGGAGGTCTTCGCCTACGGCGAGAACTTCGTGCACCAGGGGGTGATCGAGGGCTGGGACAATGTAAAGGCGCTCGTCCGCTTCGACAACGGTTCCCTGGGAAGTGTGCACGTCTGCACTTCAATCAGCTGGGAATACCCGTTTTTCGATCTGGAGGTCGTGGGGGAGAAGGGTTGCGTGCGCACCGACTATCACAACTATCCGGTTGTTACGCACGGTACGTCATCTGCGCAACTGGCGCCAATCCGCTACGCGCCGATGAACCAGAGTGAGATCGCCCATTTTGTGATGGCAGTTCGGGGTGAGGAGGCGCTGCGCGTTTCACTGGATGATGCCTACGCGGTGGCGAGGACGATCGAGGGGGTGCAGGAGAGTCTTACGGCACGCAGGCCGGTGAGGATAGAACTTTGAGCTTTTCCCTGGGCCGCAAGCGCCTTATGGGTCAGTATGCGCTTCCGAGCCGCTGCCGTCAACTGCGGCTCAATCTGACGAACAAACTCTCGCAGAGTCCACTGCGGCGCGGCGTCTGTTGCGTCTAATGTTACGCGGCAACATAAAGGTGGTTCGCTAAATTCCTCTTCATTACGGTCTGACACGTATTCGATATCGTTCTGCTTTGGGGAAAGGTGTGGGCCAGACGGGCTGGCTCCAAGAGTGGTTCGCGCAACGATATCGCTTCCGACCGTCGTCGGTCGCGCGTCCTGAAAGTCAGGATAGGGGCTGCCTCGGGGCCACGAGCGTGGCATCGTCGTCCGGACGCTCTACGAATTGGAGCAAGACCCGGAACAAACAGGTCATGAAACCGTCCATTGACCCAACCCAGCCTATAGCCAGCCCTTTCCCTGCATAAGGTCTGCCAGTTCCGCCATTTCACGGTCATTCAGGCTGTAGTATGGTTTTCTCCTCCAGCGCTGGGCCAAGCCTTTGAGTTCGAGGATGCCATGGACGACGGCGTCAAAACTACCTGGAAAAACCGAAAACAGTTCATCCCATATGGGTATATCATAATCAGCAATAATCTTGCGGACCTGGGGCAGATTATTGGTCTGAACCGCGTCCCAGAAGGCGTGCGCAACCTCGGGCTTGATGAGGATGAAGCATGACATATAGCCGTCGCAGCCGTAGGGCACGTTGTTCAGGACCTCTCGTTTCGTCCCACTGGCAAACACTGCCCAGCGCTCGTGAACCAGCAGCCCCAATCTCCTGCCGAACTCGCCACAAATGTCGTCCTTCACCGCATAAATGCCGTCTACTTCATCCCGCAACCGCCTCAGCACTTGCAAACTCAGCGCGAGAGGACGCTGTCCGAGATAATTCGTCACGAACATGACCGGCATATGCTCGGCGACGGCTGCATAATGGGCGACAAGAGTATCTTCCGTGCATGAACCGGCCCAGTCCGGCGGCAGCACCATCACCATGTCGGCGCCGACCTCGCGCGCGTACTTGGCAAACTCAACATCCTTGCCGGTCCACCAGATGCGATCCGCGGCCACCACCATGGCCCGTCCTGCAGTCTGTGCAACCACGAACTTCGTCAGTTCGGCGACTTCCGCATCGGTCAGAAGGGTATACAAACTGTCGCCGCTGGTCAGGATAATCGTCTTCGAACCGGCGTCAATGGTGAAATCGATGATTTGGCTAATGCTTTGATAATCAATTTCACCATTGGCGAAAAAGGGAGTATTCAAAGACATGATCGGACCGGTCAAGGCATGGCGCACCTCTTCACGACTTATCATTGTCGTATCTCTCGTTTCATACTCTTCACGGGTTGCACATGAAGAAGGTGATGACCGTGTCTGAGCCGGCGACGGCCAACGATGGGTTGGAATCAGACGCAAGTCTGTCAGACACGTTTCACCGTAATGAAGGTGCCGAGAATCTCACGCATCCAGGGGTTGTTGGCATCCGTGCGACCATAGGCCGCAAACAGAGTGTCGGGTGCAACCTCCTCGATCGCGTCGTAGTACGAGCAATCAACGTGCACCGGACCCTGGCGTAAGCAGAAGTGCCCTATCCACGTGTGTCCCATGTCCGTGCTGAAGGTGAGCCAATCGCCCGGCCGGCCATAGATTACGGCCAGCACGCCATTGGACATCAGGCAGGACTTCGGCATCACGCCACGGTCGGCGATTGGGTCAGCGTGGCTCCAGGTCCTGCCCTCGTCATTCGACCGGCTCATGTACAGCGACCAGTGCTCGCCCGATGCAGTCCCGCCGGAGCGCATGAAGCAAAGTATCTCGCCGTTGGGCAGTTTCTGCAGATAAGGCTCACCAAAGCCATCTAACCGCCGCGCATCCCCTTCATGCAGGTCGAACGCCACCGTCGACCGGTAGTGCCAGGTGCGTCCTCGATCAGTAGACCGGATCACGAAAGAGCGCTCTTTCGCGTTCCTGTCAGCGGCGAACTTGCCTAGCACACCGGCAAGCAAGCTGCCATCGCTTAGCGACACGATGGCGTGATCCACGTAGCAGAACAGGGGCTGTCCGGCGCGCCCCATGTCCCGCCACAGTTCGGGAATTCCAATCAGGCGAATCGTCTCCTTCTGGTAGGTGTAGCCGTTGTCGTGCGAACGGTGCAGATAGGTCTCATGCACACCGTCTTCGACTTTCACCAGCCAGGTCGGTTCCACCTGGATCAACTCACCGTCGGGGAACTGGTATGCGTTCCAGGAACGCCAATCCGGCGATTCGCGCCACGTATGCCCGCCATCTGTGGAGCGCCGGCAGGGCATGCCGCGGTGACTGGCCTCCACTTCCGGTGGGAACGCAGCAAGCACGAGTTCACCGTCTATGAGCTTATACATGTAAGCGCAGGCGCAGTGCGTCTCATGCATGGGAATGATGGTCTGTGTCTCACCGATCTGGATTTCCAGCCCCGGGGGTTGGTAGAAGCCCCGGCTGCGGTCTTCGCGTGATACTTCCTTCACCGTGTCTGCCATTTCCTATTCCTTTCATTGCTCCATGGCACAAACCGATCAGATACCACCATGCCTGCTACGCACATCGAGGGCGTCGCGCAGGCCATCGCCCATGAAGTTGATGGCCAGGACTGCCAGGGTAATCGCCATTCCGGGGGGCAGCCACTGCCAAGGGAAGATGGCGAGCGCTGTGAAGTTCGCCGCGCGGCTAACCATGCCACCCCAGCTGGGTACCGGGGCTTGTACGCCCAGTCCAAGATAGCTCAGGCCGGCCTCGGCGAGGATGGCGCCGGCCGTTCCCAGAGTCATCGAGACGACGACCGGGCCAACCACGTGGGGAAAGATGTGTACCCACATGATACGCCAGTCAGTTGCGCCGACCGTGCGGGCCGCGGTGACGAATTCCGTCTCGCGCAAGGACAGCACCTGGCCGCGCACCAGCCGCGCCAGTCCCGGCCAATTGAAGAGACCAATCACCAGCATGAGGGTGAAGATGCTAGGTTCAAGAACGGTGGCCAATGTGATCATGAGGATAAAGGTCGGAAACATCATGACCAGCTCTGTAAAACGCATGAGCAGATCGTCCGTACGTCCCCCGACGTAGCCGCCCAGCCCGCCGATGATGACACCGATGATGGTGGTGAGGGATACGGCGACGATGCCCACCGACATGGACACCCGTGCGCCATAGACGACGCGGGTAAGTACATCTCTCCCAACCTGATCCGTACCGAAGATGTGCCGGCCATTAGGGGGGGAATCGATTTCGCGTAAGTTGGCTTTGACAGGATCGTAAGGGGTGAGGAGTGGCGCGGTCAGAGCGATCAGCACCAGTATCAGGACGATCAGGCTACCGATCACGGCAACGCGGTGCCGAAGAAAGCGACGCAAGCTGCGCGCGAAAGGCGAGTCTACGGGCAACCGCTGTTCTGCGATTTGTGGAGAGGCTCTGCTACGTGTGCGCGACATCTGTCTCGTGGCTGGCGCTGGGAAATCTGGAGGAGTTTTACCGGGCTGGCACCTCTGGTGAACGGCTGGATTAAGTGTGTAGGCGGGTTAGATTGGTGGGAGAATGTGCCGGCATTCACCAACTCCGACCCGCAATCAATCGTAGCGTACGCGCGGGTCCACGAAGCCATAGGCGATATCAGAGGCCAGGTTCGCGAGCATTACGATGACGGCAGAAGTCAGTGTCACCGCCATGATCACGGGGTAGTCGCGGGCCAGGAGGGCCGTATAGCCCAGGCGGCCCATCCCTGGCCACGAGAAGAGCTGCTCAAGGATAAACGATCCGCCCAACAAGCTGGGCAGGCTGAGGCCCACGAGGGTGACCACGGGCAGGAGCGCGTTTCGGAACACGTGGCGTATGATGACCGACCGTTCCGGCAGCCCCTTGCTGCGAGCCGTGGTCACGTAGTCGGCGCCCAAGGCATCCAGCACACTCGCCCGGGTGTAGCGCATGTAGCCGGCCAGACTCAGAATTACGTTGGCGAGGACCGGCAGAACCATGTGGTGCAGCAGGTCCAGGTTGAGGCCTGTCGACTGGCCCGGGGTCCACATACCGGCAAGGGGGAACCAGTCCAGCTTGACCGAAAGGAAATACATAAGCAGAATCGCGACGAAGAAGTTTGGCACCGAGATACCGAAGAAGGCAAAAAACGACAGCGCGTGGTCCAGATTGGAGTACTGCTTAAGGCCCGAGACGAGGCCGAGCGCCACGCCGATGAGGATGGCCAGCACGAGGGAGGTGGCCTGCAGCAAGAGGGTGGCCGGCAGGGTTTGAGCGATTCTCTCCGCCACCGAGTGGCCATCCACCTGGGAGTAGCCGAGGTTTCCCCGCAGCAGTTCTCTCAGCCATATCAGGTAGCGGACATGGATGGGCTTGTTCAAACCCAGGCGCTCCCGCATCGCTTCCCGGTCGATCTGTGAGGAGGTGGGCTCCAATGGGTCGATCATCGCGGTTACCGGATCACCGGGAGCCAGGTTATACATCACGAAGACCAAGATTGTAACGCCCAAGACCATCATAGGCGTCACCAAAAGACGACGCAGGATATATTCAGTCATAGCCCAGTGTCTGTTCCCTGGCCAGGTGCGTGTACGCCCCGGTGGCGCCTGCGACACTGAAAGGGCTGGGCACTGCCGCCCAGCCCCCTCTTTCACCCGCCACTGCGAGGGCAGACAGACCTAGGTCTGCTTCAGCCAGATCTTCTCGTGGGGGACGCGGACCGATTTTGCGTAGTCTGTGCCGGGATAGATGGCCTGGACACGCGTATTGAAGATAAGCCTGCCTACCCCTCGGAAGAACGGCGCACCGTTCAGGTTTTGGTCGACCAGCAAGGCTACTTGCTTCATCAGTTCTACACGCTTGTCGAGGTCTTTCTCCTGCATGGCGGCTGCATAAACCTCGTCCAACTCCGGGTTACAGTAATTGTTCCAGTTAATCCCGCCCGCGTCAGGGGTACCTCCACATTTGACAATACGCCAGAAGTGACCCAGGGCAGTGGAGCACCCCTGGACATTGCTGTAGATGTCAAAGTCCAGGTTGTCGAATACCTCTGGGACGAAGGCGGAGGGGTGGAACACCTTAAACTTCAACTTCAGCCCCATGTTGGCCGCCAGCGCCTGGAAGGTTTCTTCGCCGACCGTGGGCTCGCCTTCCACGGAGAACTCCAGTTCGCGGTCAAAGTCCCAGTTGATCTCTTCCAGAATGGCCTGGGCCTTGTCCGGGTCGAACTGGTAGTCTGTCAGCCCCTCAGGCGGCTGGTTCAGGGTGCCCACGCCGATGTGACTGAAAACGTAGTTATCGCGTACGGCCAGACCGCCGGTCGTCACGGCGAGATACTCATCAATGTCTATGCCATACAGGAGCGCCTGGTGCAGTTGATGGTAGGTATCCGGGAAGCGGTTGATGTTGATGTAATACGCCCAATAACATGGGGTCGGAAAGGTCGCACTTGCGAGATGATCCATCGCTTGCAAGCGCTGGAAGCTGGCCAGGTCTGGAGTGAAACCGACGTCAAGCTCTCCCTTCTCCAAGGCGGCAACCGCAGTGTTGCCATCGAGGAAGCGGAAGATGATTCCGTCCAGAAGGGGTTTCCCACCCCAGTAGTCGTCGTTGCGCTCCATCGCCAGGAACTGGTCGGGAACCAACTGGGTGCATTTGAAGGGTCCGGTCCCGATGGGCATGCCCGCAAAAGGCTCGTGGTCGACAACCTTATCGAGCGGTACGTCCTCGAACACGTGCTTGGGCGTGATGTCCATTCGGGTGTTAGGGCTGGAAATGAAATCAAAGTCGGTCTCTTCCAGCTCAAGGCGCACGGTATAATCGTCAATCTTTTGGGCGCCGGTGAGATCCTCCATTGTCCCACCGTTTTCCCCCAGGTTCATGGCCCCCTTGATCTGCGGCAGCCCGCCGCTCTGGCGTGCGACATCCCTGTGGGTGGCTGCGAACCAGCTCCACATGACGTCGTCGGCAGTGAACGGCCGGCCATCGTGCCATTTGACGTTCTGGCGCAGGTGGAACACCCATACCCGATCCGGCTCCTCAACGTCCACCTTCTCGGCCAGCTCCGGTGTGATCTTGAACTCTTTCGTCTGGGGCGTCAGGCCGTCGCCCCACTCCTGACCGCGGACAAGAGCCTGTACCACCGGTGAGAACACTCTATAGTGTGAGGTGCCCCGAACCTTCCAGGGTGTGAAGTTCGTGAAGCTCAATGCCCCAGGCGCGATCGTCAAGGTCCCGCCGCTCACGGGACCGGCGGCTTCCATGGATTCGGTTTGCTGGGCGGGTTCCGGGACTGCACTCTGTTGTGCGGGGATACAGGCTGCAGCAGCAATGCCAGCTGCGCCCAAGCCAGCCGCCCGCAGAAATTCACGTCTACTCACTTCTTTACGAGTCATGGTTCCCCTCCTGGTGTAGGTATTCAGTCGCGTAGACAGTTCGGACTCAACGTAAGGGCAAGCCGTGTGGACAGGAATACATCCAAGATAATATATAATATATATAGGAATTCAGCCTTTGTCAACTCAGGAAATTCAGCTGGGTGCAGCCCAGATTTTTGGGGGGATGTGTATAGCCTGTGCAGGCTTGGGTCCGGCAAACGGACTTGGCGCGCCTTATGCACGGCAAATTGGGATCCACGCTGGGCATTGGTCGCAAGCACGACATGGGTAGGCGAGGAATGGAACTATTTCGACGATGAGGATGCGCGCGAACGCCACTTACCTAGCGCCAGGGTCGGGCCGTGCAGGCGCGTTTGTGGGCGGTTGGAAAGGATAACGGCAGCGGTCAGTGGTGAGTGGACTGCGGGGGGTGGTGGAGCACTCTCGGCTGCTGGCCCAATTCGGGACATGGGCGTCCGCATTCGGTGGCAGGCGCACCTGCTGGAATGGCGGCGTACGGGCGGCGGGGCTGGTGTCAGGGGGGATCGCGGGGGGACGGGTTCCCCCGCACAAGGGAGTGCCGAAGGCCCGAGCGCCCAAAGAGGGCGACAGCCCCTGGCGGCGCCTGTGCAGCGGCGCCGCCAGCCCTGAGCCGCCCTAGCGGGGAAGGGTGCGGAGGCACGCCTTCGCAGGCCGGAGGGCGTACGCGCCCGCAGGCGTCCCTGAACGAGGCGAGAGAAGCCTCCTCTTATGCCTCACATTGAATCGTGAACAGGCCATGGCTTCGTCGTTACCGCTATTGTCAGAGTAACCTGCCCCTGTCCTGGTAAACACACAAATCAGGTCCGGCAGTGAGAAGGCGCGTCACGAACGCTTAACCGTGATGAAAGTGCCGAGGAGCTCAGCCTGCCAGCTATCATTGGGGTCGGTGCAGCCATAGGCGACCAGCAGCGTGTCCGGCGCAACCTCCGCGACCGCGTCGTAGTACGAGCAATCGGTATGCTGTGGACCCTGACGCAGGCAGAAGTGGCCGATCCAGGTGTGCCCCATGTCCAGGCTGAAGGCGAGCCAATCGCCTGGCCGGCCATAGCTCACGACAAGGACGCCGTTGGACATCAGGCAGGATGTGGGGAAGACGCCGCGGTCCGCAATGGGGTCGGCATGGCTCCAGGTCTTGCCATCATCGTTCGACCGGCTCATGTACAAGGGCCAATGCTTTCCGTCAGACGTACCACCGCTGCGCATGAAGCAAAGTATCTCCCCATTGGGCAGTGTCTGCAGAGAGGGCTCGCCAAAGCCATCCAGCCGGCGTGCGTCTCCTGGCGTCAGGTCAAATGCCACCGTTGAAACATAGTGCCAGGTCCTGCCGCGATCGGTAGAGCGTACCACGAAAGAGCGTTCCTTGGGCTGCCTATCGCTGGCAAACTTAGCGAGCGCGCCAGCCAGCAGGCTGCCATCGCGCAGCGCCACAATGGAGTGGTCGACGTAGCGTGGTCTGCCGGGCTTGTTTATCTCCGGCGCGAGTGTGGGAACACCGATCAGTTGCACCGTCTCTCTCTGGTAGGTATACCCGTTATCCATTGAGCGGTCCAGAACCGTCTCGTACACACCTTCCTGATCGGTATCTGTCAGGAAATGAGAATGTACCTGGATCAGCTCACCATCGGGAAACTGGTATGCACACCATGTAGGCCAGACTGGCGCGTCGCGCCACGTATGTCCGCCATCTCTCGAGCGTCTGGAGGTGAAGCCGCCGGTTTCCTCTGGAAAAGCAGCCAGCACGAGTTCACCATCTACGAGTTTAAACAGGTATGCACAGGCGCAGTGCGTTCTCTGTTGCGGAATGATTGTCTGTGTCTCACCAACCTGGATCTCCAGCTCTCCAAGCTGATAGTAACCTCTGCAGATATCTTCGTGTGATCTCTCTTCTGTCATGTCAGCCATTTCCCTGTCACTCCTTCCACCCTGTGCGGATGATTTGGTAAGGCCTCTGCCAGATGGCATGCGTAGTTGTCATATGGTATTCCACCCTCTTGCAACGGACGTTAAGAATCAGAATGGCGTGGCAGGCGTTCGGAAGATCCAGAGTATCCCGGCGCGATTGACTGCTGATGGGAAGAAAGATGTCCGGTCGGGAGATCGTCTGTATTCTTCCTTTTCGCTGAAGCGGAATGAAAACAGATCGGCATCCTTGAGTACAAAGCGCAAGCGCACCGGTATACCGGCCAGGCGGCTCACGTCGGGTCCATCTGCCCAACGAACCACCCGCGCCAGATCGTCCCCCAGCACTTCGACACAGTCGTCGAGCGAAAAGCCTGAGATGGGCGCGTCCATCTGATCGCGCAGAATCTCAACGCGGATGCTGCCCGCGGCCGATGCGGAGAAGTTGAGTACCAGTTGCCGGCCGACAAAGATGAGCGCTTTCGTGACGATTTCGCCCCCGCTCAGCGGCGCCTGTACGGAGACAAAACCGTCGATGCGCAGCGTGTAGCGTCGCAAGTTGAGGCTCTCTCCCCGCCAGTAGCCTTCGGTCAGATAGAGTGAGATTTCGTCGGGCGCCCCATCAATCGCCGACTTGGTGGTGACAAGGCCCCAGTTTGGGTAGTTGTCACCGTACGCCCAATTGTCACGCGGCCTCAGCCCCGGTCGAATGAAGGATTCCGGCCAGAGTTTGAAGGTCTGCCCATCCCGGCTGGTCATGAACATGCTGTCGGTCAGGGCGCTGCCACGGCGTTCACTCGTGTCATTCTCAGACTTGGCGTTGGCGCGACGCCGGCGATGCGCCAACTCGGGAAGATCTTCTATTGCGTCCGACCAGCCGCGGTCGATGTAGCGCGCCGGAAATCCCAGGAAAATGTGCGGGGCGCGAAAGTAAGGGATGATCCCGTTAATGTAAAGCTCGTCAATGCGCCCCTCGGTGTAATTGATGTACACCGGGTCGGTCCAATGGATGAAATCCTGTGAAGTAGCGGTGAGGACGTCGCGTCCATAGCGCGAGCCGCGAGGCGTGTCTGCGTTGCGGCCGGTTACGATTTTGGCGGAGTACGGTTGCGCGCCTGTTTCGTTGTACAGACTGCGGTGGTAGTCGCGGTATTCGCCGCGCACTGTGTCCCAGAACACCAGGTTGTGCGAATCGAAAAGACCGTGGGTGATGACGGCTTCGTCGCTCATGGGAGTCCAGTGGATGCCATCGGGTGAGGACAACGGGTGGAGCCCGCGCGGGTCGTAACTGACAGTCCAGGCCTTGTATTTTGCGTCCGGCGCAGCATTCGGGTTGGCGTCTTTGAAGGGCGCGAACTCGCTGACTGGGAAGCGACTTTCCTGCTTGTCAAGAGTGATGTTGTTCTGTTTTGAGCCGTTGAATTCGACCAGCCCAAGGTTTGGCTTAGTCCAATGGATGCCGTCTGCGCTTTCGGCGTAGCAGACAACGGCTGGGTGAGGTACTTCCTGAGTCGTTGCAGTTGTAACATAGTGGCTGCCGCGGTAATACATGCGGTAGATGGGGCCGTCCTGGAAGACCGTAAAGTAAAGGCAAGTGTTGCCCTCCCAGGGCATGTCTGTGACCAGCACCACTTCGCGTGGGGTAGGTCGATTGAGACGCCGCACAGCGCCACTGCTCAGACGATCGATCAGATAGTCATCAATCATCAACTCTAATCGTGAGCCGATATCGAGCGGGGTCTTGCCACTGGACGGAAAGGTGGCCATTTGTGTTGTTGTCCCTTCTTCAAATCCGAAGCGGTGGGCTTGGACATTTTCATCAAAGCCGGACAACTGAATCACATTATCAACCGGCGCTCTGAGACAGGGAGACGCCGGTCGGCAGACACTGCCAGCACTCGTCGTTGTTGACTGCATCGTCGGGGGTCACGAGGCCCAGACGCGCCCGCCGGTCGCCAACCCTGCCGCTGAGCGGCACGACCATGACTTCCTGACTCCCTCGTAGTCTGAGCCGTGCGTGTTCTGTTTTGAAATCGGCACCGTCAATCGATCCCCAGCAGTTTGAGCGAGTCGCGCTGGAGCATGTCTTCAATGTACCGTTCAGGGATCAGCGAAAGACCGGCCCGGCTGGCCATGCCGGACGCGTCATACAGGTACTGGACACTGTCATCCACTTTGGCGAACGGATAATCCGAACCGAAGAATATCTTGTGCCCGACATCGTATTCTATCGCCGTAGCCAATGCCTCGTAGAAGCGCAAGCGACGAAAACCAAAACCGGACATGTCCCCGTAGACGTTCTTGTGCTTGCGCATGACCATCACGGCATCGGTGTGCCATGGATGACCGATATGACAGATCATCTGCCGCAGCATCGGAAATCGTTGCGCTACTTCGTCAAGAAGTATCGGCTTCGACCAGCGCAGCGGCGTAGCGGCGAATGTTGTGGTACTCTGGTGCCAGAAGATGGGGATGTCGAGTTCCTGGGCTTTAGTGTAGAGCGGGTCGTAACGCGTGTCGGCCGGGTTGAAATTCTGGTAGGCGCCGCTCAACTTGAGCGCGCGCAAACCCAAGTTCCTGATGGCATGCGTCAGTTGCTCGATGCAGGCAGGGTCGTTCGGGTCCACGCTGGCCACACCTATCAGTTTGTCAGGACGCCGGCTGACGTAGTCATGGACGTACTCGTTCGGAACCACCAACCCGGCGGCATTCATCATCATCGCAAAAACTGCTGCGCGATCAACCTTCTGCGCTACCTGTTCCCAGTGCTCCTCGGGCGGACAATGCCATTTGTTGGTCTTGCCGTAGCACATCTCGACTTCGGCTATCGCCTTATCCGACCAATGATGCCGTTGCCAGATGTGGCTATGGATGTCGATCATCACCAGCCCGTCTTCTCCTTCCGCTCCAGAAACAGCGCTTCCACGTCGCGGATTGGGTGTTCGGCGATCTCGCGCTTCAACTGATGCAAAACCGGAGATCCGGCTGTCTGCTCCAGGTTCCAATCGCGTACGAGCTCGCCGCTTTCAATACGCTTCAGCATGGCGCGCATCTGCTGGCGCACGTGATCATCGACGACCTCACCCGAACGACGCAGAATCAGATAGGTCGAGGTCGAGGAACCGAACTGCGTAACGCCGAGCTTCGACTTGCAAAGGTATTCGGCAAAAAACTGTAGTTCGTAGAAGGTTTCGCTGTAGGCCGATTCGGCCGAGTAGCCGGCCTCAACCAGCACCTCGTAAGCGGTCAGGAGATATTTCATGATCGCCCCCAGGCCAGCCGTCTCGGCGAACAGGTTCACGCCGACCTCTTCGCCGAAAGTGCATTCGCAGCTGCCGAAGCGCAGCAAGCCCATACCTTTGGCCAAAGACATCGCGATCTGCCGTGCCTGGCCCGAGTAATCCTGATGCACGCCAAAGTGCCCGAAGACGCCCTCCCCGCGCACATACCGTTCGCGCAACACTTCTCCCAACGACGCGGGTACGCTCAGGACAATGTCTATGTTCGCCGGCGGCTGGAACAGGCCGAAATGCATTGCATAGCCGCTGGCAAAATCCAAGACTTGGCCTTCTCTCAGGTGTGGCTCGATCTCGGCATGGTAGATCGACATCTGCAACTCATCCGGGACCAGCATGAGAAGAATGTCCGCCCGCTTCACCGCTTGCGCAATCGGGACGACTTCGAAACCGTCGGACCGCGCCGTATCGGCGTAGCGATCTTCCCGATTTCCGACGATGACCTGGAGGCCGGCGTCGCGCAAGTTCTGCGCCTGGGCGTGACCCTGGCTGCCGTATCCAATCGAAGCGATCAGTCTGTTCTGAATGATGCTGAGATCCGCGTCCTCTTCGAGATATAGTCGATCTCTTCTGGCTGGATTCTCTTTCGTCATGTCTGCTCTCCATGCTATGCAAGGCTGACAGGAATGATGATCATAGTCGTACCCATGGTACGACAAGTTGTCACCATCCGGTGGCCTTCTTCCGTTCCAAGAAGACGTCTTCAACATCCTTGATCTCATGCTCGGCCAGCGCCCGCTGGCGTTGATGGAGCATCGGCGCTCCCGCCAAATGCTCCAAGTTCCACTCGCGGACCAGTTCACCGCTCTGGATACGCCCAAGCATCCGACGCATGTTGTTTCTCACGTGATCGTCCACCACCTCGCTCGTTTTGCTGAGAATCAGATAGGTGGAAGTGGACGAGCCCTGGCGGCTGTTCGCCAAGCGCTCCTTGACCAGGTTTTCAACGAAGAACTGCAGCTCATAGAATGTCTCCGCATAGGCGGCCTCAGCAGAGAAGCCGGCCTCAATCAGCACTTCGTAAGCGGTCAGAAGGTATTGGGCAATCGCACCCAGTCCGGCGGACTCAGCGAACAGGTTAACCACCACTTCCTGTCCGAAGCTGCATTCGGTGCATCCGAATTTCAATAGCCCCATTCCTTTGGCCAGGGCCATGGCAATGTCGCGGGCCTTGCCGGAATGATCCTGATAAACGCCGAAGTGACCAAACACTCCTTGGCCGCGCTGAATCCGCTCACGGAGAACTGTACCTCGACAGGTGGGGACGGTTAGCACCACATCGAGAAATGGGAGCGGTCTGATCAACCCGAAATGCACGCTGTAACCGCTGGCAAAGTCAAGCACTTGGCCTTCTCGGAGATGCGGCTCTACCTCACTGTAAACGGCCGCCTGCACCTCGTCAGGGATCAGGAACAGGATCACATCGGCACGCTTCACCGCTTGCACGATCGGCATCACATCGAACCCGTCAGCTCGAGCTTCTGCGGCAAATCGATCTTCTCGATTGCCGACGATAACATTCAGCCCCGAGTCGCGCAGATTCAACGCCTGCGCGTGTCCTTGACTGCCGTATCCGATCGTCGTTATGCATTTATCTGTGATATGTTTCAGATCAGCATCGCCTTCGGTATAGAGCCGGTCTCTCTTGACCTCTCGTTGTCTGATTGTCATTGAGAACCTGATCCTTTCACCTGCAAAGCGAGGCGACGCTGACTGCCTGTCCCATTCACCGCATCGCGGGCTTTTTTGTCACGACCCAGTCTCCTGCATGAGGAGAGTTGGGCTTCGGAGCGCAGAAAGCCGCTGAAGCAACTCCTCCTGGTTTTCCCGCAAGGCTGCACTTGTCCCCGCAACCAGATCGAAGCAAATGGTCTCGCGCCCCGTGCCAGTGACACCATCGAGTGCTAGAGAGTTGATCGTCTCACCTGCGTCCGGCAATAGTAACCACAAGCGCCTCATCGGACCTTCGACCCCAAGGATCTGCGTTTCCGGGCTTTTGTCTGCCATAGGCCGGAATCCTTTCTCCGAGGCAAACAAGACTGTGTTCATGCAGCGCACAATATGAAACGCTGGCCTCGGGTTGGATAAACGATCCAACAGTCCGTGGTTGATGTCACCGGTGCGGTCCAAGTCCACGAGGGGGTCGAGGAAAAGGCGACAGCCACTGTGCAGGGCCGCGGCAAGAACAGCCTCCGCAGCGCGGTTCGCCTGGGCATTCTCGTCAAGGCCCGGCAGTTGAACCACGAAGTCGAAATTACCGACCTGGCTCAGAGGATCCCTGTGATTGAACTCCTGCAACGCCTCCCAAGGACGGACGTGAGAGTCCACATGGCACAACACACGATCCATGTGCGTATCGTGCTGGAGCAAATGCTGGTTCAATTCTGCCAATTCCGCGGCGCGGTAACCGACACGCGCCCGGGGATGATACTTTCCCGGTGAACGCTCCAGGGCCAACAAGGGGGCAAGAGTCACTGGGATATCGAGTTGGTCACGACAGCGCATAATCTGCCGCAAGCAGTTCTCCTCTGGCCACAGCGTTCCTGGAATCTGCACTTCAATTGCATCTATTTGATCCCGGTAACGCTGCACAACCTCAGTGAGACGGAGTTTGTCCGACCAGAGCCACACGAACGAGACCTGTAGGCCCTCGTCCCGCGCCATGGCCAGGCGCTGGCGCTGCAGCTCGTTTTCCAAGTCGGAGGCGGGAGCCCGGAGGTGACGGGCACCGAGTTCCATACAGGCGAGAAACGGATAATCGTTGCGCACTTGATCGCGGACCGAGTCGGGCCAGGCGATTACGCCATCAGCTGCTTGGGTCAGTGGGAGACGCAGATAGACCCCAATGGGCGAGTTGGGGAGGTCACGGGAGATGCGAGTAACCAGGCGACGAGTCTGTCCTTCAGTAGGAGCTGGCTCGGTTTCACCTTCTGTGCGCACCAAGTGTGCGCAAGCGCTGTCCTTATGCACCCGGACAAGATAGAAACCTAGTTTGGCAAGGTCATTCTTGCCTTGGTCGGGAGGAAGGATGGAAAAGGCCTCATAGAATCCTGGTCGCGTGGTGGTCGTTGAAGGCACCGAGAGGAGGCGCGTGGAGTCCACGCGGTTGAAGGCCGCGAAGTGCATATGTCCCGAGAACAGCAACTCCACCTTGTGCTTACGTAACAACCCCAACAGCCAGCCGCGCGCCGGTTCGTCGAGGTTGTCGTAATAGCCCAAGCCCGGCTCATGCTCACCAGCGAAGAAAGGCGGCATGTGCAAGAAAATGAAGACACGCTGCCCGGTATGGTCATCCAGATCGGATTCAAGCCATCGTCTCTGTTCTTCTGCCTCGGGGAGCGGCCCATTCATGATCTGGGAGTTCAGGAATACACAGTGTATCCCCTTCCGGTCAAAGCTGTACCAAGAGCGCCCAAACTGGTCATGCCATTCTGCCAACGAACTCGGCGTTACCCACTCCGCTGGCATTGTCGGGTCGGGCTTGTCGCCAATATCCATGTTTCCTGGAACGTGGTAGGGTTGCAGTCCACAGCGCCTCAATTGCTGCAGAGTTGCCTGCCTTGCCATGACGAAACTTGGCTTCCCGGGATAGTCTTGCGCCAAGTCTCCCAGATGGACGACGAAGGAGGTTTCCAAAGCGGCGGCCAGTCGCAGCGCCCACTCGGCCCGTGCCGGCCACATCCGCGTGAGACGCGGATCCTGCGAGTCATTTTCCGAGGCATATACCTCCGGATCATAAATGAAGTGAGTGTCGCCCAGCACGACAAACTCAAGTTGTGCGTCCAACAGGAACGAGCGGTCAAAGACTGGCGTTGCACTAGATGGCATAGATAGCAATGCGCGACGTCCTCTCGCCTTTGAAGGCGGCTATGCGACGGTCGTTCTCTGATAGTCTGCGGTCTTTGTCTCCTGAAGCGGCGTCAGATGTGCGCATTCGACTCAGCCTAGAACAATAGGATTGCACGCCTTCAAGGTCGTGTCAAGACCCTGTTTTACCCCGGGGCGCATCCCAGATTTGGGGTGGGAACAGTCTGGCGGGGAATCGGCGCCAGCGGTGGCTGGCGCTGTTTAGCGTCTTTGGGCGAGACGCAGAGCTGGCGCCAGGCCTGGCCGTATGGAGGAGTCCGTCAGTTGGGGAAGGTGCGAGGGCAGGCAGATGGCCGGCACCTACGGGAATCTGATGGGACGGGCGGGACGTGGTCTGGCCAGACACCTTCGACTGGGCACCTGTTACGAATATCGACACCCGGTCGATGAGGCATGTTGTAGGAGAGGGGGCGTTGCGGGGGCGGAG
>WTGY01000181.1 GCA_011523365.1 Caldilineaceae bacterium
GCACAACATCAGCCAGGAGTCCCCCCTCCCCCACCACCATGAGCAGAAAATCATCTGGGACGAAAGCATCCAGCGCTACATAGGCTACAGCCAGTACTCCCACCATCAGAACTTCCTCTATCGCAAACGCCAGATCGGACGCCAGGAAAGCCCGGACTTCATCAACTGGTCACCTAAAGAATTGGTCCTCTCCGCCGACTGGGACGCCAACCTCCCACCGGACCTCGAAATGCACGACATGTCCGTGCGCATAGTCGGCGGACTCTACATCGGTCTCACCAGTGAATTCATGGCCGAACCCTTCTGGCAGGAGCGTGCCGGCCACAACTGGCGCGACCAGGCCTTCTCCCGCCTCGGCCTCTACACCAGCCGCGACGGCAAACGCTGGCACCGCGTCGGCGGCCCCGGCCCCTGGGTGGACACCGGCTCACCCGGCGACCAGGACTACGGCTTCATCTGCTTCACCCCCGCCGGCGAGTTGGTCCACAACGGCAAGATGGTGATCCCCTACAGCGGCAATCCCCAGAAGCAGAGCTGGCACACTCAGGAGCCTCCCAGTCCCCTTTATCCACGAGAGAAATACAAGCTTCAACACGACGCCTGGCACGCCCGCCAGGCGCTGCAGGGCGACTCCCGTCTCAAGCGCGCCGTGGCCGGACTCATCCTGCGCGAGGACGGCTGGGCAAAGCTCGTCCCCGAATACGAGACCGGCCAGGTCTTCACCAAACAGTTCGTCTTCGAAGGCGACGCCCTGCGCGTAAACGCCGACTGCAGCTATGGCTACCTGCAGGTCGAGCTCCTCGACCCTACCTTCACCCCCTACGAGGGATTCTCAGCTGACCTCTGCGACCCGCTCATCGGCCCACCCGACCAGATCTGGCACACCGTCAGTTGGCAAGGCAAGACCGACCTGCGCACACTCTGGAACAAGCCCGTCCGCATCCACTTCACCATCAGTGAAGCCAGTATCTACGCTTTCCAGTTTTTCCATTCCATGCCAGAATGACCCCAGACAAGCACTTATGTCCCAAATGAACCCAAAGGAGCCAAACATGGGATCACATCTGAAGGTCCACAACCCAATGGGCTACCCGCCCCAGATCGACCAGAAACATCTCGCCCCCCGCGTCAGCGACCTGGCCGGCAAGACCGTCTACCTCGTCGACTGCCGCTTCGACGACGGCGACATCCTCGTCGAGCAGATGGCCAACTGGTTCCGCGACAACCGCCCCGACATCAACATTGAAGTCCGCCGCAAGTCGGGCGTCTATACCGAACGCGACGAGAACCTTTACAAGGAAATCCAGCAGAAAGGAGCGGGGGCCGTCATGGCCGTCGGCCATTGAAGTACCTGCGCGCCGGCGGTCGCCGACCAATGCATTATTCTGGAAACCGAGTACAACGTCCCCACAGCCTCCATCCAGACCGGTATCTTTCTGGATCTGGTGAAGGCCTCCACGCTTCAGCAGGGAATACCCTATCTGCGCCACGCCTTTGTGCCCCAACCGGTGATGGGCCGCTCGCCCGCCCAGTTGAGGGCCTACGTCGACGGCCCTGACGACATTACCGGCCGTCCCTTCATGAGCGAAGTCATCGCCGCCCTCACGCGGCCCAAGTCAGCCGACGAGACCCGCGCCCACGACTTTGACCGCTCCACCCCCCGCTTCGTCGAGCCCGACACCGAGGAGAACCTGAACCAGCTCTTCGCTGAAAATCTCTGGACCGACATGCTGCCCATCATCCTCCCCACCGAGGAGCGGGTCGCAGCCATGCTGGAGGGCACCAGCCGCAGCCCCGACACCGTCGTAGGCCGCATGCGCCCGACAGGTACCCGCGAGGCCTGGGAGTACACCGTCGAAAAGGTCGCCGTCAACGCCGTCATGGCCGGTGCCAAACCCGAGTACCTCCCCGTCATCCTCGCCCTGGCAGCAACCGGCGCCTCGGCCCGCGCCAGCACAACCAGTTCCGCCGCCTCCATGGCCGTCGTAAACGGTCCCGTCCGCCATGAAATCGGCATGAACTGGGGCATCGGCGCCATGGGCCCATACAACCACGCCAACGCCACCATCGGCCGCGCCTACGGCCTGCTCTCGCAGAACCTCCAGGGCGGCTCCGTTCCCAAAGAGACCTATCTCGGCTCCCAGGGCAACAACTACGCCTACAACAGCGTCACCTTCGCCGAAAACGAAGAACGCAGCCCCTGGGTCCCCTTCCACGTCCAGCACGGCTTCGAAGCCGATCAGAGTGCCGTCAGCGTCTTCGGCGGCTGCCGCTCCACCGCCTTCAACCTCGGCCTGCGCGCAAAGCACTGGCAGGACCACGTCCGCAACATGCTGCGCGGCCTCAACCCGCACAATCCGCCCACCTTCGTGCTCGATCCCATCACCGCCCAACAGTTCATCGACCGCGGCGGCTTCGACACCAAGGAAAAACTGATCCAGTGGGTCTACCAAAACGCCACCATGCCCGCCGGCGTCTACTGGGACTACCAGCTGATCGAGAACTACGTCTACCCCCACGCCCTCAACGGCGTCGAGCCATACGCCACCAAGCTCAAGGCCGCTAGCGATGAGCTGATTCCCATCTACAGGGAAGACGAAATCCACGTCGTAGTCGTCGGCGGCGAGACCAACGGCTACTGGCGCATCATGGGCTGCAACTACGCCGGCACGGCTTCGGTCGATGACTGGCGCTAGGTGATTACACGCGCCGAATTGCTGATGCCCCATCCATGCCTCACCGTATAAAGGCATCACCCGGCGCATAGTGGGGTCAACCAAAAAAGCAAAGGCAGGACAGGTGGAACAATCCCTCTTTCCACCTGTCCTGCCCTATGATCTTTAGTCAGTCCCGACTCTGAACGCCCTGCCAGGTCCCAATGCAGGGCGAAAAACCGGTCGCCGCGAAGCTGCCCCGAAAGGAAGACGCAATATGGAAGAGATCACGCAACTTCGACTGGAGGGCTACTGCCTTCTGAAAGGCGTCATTCCCCAGGACAAAGTCGGCCAGGTCCGTCAGGACATAGACAACAATATGCAAGCCGGCCTAGAGGCGTACAACAAGCATGACTGGTCTGCCGTCACCCACATGTTGTCCCTGGCCCCCTACTTCGCCAACCCGCGTCTCCTCAAAATCGCGCGCACCGCCTTCAACCATGCCAAGGTGAAAATCTCCCAGACCGAGTTCAAGAGCGTGCCTCCCTACAGGAATCCACCCGAATGGCGCAACTTCCACACCGACTGGCCCCACGACCTGACCGACGCCTCCTTCTGCGGCCTTATCAATCAACCCTTTCCCGACACCATTATGAGTATCACCTCGATCTGGATGCTCTACCCCTTCACGCCCGAGAATGGCGCCACCTGGGTCGTCCCCCGCACGCACCGCGACCCCCGCAATCCCCGCGGTCAAAACGATGGCATCGACGGCATGAGTTCCATTCCCCACGAGGAGCAAATCTGCGGCGACGCCGGCGACGTCATCCTCATCGACAGCCGCATCTGGCACTCCGCCGGCGCCAACGCTACCGACGACATCAGGACCTCAGTCGTCGCCCGCTACTCGCCCTGGTGGCTAAGCGTCGATTACGGCAAACGCAACTGCGCCTTTATTCCCGCCCACATTTTCGACAAGCTGCCAGAGCCCGTTCAGGAGCTCTACGCCCATCGACGGGTGAAGAATGAACCGCTCCAAATCGGTAGTCCATCGGAGCAGTTGTAGGCGCCGGCGCCGGCAAGCCGGCTGAGTATCAGACCGGGCTCGGCCTGCTACCGTTCAAGAACTGGGAAAAAGCGCGGTTTCAACAGCTTGAAGAGGTCAGGTCCGTTGATGTACCCCTGCGGCAGGAGCAGTTCGAGCGCCCTGTCCCGCTTGATGACGTGAGAATCAAATCTCCCTTTACGCGGATCAAACACAGAGCATGAGATCGCGTCGCGGCTCGAATCACACTTTACCGGCGCAAAGCTGCAGCTTGATTCCTGGTTCTCAACGGAAAAACTGCAGTCATGCTCAAAGCCCATGAACTCCTCGAAGGGTATGATCTTGTTGAATGGGTTGTTCAGGCTGTTCCCGACCCTTCCTGTGACTGAATCAGGAAAAGTCAGTACCTCATACTTCCTGAACTGTTCCATGTCTGCTCTTGAAAGAGACACCGACCTCCCGATATTGAAGTCATAAACGTAATAGCCGGGCCGTCCACCTGCTGCCCGTCGGCACTCGTCGAACTGCTCCAACAGAGAGGCTGCAGTGCTAGCCTGCACAACACCATTCCCAGTGCCCGGTGCACACCCTTGTAGGTAGAGGAGCTGCGAACTGAAAGGACCCCCAACGTATTCCCGGATCTCCTTGCCCTCAATGTACGCCCGAAAGACAAGGACAGCTGCCGACGCCAACAGGATGAGCAGGGCAACTGCCGACACAGTGCCCACCTGCCTGAACCGCGGGCTCTTCATAAGGAGAGCGGCAGGACTTTGCTTGAAGGTCTGAGAGAGTTTCATTTCAGAGTCTCTGTAGTCTGCTTTTGACACCGGGCCTGGCTAGGCAAATCTGCCCGTTTAACGGCGGGAATGCCTCCGAGGTTCCAACGCCAAGCAGGAAGTTCGAGCTCCCTGCCTGTTTCAGTCAGATGTTGGATCGTCGTGTAGCCCACTCTAACCAAGGAATTCTCAAGGTAAGTCCCAAAACAGTTCATCCCCCGCCATCAACATTCAAGAATAAGCACATGCTGGCTACTGACCACAAATGACAGAACAACAACCCGAAACCCCCGAAGCCAGATACGACTCCGAAATCGTCGACGTGCAGCGCCGCATGGACGAAACCTGGGCCCGCGACAGAGCAGTCGATCCCGGCACCTACCCCTATTTCAACCCCGACTACCGCCTCCCTTTCAAGCACGTCGGCCTGCAGAAGCAGCTATTCCTCGACAACTACATCCTCGACGAGTTGATCGACGCCGAACGAACCATCCCACCCCCGCAAAAGGCAGAACCGCCCCTGATCGAGTTCGAGAACCTCCCCTGGGAACGATACCACTTCACCTGCGTGCCCGCCGCCGCCCTCTACGACCCCGACGACCGTCTCTTCAAAATGTGGTACAAGACCTTGGTCAGCGGCAACACCAACACCGCCCAGGGCACCGAAGTCGTTCTCTGCTACGCCGAGTCCGACGACGCCCTGCACTGGCGCAAACCCCTGCGCGACGACTGTCAGCCATTCCAGGACAGCCCAAAGACCAATATCGTCGTCCGCGACTTCGACAACGGCACCATCGTCCTCAATCCCGATCGCAGCGACCCTAAGCGGAAATTCCTCGCCGTCTACAATCCCTCTATTGAAGCCGTCAGCCGCGGCCGGCGCGTCATGTCCCGCGTCGCCGCCTCGCCCGACGGCATCCACTGGCACGTCATCAGCGACGATTCCCGCTTCCGCCACCACCACCAGATGCGCGTCATCTGGGACGACGCCTACAAGAAGTGGGTCGGCTACTCCCAGGCCTCCCACGCCTTCGCCAGTCACCTCCACGTCCGCACCATCGGCCGCCAGGAGAGCGACGACTTCATCAACTGGTCGCCCAAACAGATAATCCTCTCGAGCGACTGGGATCCCAGCGTCGGCCCCAATGTCGAGTTCCACACCATGTCCGTGCGCAAAGAGGGCGGCCTCTACATCGGCATCGTCGAGGAAGCGCACGGCGAACACCAGTGGCTCGTCAACCGCAACGGCAGCAACCAGCGCGATCAGTTCCACACCAAGGCCGCCCTCTACACCAGCCGCGACGGCCAACGCTTCTTCCGCGCCGACGGCTACCGGCCATGGGCCGACAACGGCCCGCCCGGAAGCCAGTACTACGGCTACTTCTGCCACACCGTAGCCGGCTACCTCCTGCACCAGGGCAAAATGGTCATCCCCTGTTCCGCCTTCCCCCACAAGCAACGCGACACGCGCCCCGCCGGCGTATCCAATCACGCCCCCCTCCCTTCCGCCGCAGCTTCCCGCCGCCACATCGAGGACCTCACCCGCCACGGCATCGGCAGCCCCATGATGGATCATGTCCGCCCCGACCTGCCCCTGCAGCGGAGCATCGGCGCCATCGTCCTGCGCGAGGACGCCTGGGCCGCGCTCCGTCCCAAATACGAAGCCGGCCAGGTCATCACCAAGCAGTTCGTGTTCGAAGGCAACGCCCTCCGCGTCAACGCCGACTGCGCCTACGGACTGATCCGCGTCGCCCTCCTCGACTCGGAGCTGAAACCCTATCCTGGCTTCAGCCTGGACGACGCCATACCCCTTCACGCCCCCGCCCGCCAGATATGGCACCAGGCCGCCTGGAAAGACTCGCCTGACCTGCGCCAACTCTGGAACAAGCCCGTACGCATCTGCTTCTCACTGCTGGAGAGCAGCCTCTACGGATTCCAGTTTCATTACCGACCTGAAACCGAAAACGAAGGACCCTAAGCCCATGTTAGCCAATGTCAACACGACCGACATCGCCGGCGCCATCAGGCTGGGATGCCGCACCATGTGTTCGGTCTTCAACGCCGATGACGACGACGTACCCTTTTTCGGCTCCCAGGTCTGGCCGGAGGCCTTCCTCAGCTTCAGTACCTCAGCCTCCGAGGCGCACGTACCCGGCCGCCATCTCAACGCCCTCCTCAACGCCGAAGACGTCCTCGGCCTCAACCTGGATCAAGGCTGCATCGACCGCCATGCCCGCGCCGCCTTCCTCTCCTACTCCGGCGATCTTCCCCTTCCCCTTAATCGCGATCGCATAGACGGCCCCCTCGTCCATTTCTATCCCCACCACGTCCGCGAGGGATTTCACGCCCTCTACGCCCTGGCCCGTTTCCGCCGCAGCGCACCGGCAATCGAGCTGGCAGAGCGTAGCATACGTGCCATCCAGGAGTTGTGGCATCCGCACAAGGGCTGGGATAGAGATCGGATTGAGAGCAGGTTCGAATTCCATTCCACAACATTCATAATCGGACTGGCGCGGGCGATCGGCCCCCTTGTCAAGCTGCACCGCCACACCGGTTGCGCCGGCGCGCTCGACCTGGCAATTGAGCTCGCTGCCAAAGCCACAGACGAGTTCTTCCTCCCGTCGGGCGCCTACGATCGCGAGACCTTCGGCGCCCATACACACTCCACCACCTGCGTCATGTCCTCGCTCGCCCAACTGGCCGACCTGACCCGCAACGCGAGCCTGATGCAGCGTGTCCGCGCCTTCTACGACAACGGGCTCAACGACATTCGCGATCAGCTTGGCTGGGTTATCGAAAGCAGTGACGACGACAGAGATCCCGACCGCGGCGAGGTAAACAACACCGGCGACATCGTCGAAACCGCACTCCTGCTCGGGCAGTGGGGCTATCCGCAATACTATGAAGACGCCGAGCGCATCCTCCGCTGCCACATGCTTCCCTCCCAGCTGCGCGACCTCTCCTTCATCCGCGAACCCGACAACCCGCGCAACGAGGACGGCAAACGCGACGTCGCCAACAGGCACCTCGGCGCATTCGGCTTCCCCGCGCCCTACGGCCACAAGGCCATCGACGCCCAGCGCATCAGTTTCAACATGGACATCGTCGGCGGCGCCGTAGCGTCACTCTGTGAAGTCTACCGGCAAGCCGTCGACACGACCCCAACGGGCCACTACGTGAATCTACACTTCGACCACGAAACCGAAGCCATTGACGTTGAATCGCCCTATACACATAGCCACATGCGCGTGCGCGCCAAGCGCCCGGGTCCCCTCTTCGTGCGCCTGCCCAGCTGGGTCGAAATGGACGCAGTCAGCTTAGACGGCCTCGACGACTCGCCCCGCCTCCACGACGGCTACCTGGTCCTCAGCCAGCCACCCATCAACCGCTGGATCACCATCCAATTCAATCTGACCGAACGCGACATCATTCTCAGCCACCGCACCCGCGACATCAAAGTACGCCTCCGCGGCGATTCAGTCGCCGCCATGTCCAACTTCGGCGCCGAACTCACCTTCTTCCCCGCCCTGGAGGAGCAATAGCACAACCTCGCATCCGCCAACCAACTGTAGGGGCACCCCTTGTGGGTGCCCTCGTGTGTGCCCAGCCGATACTCGAATCGCCCCGTAGTTAGGGCACCCTTTGTGGGTGCCCTAACGCCCCCGATACCACAAAACAGGAAACCAACCATGGCCAGCAGACCCATCCACATCCTCCTCGTCGCCGCCCATCCCGCCGACAGCTTCGACATGGCCGGCGGCACCCTCGCCCACCACGTAGACCAGGGCGACCGCGTAACCGCAGCCATCCTCACCACCGGCGTGCGCTCCCACCACTGGGAACTCGGCGAACAGCGGCGCCGCGCCGGCGCCGAACTGGATGTAGAACAATTCGTCGCCCAGGCCGTCGAGGAAAAGCTGGAAGAGGTCCGTCGCGCCTGCCGCATCCTCGGCTTCGACGACGTGCGCGACCTCGGCTTCGAAGACGACGACATCCTCGTTACCCAGGACAAGATCGAGGCCATCGCCGAAGTCATCCGCGCCGTAAAGCCCGACATGCTCATCACTCACCACCCCTTCGAGAGCGGCGGCTTCAAAATGCACGGCACCACCGGCCAGTGCACCCTCTACGCCTGGCAGCTCGCCATGGGGTCCGGCCGCGGCCGCCAGGAACGCCACCCCGTTCCCGTCATCTACTTCATGAACCCCACCGCCTACATCGGCAACAACAGCCTCGAATACGCCGGCACCGCCCGCGTCGACCTCTACATCGACATCACCGACGTAATCGACAAAAAAGTGCGCGCACTCGACCAGATCGCCAGCCAGTACTACGGAGGACCCTACGCCCGCAAGCGCGCCGAAACCTCCGACGGAAGTTCCGGAAACAGCGCCCTCGTAGCCTACGCCGAAGAGTTCCAGCGCTTCCAGCCCCAGGTCCGCTACACGCTACCCATAACCGACGCCGAGCTCGAACGCATAACCGAACCGCAGTCAGCCCACATGGGCCGCCGCAGCGAAATAATCGGAGGTCTGATGCCGCTGTCCGACGGCGAGAATTTCACCTCCCGCCATCGCATGTCGAAGGAAAAATACGAGGACTAAAACGATCGGCCGCCGGCCAACTAACCGTAGGGGCACCCCTTGTGGGTGCCCTTGTGGACTGACAACAATACGGGCCTGCACATTGCAGGTCATACAAACGTCGAAGTTCCCTGGTCTCCACGGCAAGCTTCCCCGGCGCATCAGCCGTGGAATGACTACTCCTCAACCCGACTGATGACCATCCGCTCATCCCCGGCCCCGTTCCGCCACAGATCCTGACAGGCCGCAGCCAGCTCCTCCAGCCCCTCCGTTATCGTGGCAAACAAATTGCCCGGCATATGCCCTTCCGGCCCCAGCAGATAATTCTCCCGCCCATAGAAGATCGCCAGATCGATCAGCCCCGTCTCCCGGCACTGCTCCCGCAAAAAGGGCGGTACGTTGCTGCCCGGCGGCACCGGCAAATAGAGAAAATCGCCCGGAATCGGGAAGACCGTGGCATTCTCTCTCCCGGGATCCTTCTCCGCAAACGGCGGCGTCAGAATATAGACCTCGTTGTTCGCCCACTTCGCATGATAGGCTTCGCCCTCCAACGGCAGCGCATTCCAGACCGCCTCGGCCGTCAGCGGCGCCGCGTCATCAAGCAGCTCAGCCACCGCGGACACGTTATGTTTCTCAAATGAAATCCTGATTTTGCGGGCCATATAGACAAATCCTCGTTTTCTGGCAATGAGATTCAGTTCTCAAACAATACGCCGCGCCTGGGCAAACGCGGCTCCATCCCCATCATCTTCAACGCCTGCCAGCCGGTCGCCTGATTCGACGTAACCACCGGTTTCCCAATCTCCTCCTCCAGGTCGCTGATGAAGTCGGCCGTCTTCTGCCCCGTGCAGCTGATCAACACCGCGTCCGCCTCCGCCACGTCCGACCTGAGTGCCGCCTCGCGAATCGTCTCCGGCGGCACAATGCCGTGGTCCTGCAGATAGTGCAGGGGATTGCTGTTCACCACCTCAATGTCGCACTCGGCCAGAAAACGGATAAGCGCCTGGTTCACGTCCTCCATGTACGGCGACGCCGTCGCCACGCGCCGCACGCCCAGGCAGTGTAGCGCCTCGACGATTGCGCTGCTGGCGGTTGTGCACGGCAACCCCGTCGCATCCTCAACCCTTTTCTTCAGCGCCTTGTCTCCGGCAACGCCCTGCACAAAGCTGGCCGTCGTGCAGTAGTACGCGAAAACGGTCGGCTTCAGTCGCATCAATCTGGCGGCCGCGGCCTCTATGTCCCCGTTCTCCGCCAGCCAGATGCCCAGCTCCACGCTGCTGCCTTCTTCAGGCTCAGCATCCTCCGCAAACATCGGCACATGCGTCCGCGCCGACACCATCGGCACATGCTCCGGCAGATACTTGCGAAACTCATCCAGCATCCGGTTGATGTCGTGATCCAGCCACATATCGTCCGGATATATCGCCCCCAGCGTCTGATGCACCTCCGCCATCTGCAATTCCCCCTCTATCCCGCCCACCAGCGCACCTTCTGTCGGCCCCACTCCCCCTGCAGCCGCCGCGTCAAAGCGCAGCCTTCGCCCTTCTCCCGTCTCAACTATCCGCCACCACCGGATTGCTCAAGACACCAATCTCCTCGATCTCCAGCTCAACCGTGTCTCCCACCTTGAGCCCCGGCGGATGCACCGGCGTCCCCGTGGCGATCATGTCGCCCGGCTCTAACCGCATGTACTGGCTGATATACTCGATCAGTACGGGAATCTGAAACAGCATCGTGTTCGTATTGGCGTGCTCGATCTCCTCGCCATTCACACGCATCGTCATCGCCAGATTGTGTGGATCGCTGACCGCGCCCTGCAGCACAACATGCGGCCCGATCGGAGTAAAGGTGTCGACCCCCTTCGTGTACGACCACGGACGCTGCACCTCGAACGCAACGTTTTGCAAATCTCGCGCCGTCACGTCATTCAGCAGCGTGTAGCCGGCCACGTACTCGTTCGCATCCGCCCGCGCAATGTGGCTGCCCTCCTTTCCGATGATAACCGTCAACTCGATCTCCGGCTCCACCACGTTCAGACCCCGCCGGAAGACGATCGGCTCGCCCGGCCCGATGATCGAAGAGGTCGGCTTGAAAAAGAGCGGCGGCTCATCCGGGTCCTCCTCACCGGGATGCGAATAATTTCCACCCAGCGCGATCAGCTTGCCCGGCTGCGGAATCGGAGTGCGCAGCGTGGGATCCGTGACCGTGAACGCGCCATTCAGATGATGCTCAAAAACAAACATCATAGTGGACTGAAATGTCTCCGCGTTAAACAGTCCCGCCTTCATCAAGGCAACCATGTCAGTGATCAGCTGCGGGCTTTCGTCGCCGAGCTGGATCAACTGTTGCGCCTGGTACGCCCGCGAAAAATCCAGCATACCGAAGTCGGTTACAATGCCAACGTGGTTGTGGTCATCATGTGCAAACAGAGCAATTCTCATCGATTCAATCCTCCCCAATCCAGCTGTGTACTGTCCAATGAACTGTCAACCGACACTTGGGGATAGATTACGCTCGTCAGAACAACGAATTGCCGTAGCAAAGCGCTGACCCGCGTAGGTCCGGGCAGCAAGAAAACGTGATTCGATACACCTCTGGTATTCTTCGCGTCCCTTCGCGTGCCTTCGCGGAAAAAAGGTGTTCTCCGCGACCTCCGCGGTCTGAAAGGTGTTCTTCGCGCCCCTTCGCGTTCCTTCGCGGATAAAGAAAGGCGTTCTCCGCGTCCGCCCGCCCGTTACACCCCCAAATGCCTCCGATAAATCGTGATCGCCTCCTGCTCCCGGAAGCCCAGTCGCTCGTACAGCGGAAGCGCCTTGAAATTCTGACTATCCATATCCAGTTCGACTCGTTCAAACCCGTTTTCCCGCAACCGGCCCAATGCCTCCATCATCAGACAGATCCCCAGGCCGCGGCGTCTGAACTCCGGACGGACACCGAGAATGTGGAGATGCGCGAGCCCCTTTTCCTTGGGATTTAGACTCGGCGCGCAATGACAGATGCCGGCGAACATCCCCCCCGCCTCCGCCACGACGCTTATCTCCTCTCTAAATCGGGGAGAAGTAGCGTGTCGCGCCCAGCTCACGTCCGAATACGAAAACCCGCCCCAATGGTCCGAAAACGAAGCGTTGAAAGCCGCAATCCAGGCCTGCCCATCGCCTGACCGGAAACTCCGCAGCGATATGCCCTCCGGAACGCACTCTTTCGACTGTATCGCTGTAGGCGCCGAACCCAAATCGCAAGCCATGATCACAAACGTCCGCACTGCCCGGAATCCGGCGCTGCTCAAACCAGCCATTACTTCACCGTCCTCACGCAACCTCCGCGCCTCGACACTGCACTCTGCGGCCGCACCACGCCTACCCTCCGACGCCAGATGCTTGATGCGCTCCAGACCCGCCTGAACGATCCCATCCACCGCACCCGTCTCCCGCTTCCCGGGATCCACCACCCAGTCGAGCATCCACGACCCTCCAGAGCCCACCGGGTATACGGTCACGCAGGCATCGATGGCAGCGCCCTCTGCCGCGACAAGCACCATCCTCTTGACCTCAGCCAGACGGCGTCCCAATCGACTGCGCACCTCGTCGTGGGTCAAGCCGCGCTCGAGTCCGAGTGGATAACGCGGCGCAAACGCAAAAAGCGGTAATTCGTCAGCCGCCTCGGGCCCCAGCGCACGCGTCGCGCCGTCAAGAGAGTCGGCTCGCGCGAATAGTCCGCCAAGGGCCGGCAGGTCGCCTTCGCAATACTCTCGAAAGTGGCCCTTCACTCCCGTTCTCCTACCCTCTCCTCGGCGACGGCAAATAGTTGGCCGAAACCTTCTTGCCTTTGGACCCGTCCACCCAGCCGCAGCGCCTCCCACATCGTAACCTGGTTCGCCGTCAACACCGGCTTGCCAACAGCGGTATCCAACTCAGACAAAAACGCAACCGTATGCAAGGCCGTATCGGGAACCAGAATGGCTTCAGCACCGGCGCGGTCATTCGCCCGCACAAAGTCGATAGCCTCCTCTCCACCGACCTCGCCCACCTCAACCGCAGTCCAAATCCCCAGGCTGCCCAGATGCACCACCTGGATGCCGCCCTCCGCTAGAAAACCGACGAACTCGGTCGCCAGCGCCTCCGGGTAAGTGGCCGCAACCGCCACCCGCCTGATTCCCAGCGCCTGTATGGAGTTTACAAAGGAAAGTGATGTACTGGAGGCAGGGACCCCCAGGTAGTTCCCGAGCTGCCGCGCCTGTTCCTCAGCACCGGCCAGCCCGTAGACAAAACTGCCGCTCGTACACGCCCACATGCACACGTCCACGCCGCCTGCCTTGAGCTCCGCCGCGCCGGGCCCCAAATGCGCCCAGTCCCCCGTGCGCCGGCAGTCCTCAACCGTATGCAGGTCGACAGCATCAGTGTGGACGACCCGAACCTCCACAGGCGGCTCCAGCCTCGCCGCCATGGCGGGGTAATCGTCCTCGGCCGAGTGCAGCGGATAGAGAATGCCAATGCGTAGCATCTCGGTCTCCGGTTGCAACGCGCAGCCTCAAATTACTTCGACCAGCCGCCCGCGGCTCGCCTAAAGCGCGGCTTCTACAGAAGAGAGGCTCTCATTCATCGCCTCGATCGCGTAGTCGAGCTGCTCCTGCGTGATCACAAGCGGAGGCGACATCTTGAGCACGTTGTGGTAGGAACCCCCGTAATTCGTCGAAATGACGCCCCGCTGTAGCAGACCGTCAACCACGCGCGCGCCCTCCTCCGTCGCCGGTTCACGTGTCTCCCTATCCCTGACGAACTCCACACCCACCATCATGCCCACCCCGCGCACCTCACCGATCAAATGGTGCTCCTGCTGCAGCTCCTGCAGCCGCGCAATAAAGTAGTCTCCAAGTTCCGCGCCGCGCTCAACCAGGTTCCTCTCCTCGATCTCCGCCAGCGAAGCCAGCGCCGCCGCACAGCCCACCGGATTGCCCAAAAAGGTGCTCGTGTGCATCATCGGCCCCCACGCCTCCGCCACCTCCTCCGACATAATCGTGGCCGAAATCGGGAAACCGCTCGCCAGCCCCTTGCCCACCACCATGATGTCCGGCACCACGTCGTACTCGTCCATGCCGAACCAGTTGCCCGTCCGCCCGAACCCCGTGATGATCTCGTCGGCAATCAGCAGGATCCCGTGCTCGTCGCACAACCGCCGCACCGTCTGCACAAACTTCTTCGGCGGCACAATCCAGCCCCCGTGCCCCTGGATCGGCTCCATGATGATCGCCGCCACGTCCGCTACGCCCGAGTCCGGCATCGTCAGCACATGCTCCAGATAGCCGCCGTCGCAGAAGAAACAGTCGTCCCCGTCCGTATGCGTCGGACAGCGATAGGGATACGCGTACGGCACGTGCGTCGTATCCGCCAGCATGTTCTGAAACGGCGCTCGGTAGTAGTTCTGCGAGGAGACAGACAGCGCCCCCGTCGTCTTGCCGTGAAAGCCGCCCTGAAAAGCGATGATCTTGTGCTTGCCCGTAAAGATCCGCGCAGTCTTCAGCGCGGTTTCCACCGCCTCTGCGCCCGTGTTGGCGATATGCGACACCGACAGTTCCCCCGGCGCCCGGTCCGACAGCTTCTCCGCCAGCTCGACCCTGTTCCTGTTGGGGTTGAGCCCGCCCTGGCTGTGCATCATCGTCTCCGACTGCTTCGCAATCGCCTGCACGATGCGCGGGTTGCTGTGCCCCGCCGTCGCCACGCAGAAGCCTGCCGTCAAGTCCACATAAACATTGCCGTCGGCATCCACAATGTTCGCACCCCGCGTCCGCTCCCAGAACACCGGCGTCTGCCCCCGCGGAATCACCGAGCTTGTCGGCGGCTCCACCTTGCTGAGCCGCTCGGTCAACCTGATCGACTCCGGCCCCGGCGGCGGCGTCACCATCTCCGGCAGCGCCGTCCCATCCTCCAGTGCCTGCAAGTTCAAGTTCGAAGAGTAAGTTTGCATTCCGGATCTCCTCTGCGGCAGCACCTGTTCAGCCTATGCTTGCGGCTCTATCTGTCAAGAGCATTACGCCTGATAATTAATTCCCAAATGGGGCAAACTTTCTGATACCTCGGGTAACGACTGAGCTATGACCAGTCCGCTTTCAGCCATGAAGTAGGTGAAGCGCCTCCTCTGACCACTGACCACTGACCACTAACCACTGCAGTT
>WTGY01000121.1 GCA_011523365.1 Caldilineaceae bacterium
ATTCGGCCCTCCCTTGTGCGGGGGCTCCGCCCCCGCAACGCCCCCCCTAAACCAGCCTCATCGACCATACGCCCCGTCCCCAGCAGGTGCCTCTTCCACCGGGCTCCCAACCCCCGCTCCCGATCTGCACACTGGACGTGCCCTAATCCCACTCATACCCGTAGGGGCACCCCTTGTGGGTGCCCTCGTACACGCAGCCTATCCTGGACAAAGAAAGCCGTTCTTCGCGCCCCTTCGCGTCCCTTCGCGGAAAATGGGGTCTTCTTCCAGCCCGTTCGCGGATCGCAATTACCGTTCAACCACAATACCCAGACCTACCCACTACCCTCCCCCATCTTCTCCCTCACATGATCATAAACATGCCGTCGCACAGGATCATCCTTCCACGCCTCAATCAACGGTCTGACATCCTCCGGCACCCGCTTCCCCAGATTCAAAACCGCCCTGTACACCGCCCTGCGCACCACATTCCGCTCGTCCGACGCCAGCCCGCATAACAGCCCCGACAAAAGCCCGAAGTGCTTCGCCGCCTCCGCCGCCGACAGCGCCATCGCCACATTCCACTGCGCCCTCGGATGACTGCTCGCCCGCCCCAACCACGCCGCCACCAACTCCGGCTGCGCCTTCAGAAAACTGTCCCCAATCGCAAACGCCCCCATATTCTTGCGTACGTACGGATCGTCATCCTCCAGCAGCGGCGTCAACCCCGCCAGCAACAACCGGCATTGCTCCTCCGTACAGTCCCCCGCCGACCACGCGCTCGCCACCGCCGCCGCCCGCCGCACATTTGGCGACTCATGCCCGGTCCACGCCTTCACCGTCGGATAGACCGCACCGAAATTCTCGCTGATCACCCGCCTCAACGCACTCGCCGCCCACTCCCGCACCTCCCAATTCTCGCTGTCGGCCAGTCTCAGAATGACACCGGTCACCTCCGCCGGATCGTGCCCGAACAACTGCCCCAGCAGCACAAGCCCAACCTCCTGCGCACCTTCACTTTCTGAACAGGCAAACGCCATCGCCGCCTCATACAACGCAGCGCTCCCCTCCCCATGGTGACCGCGCATCACCTTCACCGCCTCCAGCTTCACAGCCTGCCGCGGCGTGCCCGCATGTGCCGTCTTCTCCCCTTCTAACACCGCAATTGCCTCAGCCAGCGCCCCCCGCTCTATCGCCACCAGGAAACTATCCCTCCACAAACTGCTCTTTCGCATAGCCATCGCTAGTCTCCCAAAACCGCATTGCGCCCTTCTCAAATATATGGCATCCTGACCCCACCTGACCCTTACATTGCACCACATGACCAGCAGATCAACACATTAACCGCGCAGCCACCGCCAGGCCTGATACCGTCCTCCGCGAATCAAGCAAGGTTTTCTTCGCGCCCCTTCGCGTCCCTTCGCGGATAAATCGGTGTCCTTCGCGTCCCTTCGCGGATAGACAGGTGTTCTTCCCCGACTTCACGCAACCTCCCGAAAGGCTGAACCACCCGTGAGAGCCATTGTACTCAGAAACAGGCCCGACAACATCCGCGAAAAAGTCCTCGTCCCCGACTGGCCCGATCCCGCCCCGCCCCACACCAACCATATCAGAATACAGACCCTCTACTCCGGCATAACCAACGGCACCGAACGCAACCAGCTCCACAGAGGCAACTACGCCCCTGGCGACCACCTCCTGCCCATGCCGTACGGCTATCAGACCGTCGGCCGCGTCATTGAGACCGGCCCCGATACCCAGCTTCTCCAAACCGGCGACCACATCTTCATCGGCGCAAGCACCGGCGCCCATATCGAATACATCGTCGTCGCCGAAGACGATCTCCTCATCAAACTCCCCAGCGATGTCGACCTCCGCGAGGCCGCCATCTACGGCATGGCCGCCGTTGCCCTCAACACAGTCCGCAACGCCGCCCCGCAGATCGGCGAAAAACTCCTCGTCGTCGGCGCCGGCTGCATTGGCCAGGCTGCCGCCCAGTTCGCCGCACTCCAGGGCGCACGCGTCACCATCTGCGACGTCGACGACCGCCGCCTCGACTTGGCCCGAAAGATCGGCGCCGCCGAGCAAGCCCTCAACGTCGAGGGCGACCGCTGGTCTGCCCGAATCGCCGACGCATCCTACGACGCCGTCCTCGACTTCGCCGGCGTCCCCGGCATGGAGGAACAGCTCATCCTCGCCATGAAAATGGGCGGACGCGTCCTCCTCATCGCCGGACGCGACCGTGTAACCTACCCATTCAACATGGCCCAGCGCCGCCTCCTGACCCTCAAACAGAACAGCCACTTCTACGTCGACGACCTCGAAAACCTCGCCCGCCTCCACAGCCGCGGTCAGATCGACCTTGCATCCCTCCTGCAGGACGTTGTCCCCGCCGAAGAGGCCAAACGCATCTACGACACCCTCCGCGATCGTCCCAACGACCTCCTCGGTACCGTATTCACCTGGTGAAAAAGGAAAATAACAGACGATGAGCACCAACCAGTCCGACAATGACAGCATCAAAGTCGCCGTCATCACCGGCGGCCACTTCTTCGACGTACCCGGCTTCCACGCCGTCTTCCGCGCCATGCCCCAGGTCGACAGCTACATCCAGCTCGAAGCCAACTGGGCCGCCGACGTCGGCAACGTCCTCGACACCTACGACGTCTTCCTCTTCTACAACATGCCCCGCGGCCTGCCCGAAGAGCGCACACGCCCCGTCCTCGAAAAGCTCGGCGAAAGCGGTCAGGGAATCTTCCTCCTCCACCACGCCATCCTCGCCTACGAACAATGGCCCTTCTGGTCCGAACTCGTCGGCATCTCTGATCGCAGCTTCGGCTACGACCACGAACAGGAGCTCTCCGTCCACATCGCCGACCCCACCCACCCCATCACCCAGGGCATCCAACCCTGGCAAATGGTCGACGAGACCTACTCCATGGCCAGCGCCTCCGACGACAGCCACCTCCTCCTCACCACCGATCACCCCAAAAGCATGAACGTCCTCGGCTGGACCCGCCAGTTCAGAAACGCCCGCGTCTTCTGCTTCCAGTCCGGCCACGACAATCTTACCTACACCGACCCCAACTTCCGCAAAACCATCCTCCGCGGCATCCAATGGTGCGCCCGCCGAATCTGACCACTAACCACTAACCACTGCAGTTCTGGGCGGTCGGGCCTATTCGGCCCTCCCTTGTGCG
>WTGY01000201.1 GCA_011523365.1 Caldilineaceae bacterium
CCCCCGAACCGCTCCCCGTAGGGGCAGGCCTTGTGCCTGCCCTCGCGTCGCCCCGTCGCCACTTCCGCCACCCCCTTAACCGCCCCTGTAGGGGCACCCCTTGTGGGTGCCCACGCGTCGCCCCGTCGCCACTTCCGCCATCCCCCAACCCGCTCCGGTAGGGGCAGGCCTTGTGCCTGCCCTTGCGTCGTCTCGGCGCTACTTCCCCCACTCCCTAACCCTTCCGGTAGGGGCAGGCCTTGCGCCTGCCCTCGCGTCCCACTCTGCTCCCCCAACCCAGACCTGCGCTCGGCCAGCAATCCCAGCCCATCCCTGAAATCCCCCCAAATCCCCGTTCAGACAACCCCGCGCCGCTCGCCGCCCTGACCACCGTCTCGAAAAACCCCCACGCTGATACCCGTAAGCACCTGTATCGACCTCATCACCATTCTCTCAGACAAACATGCCATGCCCAGCTGAATCGGCAATGCCGACGCCACACAGCGCCAGACAGCGCCGAAGCCTGAGGCGCGGTTAGAGAGTTTCCTTCTTGGTCTTGTCTCTAAGTCCTGTCTTGCTTGCGGTTCGTGGGGATAGCGTTTTGGCGCCGCTGTGGAGATGCTTACCTGAAACAAACTGTGGGGCACTGGGCGTTATGCCTTTGCACTAAGTGTCGAGCTACCTGCACCAAATGCCTAGGTTCTTGCACAGAGTGAAATCGAGACCCTTGGCCATTCCTTCAGTATTCTAGAGTTGCTCGCCATGGTTGGTGTCTACTGTGGCGCTACTACTCATCTTGCAAAGGGTTACCATTCCAGACTATTGATACTCCAGTCTTGGCATCAGTAGTGCCATTCAATTCGGGAGGATTGTCTGAATCTATGCTTGTGTTATTCAATGCATCTTGGGTCAGGCCGGTTGCACGAGATAGGTCAACTCCTGATAGTTTTGTGAGGAACAGAGAAACGTCGTCCATTTTCGCGCCACGCATATCTGTGTGCCGTCCGGTTGCAAACTGCTGATAAACGGTAGTGGATATTCTCCATCTGAGAGGAGCTCTAGAGAGATTCATTAACGAAAGATCCACCCCCCCTTAGGTCGGCGCCCCTAAAGTTTAGCCAGTAGTCCATTTCTGCTTCTATCTCTAGATTCCTGTCGTGACAGAATGCTGAGCTTGGCCCCGAAAACTGGACCACAAGCTAAGGTGTATAATGGAGCAAGTCACCAAGCCTGTGGAGGGGCAGCACGATGGTCAAGAAACGGCGGCGGCACTCGGAAGCCTACAAGTTTCGGATTGCGCTGGAAGCGCTTGAAGGCAGCAAGACGATTAGCCAGTTGTCCAGTGAACACGAGATTCATCCCAACATGATACGGGCCTGGAAACGGCAGCTACTGGAAGACGGGCACCGCGTCTTCGCAAGCAACGGCGAGCGCAAGCATCGGGAGCAGGAGGCGCAGGAAGCAGAATTCTATGCACAGTTCGGATGTCTTAAGCCTGAGTTACATCTTCCCAAACCACCTTTAGGAGAGTCATTGAACTATGATTGAACTAGGTAGAAGGTGCGAAACCGGAAAACATGCAATCGAATCTCCAGCGATGCTGTTCGGACGGCTGGTTGCAATGGAATTGATCACGATCACCCTCTGTGAAGCGATGCTAAACGAAAAAAACCTCTCAGTTGTGCGGGGACAACTTATGGAACTCTACACTACGTCAGAGGAGACCATAGAGACGCAAATATCGAATCACAGTGAAGACCAAATCTCACGCATAGCAAATCGAAAGAAGAAGGCGAGTAGTGACGCATTCAGAGATTCCATCAACCAGTTTCTCAACTATTGGGACGACAATATGCTGGACTGAAACCTGACCTGCCCCTCAAGAACTAATCCAAGTAAAATGTTAGATGGCAAAGATGGCGAGGAGAAGACTTACGCCAGAGCAGGTGAACAAAAAAACTCAGAGTGGCTGAGGTGGCAATAGTCGCGGGCAGCACAGTGGCTGAGGCCGCCCGCCGGCACCTGAAACCTGACCTGCCCCTCAAGAACTAATCCAAGTAAAATGTTAGATGGCAAAGATGGCGAGGAGAAGACTTACGCCAGAGCAGGTGAACAAAAAAACTCAGAGTGGCTGAGGTGGCAATAGTCGCGGGCAGCACAGTGGCTGAGGCCGCCCGCCGGCACCTGAGGCCTGAGCTTGGCCCCAAAAACTGGACCACAGGCAAAGGTGTATAATGGAGCAGTTCACCAAGGCTGGGTCTTTGGGCGCATCGAAGGTGACGCGTGATCCCCTGTGAAGTGGTGCAGACTCCCGCGAGGGCGGCGGGTAAATCAGTGGCGACCAAGCTGTCCTTTTGTGACCAGTAGATTCGGAAAGATGGGCAGTTTTTTGGAATGAGTGAAGGAGATACCACGCCTTGCCGTTACCGGGTGGAGCAGCTGAAAAGTATGGCAACCGATACGAAGGACGTTGGACTGTGGCGTGCATGCTGGATGTCATGGAGGAAAAGGCTGACTCGATACGGCTGGAACCTCCCGGGCCGGAAGGACAAGGATTTGAATTCCGGACCACAAAACAGGGTATCCAGGAATATCACCAGGTAAAGCGACAACGTTCCATCGGGCATTGGACACTCAGCGCTCTGACCAAAGAGGGTGTTCTGCCCAACTTCATCGCGAAACTCCATGCAGATCCGATCGTGCATTGTGTATTCGTCTCTGCCATCTCGGCAGGCCCGTTAGCCGAGCTATCTGATAGAGCTAGGAGGTCGGCTGACTGGGAGGAATTCAACACAGAATTCATAGACTCCTCCCAAATGAGGACGAACTTCGACCTTGTTCGAAATTCCCACTCAGGTTTGCAAAGGCAGGAGACATACAAATTACTAAAGCGCGTCCACATAAGAACACTTGACGAGTCCTCCCTGCGAACCACGATTGAAAACAGCGCATCAAGGCTGGTCGAAGGAGATGCCGCTACAGTTGTAGACGTTTTAGCTGAGTTGGCTTCGGATAGGATACACCAAGAACTTACGGCCCTTGATATCTGGAACCATTTGGAGTCTAGAGGATTTAAACGCGGCCACTGGGAAAATGACCCTCGTGTCCTCACGGCTGTTGAGGAGGCCAACCAACGCTACATAAACCTCCTGCGTAACCAAGCCATCAACCGTACTGTCCTTCCACGCCAAGAGGTTCAGACAGTTCACGAACACCTGGAAAAATCCAGTGAAAGAGCAGGCGTTCTGGTAACAGGAGAGGCGGGCATCGGCAAGAGCGGAGTGATGCTTCAGGTGGTTGAGGAACTCTTCGACTCTGGCATCCCAGTGGTGGCTCTTCGCGCCGACCAGTTGGAATTCACGCCACTGCCAAAGGACGTTGGCAAACAGATCGGGCTGCCAGGCTCTCCCACCAACGTCCTTGCCGCCGTGGCGCAAGGAAGGCATTGTGTCCTCATAATAGACCAGTTAGATGCCTTGAGCCTCGCCTCAGGCCGGAATACCAATCTCTTCGACTGTGTCTATGAAATCGTCCTTCAGGCGCAAGCCTATCCCAATATGCGCATCCTGCTGGCTTGTCGCAAGTTTGACCTCGACAACGACCACCGCCTGCGCCAGCTTACGGATTCGAAGGGCATCGCCGAGACCGTGGCTGTCAAGCGACTGACGCCTGAAACCGTACGTGAAGTTGTTGCCAGCCTCGGTTTGGATGCAAACTCGCTCAATTCCAACCAACTGGACCTTTTGTCGGTTCCTCTGCATCTAAAGCTGCTGTCGGAGTTGGAGGAAGATGAAGAAATCCGTGCCCTGAATTTCGAGAAGGCCCAGGACCTGTACGACCGGTTTTGGCAATTCAAACGGCAAGTCATCAGAAACCGGCGTGGCCGACCGGTGCAGTGGACCAAAGTGGTATATGCCCTGTGTGACTACATGCACCAGCGTCAATCGTTGAGCGCGCCGGAACTTGCCGTAGAGGATTGGAATGACGACGTCGAGGCGATGGTGTCGGAGCATGTACTTAACTTTGTCCCTGATAACAAGCGGTTCTCCTTCTTCCATGAAGGATTTTTCGATTACGCATATGCCCGGCGTTTTGCGAGAGATCCTCAGAGCCTGTTGGACCAGCTGGCGAGCGGTGAACAACATCTGTTCCGACGCGCGCAAGTCCGGCAAATTTTGCTATTCCTGCGTGATAGGGAACCCGATCGGTACATTGCCGACCTTGAGAATGTTCTCTCTAGTCCTGGCGTGCGGTTCCACATCAAGCAAGTTATTTTTGCCCTCTTGGCGGATCTGTTGAAACCGAAAAAGGAAGAATGGGACGTCCTATCCCGTTTCGCTGGAAAAGACTTCAGCGATCCCCTGACACGCCTTGCCTGGATGACAGTGCGCCGTCCTCCCTGGTTCCAGTTGGTGGACTCCCTGGGCTTGGTGCAGCGGTGGCTGGATGACCCGGATGAGTCCTTCGTTGACCGGGCTGTCTCGATCTTGAATGTAATTCAGAGGGAAATGCCCGACAGGGCGGCGGACATCGTAGAACCCTACGTCGGCAAGTCAGAACAATGGAATAGCCGCCTACGCCAGTTAGCGCTGTGGGTAGACTGGAGTCAAAGCCGTCGCTACCTTGAGTTGGTATTCCGACTGATAGATGCGGGTGTCCTCGATGACGCACAAGGCGCTTTAGCAACCAATAGCGACTTCTGGAGCCATCCATATAGATTCCAGTCCAATAACCCGTCATGGGGCTGTGAGGCAGTCGGTCACTACCTCAACCGTCGGCGTCGATTGAGCCTCAAGGCAGGGCAACCCAATCCCTTCGACTACAAAGAAGGCACCATCGCAGACAGCCAGTTTGCTGAAGACACACTAAAAGAACTTGCCAGCAGTGCCCCGGAGTCTTTCGTCCGCGAGGTCATGCCGTTCATGCAAGCAGTCATAGAGGACTGTGCTTCGCAGGAGCGTGGCGGACTTCGGACAGACTCAGTTTGGTCCATGAGGATCTTCCAGGATGAATACGGTATAGACGCCGCTCTCTTAAACGCAATGGTAATTGCACTGTCCGAGCTCGCTGTGCAATGTACGGACATATACCGCTCAATTATAGAGCCTATACGCGAGTCTCCGTTCGAGACAATCCAATACCTCCTGATCCGAAGCCTTGCTGCTAACGGACCTTCATTTGCGGACGAGGGCGTAGACCACCTTTGCCAAAGTCCTGAACGCTTCAAGATAGGTTACTCGTCACATCCATATTGGGCATCGCGGCAACTGCTCGAATCCTTATCGCCCCATTGTTCTGACGAAAAGCTCGTGCAGCTGGAGGCATTTCTGCTTGGATATTACTCAGACTGGGAAAGGAGCAACCCGAGCAGAAATCAATTCGGGTATGCTCAATTTACTCTGCTAAGCGGCATAGTTAAAGCGCGACGTTCAGAGGAAGTTATCAGACGCCTCAAAGAATGGCAACGAAAGTTCGGTTTTCAGGAACCGGCATCTCCTACCCCAATAGAAGCCTATCAGGTTCAGTCTCCGATAACCGAGGACGCGGCCGAGAGACTGAGCGATGAACATTGGCTCTCAGCTATCCTCAGGTACGATACCGGTCGAAGCAATTTTAGGCGGGATGGTAGTGTTCTTGGAGGAGTGCACGAGCTGTCCCGTGTCCTGGAAAGTGAGGTCAAACGCGACCCTGGGCGGTTCGCGGAACTGGTATTGAGGTTTCCCGCCCGCGCCAACCCGTCCTACTTCGAAGCTGTCTTGCGCGGCCTCACTGACACAGACGTAGACTTCGGGACCATCCTAAGAGTCACTGAGCGGTGTCACCGCATTGAGGGCAGGCCGTTAGGACGTTTTATCTGCGATCCAATTGCTAGTTCAGCCCAAGACGACCTCCCGCCACAGGCGCTTTCCCTTGTAGCGTGGTATGCGACCGAGGATCCCGACCCCGAGGAAGACGTTTGGCCAACTCAGGTTTCTCCAGAGAAAACAAATCGCGTTGACGAGAGAATCCTGACTAACGGCATTAACACGAATCGCGGCAGAGCCGCGCAAGCGATGGCAAGGCTGATCGAGCACGACCACAAAAGAATAGCGTACTTCCTGCCTGCATTGGAGAAGATGGTCCTAGACACTTCAACTGCTGTCAAGTCTTGCGTAGCCCAAACACTGTTAGCTGTTTTGCGTCATGACCGGGACTTGGCAGTCAAACTGTTCCGGCAACTGTGTAACACCGAAGACGCTCTGCTCCAGACGCACTTCATAGAGCGGTTCTTGTTTTACGCTCTCCAAACCCACTTTAAGGACCTGTCACATACTTTGAGACGCATGGTCACTTCACAACTTCCTGGCGTAGCTTCCGCCGGCGCGCGTCAAGCCTGCCTGGCCGCCTTGGACCAGCTAGAGGCCGCTGAGTTAGCGGAGCTCTGCCTGTCCGGGTCAGAAGCCCAAAGAACTGGCGCGGCGCAAGTTGTGGCAGCCAATGTCAAGACAGCTACGTACCGCTCATTTTGCGAGGAAGCGCTGATTAAGCTGTTCAACGATTGCAGTGACGAAGTCCGTTCTGAAGCCGCGCAATGCTTTTCCAGGTTTGAGGGAACGCAACTTGAGGAATTCGAGCATCTTATCGCGCAGTTCGTTTCCAGCGATGCCTTCCAGCAGAACTACACTTACCTCTTGATGGCCCTGGAAGAGTCCACGGCCAAGCTTCCTGAAGTCACGCTGACAGCGTGCGAACGATTTGTTGACATAGCTGGACTCGCATCATCTGACATTGGTACAGGAACGGCATGGTCCGCAGATACTGTCACAAAATTGACTCTACGTATCTACCAACAGAGTACGGAGGACGCAATTCGATCCAGAAGCCTTAATCTTATCGATAAGCTGATGGAGAATAGCGCCTATGGGATAGACGAAGCGCTAGAGAACTTCGAACGGTGAGGACTGTCCAACACATGGTTGGTCCCGATGTCTGGACCACGAAACGGGCAAATTAAGAACTTTCCAGACGGATGTGGTCAGTGCTCGTCACAGCGCATATAGCGTTCGATGCGTAGACTCTGGGCCCGTCTTCCTGCAACTGCCTTATCCAGGCCAGGAGCAGGTTGGCATGAATCTCGTGTTCACTGGCTAATCGTCTTGCTGCCTTCGAGCGCTTCCAGCGCAATCCGAAACTTGTAGGCTGCCGAATGCCGCCGCCGTTTCTTGACCATCGAACTACCCCTCCACAGGCTCGGTGGATTACTCCCCTGTAGGGTAGGCAGCAAGCGAGTTGCATTTGGACACTTTTCCTACAGCCACCCTTCGAACCGTGCTTGCGACTTTCACCGCACACGGCTCTCCAGAGTGTCATTCCATTTATTGCTCTTTCTGGATGACACCAAGTACAGGTTCGACTTTTTGCATTACGCATGTCTCTCTGTCTTTGTGTCTGACACACCTGCTTCCCTTCGCCATGTAAGAGGCTTTCCCTCTCTCGGACTACTATGGCGACTCCGTTGCCCTATGCCTCTCGGCACGTAGGCAACTGCGGATTCCGTTACGAATCCCAGTAAAGTATCCCTTAGACTCCCCGTTTGTCTCCTTACCCTCGCTCTCTGCAAGTCGTTCCCCTTTGGCGGGTCGTTCTGACACTGTATAAATGTCAGCACCTTCAGGGTTTGGGTTTCATCCACTTTCCCAAAGGCGGCTAATTTTCGCCAACCGGAGACTCGGATTCAAGCAGTCTAGCCTTAGTCATAGGATACAGGTCTTGGCGGTCTGATGTTCACTGTGACTGTCCCATCCTCCGCCTTTACCACCATGCGATTTTCCCTTCGTCCTTTCGGAGTCCGGTAGGGTGGTTGACCTACGGGGTGTCCCGCTCCCCGTGTCCACTTTGCGGACAGTGGATTCACTCGTAAACCGTCGCACATACACCTTGGCTCGTGGTCCAGTTTTTGGGGCCAAGCTCACCCAGTTTCTTTCCAATGAGAATTCCCTCATATTTACTTGGTACAATTCGTTGCAATACGGAGTACACCAGCCGACTGTCAGGCCCTCTAGGTCGTCAAATCGTTCGTTCAACAGTTGCTTCCTACCCGCCGAAAGACTCCACAATACCTAACAACGATGCGCCCATAACGATCGACAGGACCGTCAGCGTTATCGGGACCACGACGACGAAGAATGCCGTCGCGCCCGCCGCCAGCCAGCACCCCCGCTTGAACTCCCGCCAGCCCCGCAGCGGCTGCTCCAGCCAAGCCGCTGCCTCCGTCTCGGTCATATCCATCTCGACCGCTTGAACCTCTAACTCTCTGCTCAGATTTTGGGGAGGCTTGAACTCTAGGCGATAGCGGTACTCCCCGACCCTATAGACATCACGAGCGCCCAATGCGTATTGCGCCCGCCACTTTTCCCCGCGACCGAAGAGTCTGAGCCGCTCATTGCCATGCTCCCATGTTTTCAGCAGGACGTATTCATTCTGCTCTCTATCTCCCTGTTCCATTCAGCCCCCATTCTTTATGTGCAAACCGCCGCTGTTCCAGCGCCAAAGCCAAGTGTAAGCGCATCGCCAAAGCACGGACAAAGCGAAAGGGCGGTCAGTCTTGTGTAGATTATTCAATCAGATCGAAATGCCACAGCTTCGGACCGACGACAACGATCCTCGACCAACGGTCCGTCTCTACCAGGCCGTTCCGAATCTGTTCCCACTCATCCTCGTCCAGAGTCGGTGGCACCATAATCGTATTGTCCACCAGCACAAGCCACCACTTCCGGTAGCAGTGAAAATTGTTCTTGCTCTTTTTGTTCTTGTCTTTGATGCAGCGGTTGATGTTGGCAATCGAATCCCTGACCACCAACCCGAGACCGGGTACGACGAGATGAAAATTGACCAACTCAAACTTATTGATCGATGGGTCGTCAGTAGGTCCTGAACGGGGAACATATGGTGAATACTTAATCTCCATGCCGCAATCCAATCTCTCACGATCAGCCATCGGGGAGCGCCCTGAATCCAATGCAGCGGTCATACTTTCAGAATACTCTTTTACAGCTCTCCCGACTTCGCGTTCAACCACCGCCTTATCTGGTGGAGGACAAGAGGAGTTGAAGTCTACTTGCACCCTATACCCGCCTGGCGGGGGACCGGCACTTTTCAATACCTTCTTTAGTGTATTCCTGCACGGCTGCTCTATCTCTTCAAGACCCTTTTTCTCTCCGATCATCCAGTTCAGTCTCCGAACTTCGACAGCGATATATCCTCTTACCACAAAGTCCGGGGAGCCTTCTCCATCAGTTCGATCAAGAATATCGGTGCCTCTCTGACTTTCAAGCCACTTCTTCGCGCTCAATTCATCAGGATTAGGTTTTCCACTCATTGTTGGGTTCCTCTCCAAGGTCCGTCATCCTAACCGCCGCCTCTTTCCTCTCGATGTACTGTCCGGCCGTTGCTGACCAGCATACCTTGCCCGAGCAGGAACTGACAGACGGGCCAGGCCTGACGGCGGCAGTTGAGTCGTCGCACGCGCGCCGCGTTGGGCCCAGGACCTGCAGATCAGCGCGCACGGGGATCAGGGCCAGGGCAGTCAACGGCAACGACGAACAGAAACGTCAACCCTTTATGAAACGCGCGCGCCCGCCCCGATGGGCACATTTCCATCGGGACGAGCAGCACTCAGACCGCCATCTCCGGGTCATACATGCGGCGGTATTCGGAGATGGCGTAACGGTCCGTCATGCCGGCGATGTGATCGCAGACGACGCGGTGAAGATCTCGACCGGTTTCGGTAATGACTCTCAACGTTTGCGGCGCCAGCAGCGCTGGCTCGTCGATAAATGACGAAAACAGGGAACGGACGATCAGATCGGCCTTGGCCTGCATCCGCATCACGCGATGGTGCCGGTACAGGTAGTCATACAGAAAACGCCTCAGCTCGCGGTTCTCCTCCTCCACCTCTGCCGAATAGCCGGCCATATTGTCCCCCTGCGAGCGCAGATCGGCCAGGTCCTGCACGCCCGCGGCCTCGATGTTTGTTTCGGTCGCCTGGATCACGTCGCTGATCTCAGTGTCCACCAGGCGGCGAATGAACCGGTTGAGTTCCAACGGCTCCCTCAGATCGATCGACGACGCCGTCTCGCCCAGTGAATCGAGCACGCGCCGGCTGATTCCCAGTTCCAGAAACTCTTTCGGCGGCAGCATGCCGGCCCGCAGACCGTCATCGGCATCACTCGTGGTGTAGGCGATCTCGTCGGCCAGGTTGCTCAATTGACACTCAAGCGTGCCCCTTTCATCCGGGTTGTACTCCCTGGCATCGGCGACGTCATGTTCGGTGTCGTGCTTGACAACCCCCTCACGCACCTCATACGTCAGGTTGAACCCCGGAAAATCGGAATAGCGCCTTTCCAGTTTGGTAATGATGCGATAGGTCTGTTTCTGGTGGTCGTAGCCGCCGTGATCCCGCATCAACTCATCCAGGGTCCATTCGCCCCGGTGGCCGAACGGAGAATGGCCCAGGTCGTGAGAGAGGCAGATCGCCTCGGTCAGGTCCTCGTTGCACGACAGCGCGCGGGCCAGCGTGCGCCCGAGCTGCGCTACCTCGATCGTGTGGGTGAGCCGGTTGCGATAGTTGTCACCTTCATTGTAGACGAAGACCTGCGTCTTGTACTGGAGACGGCGAAAAGCGGTCGTGTGGACGATCCGGTCGCGGTCCCGCTGGTAGATAGTGCGATACGGGTGTTCGGCGGCCGGATAGACCCGGCCGCGGCTTTCGCTGCTGCGCATCGCATACGCGGCCAGATCCCGACTTTCCCTCTGCTCCAATGTCTCTCTCGTCAGGGGCATTTCAATCCTCCGCTGGATGTAAAGAGGCGGTTGCAGGGCCGCAGACCAGCCGCAATCGCCTCCTGATTTCAAAGTAATCGCCAGCCCGCATTGTACCCGGACTGCACATACGTTCCAAAGCCGGCTGCGCTTCACCAAGAATCTGTTCACCACAGCCTCAATGGTTATAATACTGTTCTTAGCGACCCTTCGCGACTCTTCGCGGATAAAGAAAGGTGTTCTCCGCGGTCCTCCGTGGCCCTCCGTGGAAAAAAGGTGTTTTTCGCGCCCCTTCGCGTCCCTTCGCGGATAAAAATAAGGTGTTCTGATCGACCCTTCATGGAAAAAGGAGTATCCCAATGACAATCGAACAACAACACTTCCACACCCTAATCAGCTGCACCCAACTAGCCGACGCCCTCGCCACATCCACCCTGCGCATCCTCGACTGCCGCTTCGACCTGACCGACACCGATGCCGGCCGCCGCGCCTACACCCGCAGCCACATCCCCGGCGCAGCCTACGCCCACCTCGACCAAGACATGTCCGGCCCCATCCTCCCCGGCATCACCGGCCGCCACCCCCTGCCCGAACCGCACGACTTCGCCCGCACCCTCGCCCGCCTCGGCATCAGCAACAACTCCAACGTCGCCCTCTACGACGCCAGCGGCGGCAGCATGGCCTCCCGCATGTGGTGGATGCTGCGCTGGGTCGGCCACCAGTCCGTAGCCGTCCTCGACGGCGGCTGGGACGCCTGGACCGCAGCCGGTCTGCCCACCCGCAGCGGCGAAGAAACCGTGCAGCCCGGCAGCTTCCAAGCCACCCCCCGCCCCGAGCTCGTCGTCGATGCCGCCGAAATGCTCGCCAAAACCGCCAGCGGCGGCGCACTCGTCATCGACGCCCGCGCCGCAGACCGCTTCCGCGGCGAAAACGAGACCCACGACCCCATCGGCGGTCACATCCCCGGCGCCTCCAACCTCCCCCAGGCCGGCAACCTGCGCCACGGCCTCTTCCTCGAACCCGACGAGCTCGCCGCCCGCTTCAGCGAGCTCATGGGCAACCGGCCCCCGTCCGAAGTCATCTTCTACTGCGGCTCCGGCGTCTCCGCCTGCCACAACATCCTCGCCCTCGAACACGCCGGCCTCGGCGAAGCACGCCTCTACCCCGGCTCCTGGAGCGACTGGATCACAGATCCCACCCGCCCTACCGCACAGGGCTAGACCCGGCGTTGGAGGACCGGCGCAACAGCAGATACAACGAATCACCTTCCTCCATCTCTGTGTAGCGGACGCAGGCAACCCATTCGAACTCCGCGCCGGCGACCGCCCTCAGCGACGCGTCCGTATAATACGTGAACCGCAGCCCGTGGCTCTCTTCCGTGCCCTCGCCGTACCAGAAGGAGTGCAATACCAGGCCGTTCCCTTTCAGTCTCGCTGCCTGCAGCCGTAGAGATGTCCGCAGCTCGTCCACGCTCAGATGATGCAGCACCTTGTTCGAATAGATGGCGTCAAACCGGCGCTCCGTCGCCAGCGTCACTGCATCCAGCAGCAACAGATCGGCATCCGGATGGTCCCGGCGATAGCGGCGCAAAAACACCTCCGAAGAGTCGGAGCCGGTCGCGTCGTACGCCTCCGCCAGCAGCGCCAGATCCTTCCCGGGCCCCATGCCCAGTTCCAGGACCGACGAGCCGGGTGGCAGGTGCTTCTTCAAAACGTCCACCAGCTCTCTGCCGTCGAATCCCTCCGCCATCTGCACGTACGCTTCGACGTTCTCTTCGTCGTCATAGAATCCCATGCAACCCATCTCTCCTCCAGGATGAGCCGATCCACAAGCTCTGTGTCATAATGACGCCACCCGTACTTCATCCGATTCCAAAGGATCTACCCAATGAAAACGCGAACAGGCAGCTTCCCCATCGGCTTCCGCCAGGTCAACACCAACTGGAACCGGGACATCCCCTCCCTCATCCAATGGGCCGTTGCCAGTAAACTGGAAGTAATCGATCTGACCGCCGACCCCGAGAGCGCCATCGAGGCAGTCTCCGCGGCCGGCCTGCGCATCGGCTCCATCGACCTCCCCGACAACAGGGGCATGATCGCCGCCGACCCCGCCCGCCGCGCCGAAGCCCTCGCCCGCAACACCGACTGCATCCGCGCCTGCACCGCCGCCGGCCCCCAAAACTTCTTCGCCACCATGCTCCCCGAAGACCCCACCCTGCCGCGCCGCCAGAACTACGACTACATGGTCGAAAGCTTCGCCGCCCTCGCCGCAGTCCTCGAAGAAAGCGGCTCCCACTACGTCATCGAAGGCTGGCCCGGCCCCGGCGCCCTCTGCTGCACCCCCGAAACCTACCGCGCCTTCTTCCGCGACGTCCCCTCACCCGCCATGAGCGTCAACTACGACCCCTCACACCTGATCCGCATGGGCATCGACCCCCTCCGCTTCCTCACCGAGTTCGTCGACCGCGTCCATCACGTCCACGGCAAGGACACCGAAATCCTCGACGACAACCTCTACGAATACGGCCACGAGCAGCCCGCCACCTTCGTCGACCGCATCGCCTTCGGCGCCCACAGCTGGCGCTACACCATCCCCGGCCAGGGCCTCTTCCGCTGGGGCGAAGGACTCCGCATCCTCGCCGAAAACGGCTACAGCGGCGCAGTCTCCATCGAGCTCGAAGACGCCAACTTCAACGGCGCCGAAGAATCCGAAAAATGGGGCATCCTCCACGGCGCCAACTTCCTCGCCGGCTGCTGACCGCGAGACCCACCCCCGAAGCCTCAGACCCCCCAAAAAAACAGCCGCGAAAGCCTCCCTTCGCGGCCTTCCGCGGCTCAAACAAGGATGTTCTTCGCGCCCCTTCGCGTCATTTCGCGGATCAGAAAAAGGTGTTCTTCGCGCCCCTTCGCGTCCCTTCGCGGATAAAAGAAGCTCCAATAATCCTCAGAACTCGAACGACTCATGCAATTCCGGCACAACCACATCCCTATGCCCCTGCTCACGCAACTTACCCGCCAGCGCACCCGCCCCCTCCGGCTCCCCGTGCACCAGAAAGACCTTCTGCAGCCGCTCCCGGTCAAAATGTGACGCCCACGCCGTCAGCTCCGCCTGGTCCGCATGAGCGCTGTACCCGTTAATCCGCGCAACCTCCGCCCGCACATCGTACTCTTCACCGAAAATCCGTACCTTCTCCCTCCCCTCCAGAATACGCCGCCCCAGCGTGTGCTGCGCCTGAAAGCTCACGAACAGCACCGTGTTCTCCGGGCGTGTGATGCTGTTCTTCAGATGATGAAGAATCCGTCCGCTCTCAGCCATCCCGCTCGCACTGATGATGATCGCCGGCTCCGTCATATGATTCAGCTGCTTGCTCCGCCGCACCTCCCGCACATACTCAATCCGCGGATAATCGAACGGGCTCCGTCGCCGCCCATCCTCCAGAAAAGTCTGCACACCGGTATCCCACGACTCTGGATGCATCCGAAACACATCCGTCGCATTCACCGCCAGCGGGCTGTCCACAAACACGGGGATCTCCGGAATATCCCCACTCGCATCCAGCTGATTCAGAGCGAACACTATCTCCTGCGTCCGCCCCACCGCAAACGAAGGTATGATCACCTTCCCCCGCCGCCGCGCCGTATCGCACACCACCTCCCGCAACCGCCTCAGCGCCGTTTCGTACCGTCCGTGCAGCCGCGCCCCGTACGTGCTCTCCATGATCAGCAGGTCGGCCTCCCTCGCCGCCGCCGGACTCCGCAGCAGCGCGATCTCGTCCCGCCCCAAATCCCCGCTGAACACCAGCCGCCGGCGCTTCCCGCTCGCAAACTCCTCAATCTCCAGCTCCACAATCGCCGAACCCAGAATATGCCCCGCATTCCGAAAAGTGAGCGTCACCCCGTTCGCGATCGGCACAGGCCGCCCCTCGCCCACGCTCACAAACAGCGGCAGCGTATCCCTCGCATCATCCCGCGTGTAAATCGGCGCCACCGGCGGCTCCCCCCTGCGCGCCCGCCGCCGGTTCAGATACTCCACGTCCTTCTCCTGGATGTACCCGCTGTCCATCAGCATATACGCCGACAGATTCCGCGTCGCCGCCGTGCACCACACATTCCCGCCAAACCCCTGCTTCACCAGGTTCGGCAACTTCCCCGTGTGGTCGATATGCGCGTGGCTCAGCACCACACAATCGATCGACTTCGGCTCCCACGGAAAATTCAGATTCCGCGCGTACGTATCGGCCCGCCGCCCCTGATACAGCCCGCAATCCAGCAATATCCGCTGCCCGTTCACCTCCAACAGGTACATCGACCCCGTCACCTCCCCCGCCGCCCCATCAAACGT
>WTGY01000187.1 GCA_011523365.1 Caldilineaceae bacterium
GGAGGGCCGAATAGGCCCGACCGCCCAACTGCAGTAGTCAGTGGTCAGTGGTCAGTGAAAGCAATTATTGAAGGGTGATAGGTTTGATAAGGAAAGAGAAACACCATTTTCCATGCTGAATCGTTAGCGCCTTTGGGCAAGGACATAGCAGTCGCGATCGTCCTTATCCTTTCAGCCCGGTAAGGACGATCCCTTCGACGAAGGCCCGTTGGGCGAGAAAATAGACAATGATGACGGGCAGCACCATCAGGGTGGCGAGCACCATCACGTAGTGGGTCCAATCGAGGCCGCTTTCGAAGTGTTGGAGAGCGTTCAGTCCCAAGGCCAGGGTGAACATATCTCGTTTATGCAGATAGATGAGCGGCGCCAGGAAGTCGTTCCAATTGTAGAGCAGGGACAAGACGAGAACGACCGTCAGCGCAGGCCGGGCCAGGGGAAGAATGATCTGGGCAAATATACGAGGACGACTGGCCCCGTCTATGCGGGCGGCGTCTTCCAACTCCAGGGGAATTGTGCGGAAGAACTGGCGCAGCAGAAAGATGGTGATGGGCCCACCAAACCAGTCCGGCACAATCAGGGGTAGATAGGTCCCGATCCAGCCCAGGCGAGTGAACAGAATGTAGACGGGAATCATGGTCACGACATACGGCAGCATCACGGTCGAGAGGATCAGGCCGAACATGATATCCCGCCCTTTGAAACGCAGCCGGGCAAAGCTATAGGCAGCCATAGAGGAGCTGATTATAACGCCCACGGTAGAGAAGATGGTGACTATCATTGTGTTGGCTGTATAGCGCGCGACCGCCACAACCTCGAACACTTCACGATAGTTCGACCAGCGGACCGGATCGGGTATCCACTTAGGGGGAAAGACGTAGATCTCATGGGGCGCTTTCAGTGAAGAAGAAAGCAGCCAAAAGAAGGGAATCAGCATGAATACGCTACCAGCGGCCAGCGTCAGATGAATCAGAAAACGACTGGCGTTGTGCCTGACACGGTAAGCGGTCACGAGCCGCCCCCTTCTGTTTCGTAATAGACCCAACGCCGCTGACTGTAGAAAAGGATGATCGTCAGCAGCATTACAACGAGGAAGAGAATCCAGGCCATGGCCGAAGCGTAGCCGTTGCGAAAGTATCCGAAGGCGTTGCGAAACATGTAGAGCACATAAAAGAGGGCGGCGTTGTCCGGTCCGGCAGAGGAGGCAGAGGGATTGGATACGAAGAGGACATAGGCCACACCGAAGACCTGGAAGCTATTGATGACCGTGACAATCAGCTGGTAGAAGATAATCGAAGAGGTGAGGGGCAAGGTCACATGGCGGAACCTGGCCCAGAGGTTGGCGCCATCGACTTCGGCGGCTTCGTAGAAGGTGCGGGGCACACTGGTAATCGAAGCCAGAAAGATGAGCACAGAGTTGCCCAGCCCCCACAGACCGATAAAGACAATGGACGGCACGATCCAGTCCGGATCGGTCAGCCAGCGGGGCGCGGGCAGGCCCAGCAACTTGAGCGGATAGTTGATGGGCCCGAACTCCGGATTGAGGCCCCAACGCCAGATGGTGGCGCTGGCGACCACCGGCACGACTGAAGGCAGATACCAGAGAGTGCGATAGGATGTGATCCCGCGCACATTGCGGCTCATCAGCAGAGCAATGGTGTAGGCACATGTGAGGGACAGAGGCACAAAGAGAGAGACATACCACAAGGTCACCTCGATGGATCGCAGCCACAGACCATCAGTGACCAGTTTGGTGTAGTTGGCGAATCCGATCCACCGGGGGGCGGTGATGATTTCGTATTTGGTGAAGCTGAGATAGAAGCTGGCGAACACCGGGCCGAGGCGGAAAAACAGCAGCCCCAACACGGCAGGAACAATAAAGAGCCAGCCGAAGAAAGTCTCTTCGAAGCTGAGGCGATGGAAAAAGCGCAGACCTCGATCGGTCTGCGCGGCGGGTGTAGATTGAGCAGGTGAAGATTGCATTTAGGAGATTTCGCCCGTCTGCAGGATATGTTCAGAGCCCTGGCGCACCTCTGTGGCGACATCTTCCCAGCGAATATCACCGATCCAGAGTTGGTCCAAATACGGTCCCCAGTAGTCCAGCATCGTCTGATACCAGCCACCGTAGTAGGAGCCGATGGTGTCTCCGGGCCAGCGGAAGGTAGCCTGATCCTCGAAGGCGTCATAGAACGCCTGGCGGTACTTCATTTCCGGCGGCGCCTCATTGTTCAGGAACTGTTCGCGCAGGTCTTTACGGGTCGGCTGCTGCATACCCAGATCGACAAGAATCTGCTGCCCTGGATTGCTGAGGCAGGCCCAAGAGATGAAGTCGTAGGACTCCTGGGGATAGTCTGTCTGAGAGAAGACGCACAGGGGCGAGTAGTGGCCGTAGGAAGTCTTCGTCTTGTTATAGGGTACCGGGAATGTGCCCCAGTTGACACCTGCCTGGTTGATGCGGCCCAGCGACCAGACGCCGATGTGCTGCATGGCTACGTTGCCGGCTTGCAGGCTGGTCTCGCCAGCTGCTTCGTATGCGGGCGATGGATTGACAAAGTGTTTCAGACCCAAATCCGCCAACCAGTTCATCGCCTCGATGAATGCATCCGAATCCATCGGCATGGTGCCGTCATCAGCGATAATCTCGGCGTCGTTGCCCCAGATATAGGTCGGCCGACCGTGACCAAAGCCAGCCCTAAGCCCGTACTGACGCACGCGGGCGGGATCGAAATCAGAATCGTTGGCTGAATTGTCGTCCAAGTCGAAGGTGAGAACCTTGGCGAGTTCGATAATTTCGTCCCATGTCATCCATGCATCCGGCTCCGGATGGGGAACGCCGACCTCATCGAACAGGTCGATATTGAATGCCATGAGCATGGCGCCGCTGTCCCAAGGGATGCCCCAGCGAGCGCCGTCGTAGGTTTGGGCGATCCAGACATTTTCGACATAATCGTCTTCGCTAAAATCAGGATCGGCCTCGAAGTACGGCTCAAGATTGGTCGTCACACCTCTGCGTGTGAGGGGGCCGGTGGTGCGGTTGGCGTCAAACCACATGTCCGGTCCCGTGCCGGCGGAGATCATGATCAGCAGGGCTTCCTGGTGGGAGGCGCCGGCCACGGCGTTAATCTCGAACTCGATATTGGGGTTTGACTCCCTATACAGGGACATCTGCTGGTCCATAACGTTCTCAATGAACTGGCCGCCGCGGTTAAAGAAGTTCAGGGTAACTGGCTCGGCGGATGCGTCTGCAGTGGTGCCGGCCGGCACGGGCGGCGCGCACGCGGCTAACGCAGCGACTGCCGTGCTGCCCGCGGCCAACTGTAGGAAGCTTCTTCGACTCATATTCGTTCGGTGCATTGTTTTCCTCCTGGGAATGTGATGGATTGAACGTATGAGGATGAACCGCGTTCACTTGGATTGTCAAATGAACACGAAGGAGTTGCTCCTGGGAAATTTCACTGCCATGATGTGCTGAACGACAGGGAAAAGCGGCGAATCAATTGGTCATGTTACGCAGATGCAGCGTCATTACGCACTGGATCCAACTGACACAAGGCAACGATTGCGTAACATCAGGTGATTGATGGAATTGCTGGCAGTACGAAACAGGGGTTTCAACCTGATTGCTGGAAGCGTTCTCAGGACAAGATCGGATTATAACAGGCCGACCAATGCATGCCAAAATCAGTTGGTCGGCACGGGTGCATTCCACCCAGATTGTTGGGCGCGTGTTGTCTGAACAGTAGTCCATGTGATGAGGGGATGGGCTGTGGTTCGGGCGCAGGCGCGATGGCCTGACATGTTGAAATGCACTCTGGCGCACCGTAGTTTGGGGTACACACACCGCCAGAGGATGCGCCCGATGGTATAGGAGGCAAAGGGGAGCCGCTTTCTGGAATCTGAAGTATAATGCTCAGGAGAGACGGGAGCGCAAAGGCGCCAAGACCACCTGCGCGCATGGTGATCTTGGCGCGTTATCATGAACATATAGGTGATGAGAGGTGAAAGATGAAGAATGGAATAAGCTCCGAAGAGCACCGGCGGCAGGCGGAAGAAGAAAAGGGCAGCATCGCCTTTGCGATCGTGACCGTCTCCGATACACGTACGCCGGAAACGGACCGCAGCGGCCAGGCCATTCGCGAGATGGCCGAAGCGGAGGGTCATCAGGTAGTTGCCACGCGCATCGTGAGGGACGAGCCGGAGGAGGTTGCGGAGGCGCTGGAGGATTTCAGCGGGAGTGGTGCGCAGGTCATCGTATTTAATGGCGGGACGGGAGTCAGCAAGCGGGACCGCACTTATGACGTGCTGTCGCGGGCGCTGGAAAAGGAGTTGCCCGGTTTTGGTGAGATTTTCCGGATGCTCAGCTATGATGAAGTGGGGGCGGCGGCGATGCTGAGCCGGGCGACGGCGGGCACGTACCGGGGCTGCGCGATTATCAGTTTGCCGGGATCGACCAATGCGGTCAGGCTGGCGATGGAGAAGTTAATATTGCCTGAGATTCAGCATTTGGCGTGGGAGATCACGCGTTGAGCAGACGCCCTGGCTGGAATTGAGCGGGGTGCATGGACAGAGTTCGGCTGCCCGGGTCACCAGACGCGGCCAACCTGCGAGGTCGCTAAGCAACGGAGACCATGTTGCAGTTCCGGGGAATATTTTTTCATAATATTCATTCTCACGTACAATAGGACGGCTTCCCCTGGCACAGATCGAATGCACTGCAGCGGGCTCAAGGCTCTGGTGCATTTCATTTTCATTGGCCTGCGTTCCTTGTGGAATACGGCTCCTTGTCCGGAGTCCGCATTCGTGAGGAAGGCCTAGTTTACCGCGGAAGCGCGGTGAGATTCGATTGAGTTCCAGTCGCATCCTTACTAAGGGCTTGACAATGACATTGCAGTCCCGTTTGCTCATTGGAATCCTCCTGCTCGTTCTGATTTCTGTGGCCGCGTGCGGTCGGTCTGATAGTGAGCCCACGACAACGCCGACAAAGACGTCAACGCCGGAAGGCGAGACGAGCCTCGCGCCGACGGACACACCGGTGCCGCCGACTGCGACTGCGACCAGCGAACCTGCGACAGTTACGCCTGAGCCGGCGGAAACGGCTACACCGGCAGCGACGGAAGAGCAGGCAGATTCGCAGCCGCCGCAACCGGAAGAGGCTGGGGAGGGCGGATTCCTGCCGGCGACGATGGAGAGTCCTGATTTCGGCACGCAGGCCTTCCTCTGGTGGCGGCCGGAGGTGGCGGAGCGGGACTTGAACCTGTTACGCGAGGGCGGTTTTCATTGGGTCAAGCAGACTTTTGCGTGGGAAAACATTGAGGGTGCCGGGAAAGGGCACCTGGACTGGTCGTTTTCGGACAGGGTTGTACAGCAGGTGAACAGCGGCGGTCTGAAGCTGCTGGCGCGGATATCGATTGATCCGCAGAAGAGGGATTTCTGGGCGGGTCTGCCGCCGGCGAGCGCAGATCACTTTGCCGACTACGTTTTTGCGCTGGCGAGCCGCTACAGTTGCAAGCCGGAGGCGGTTGGCTGTATTCAGGCATATCAGATTTGGAACGAACCGAATTTGAGCCGAGAGTGGGGGCACAAGCGTCCGAACCCTGCCGAATATGTATATTTTCTGGGCCGGGCGTATGCGGCGATCAAGTCGGCGAACCCGAATGCGATCGTGATCAGTGCGGGGATGGCGCCCACGGGGGATGACAACGAGAACGCGATGCCGGACCACGTGTTTTACGAGCAGATGTACGAGGCGATGGGGGGGAGCAGCGAGGGTTATTTCGATGCGTTGGGCGTGCACGGGGTAGGGTTTGCGGCGCCTCCGGAACTGGATCCGGAGGTTGCGGCAGCAGAGGAGCGATACGGGGGGCACCGGTTCTTCAGTTTTCGTCGTGTAGAGGATATCCGAGCGATCATGGAGCGGTACGGGGACACGGAGAAGCAGATCGTGCTTCTGGAGTTCGGTTGGACTTCAGATCCCGTGAATCCGAGCTATCGCTGGCATGGCAGGGACGCTGGCATTGATTTCGACGTGCAGGCTGAGTATCTCCGGCGGGCGTTCGAGTGGGCAGAAGCCAACTGGCAACCCTGGATCGGACTAATGAGCATGATTACGATGCCCAACCTGGCGTGGCTGAGCGACGGCAATGCGGAGGATGAGGAGCAGTTCTGGTGGGGAATCATGGAGCCGAGCCCGTGTTGCGGCCCGCCAACATTCCGGCCGGCTTATTTGGAACTATGCCGGTACTTGAATGCGAGGGACGGCCAGCAGTGCATTCACGTTCCAGAAGGCCAGGAGCAACAGGAGTAAGCGTTCCGGCGGTTAACCGGTGATTTCCTGGAAGATTTGAATGGCGTCTTCGATCAAGCCGGCGATGAGATCGATTACGTCAGCGTCACCGGTCAGTGAAGTCAGTTCAAATGTGGAAGGGTCGGGCTGCCAGTTTTCGGAGGCGTAAAACCAGCCGAAGAGGGCGGCGGTGATGACCAGGGTGAAGAAGATACGATTGAGCAGCCGGCTGTGGCGATAGAATCGGGGCATGGAGGTTGTGTAGGGCTCGATTGGCGTGTGACCAGAGACGCTCTTATCGTATCGAAAATGGTGACGCAGTGTCGTCGAGTTGATTTTGCTATGGCGGCATGAATTTGCCAAATTCGGGGTCGGTGCTATACTCTGGTTTGCTCCTGAAGTGACTGTTTCTTGACAACAACAGACCCCATTTGGGCGGGTAGCTCAGTTGGTTAGAGCGCGCGGTTCACATCCGCGAGGTCGGGGGTTCGAGTCCCTCCTCGCCCACCTCAGCACTTGTGACTTTTCCTCTCACTGTGCCTCAGGGCCGCCAGTTATTCTGGACGGTGTTGCAGACGCCTCGCTTTCCAAATACTTCCTGGACTTTCCCGTAACCCCGCAGCATCCATTTGCATTTGGCCCCCCAGCAACTGAGAGAGCCGCGAGGGATCCAGATCATTCCTTCCATTGTCCTCAGATGAAATCGCTGAAGAAAACGATCTACGAAATCATTGAAGAGGCTGAGCCGGGTAACAGGCCTAGCGAAATCTTTGACGTTTTCCTCATCACACTGATCGCTCTGAATGTCGTTGCGCTGATCGTGGGGACAGTGGAGGAGATTCACCGGATTTCTCCGGGCGCCTTTTATCTTCTTGAGGTCATATCGGTTGGCATCTTCACGGTGGAGTTTTCATTGCGGGTCTGGACCTGCACGGAGAATCCGAAATATGGGCATCCGCTAAAGGGTCGGCTTCAGTACCTGGTCTCTCCGCTGGCGCTCATTGATTTGCTGGCAGTTCTGCCGGTCTACCTAGTGTTTTTCGTCAATCTGCGCGGGCTTGACCTCCGTTTCCTGCGGGTCGTGCGTTTGCTGGCCCGCATTGTCCGATTGAGCCGGTACTTCAGCAGCCTGAGCACTTTGGGCAAGGTAGTGTATACGAAGCGGGGCGAACTTGCGGCAGTTGTATCGGTACTCTTTCTGCTGCTGGTGATGACGTCGTCGCTGATGTTCTTCGCGGAACATCAGGCCCAACCGGAAGAGTTCGCCAGTATTCCCAGGGCGATGTGGTGGAGCATCATCACGCTAACAACGGTGGGTTACGGGGATGTGTTCCCGGTCACGGCAGCGGGGCGTGTGCTGGCAGGGATCATTGCAATTGTCGGCATTGGTTTGTTCGCGTTGCCTGCGGGAATACTGGGGTCGGGGTATATGGAGGAGCTGGCCAAAGTGGCGAAGGAACCGGTCAGGTGCCCCCACTGTGGGGAGGTGATCGATGAGGGGTGACGCACTTGGTGCGCCACCTCTACCTTGCGAATGCTGAACCTTTCTCTTCTCCTAGCGCCCGGTGAATTTGGGCTGGCGGCGCTGGCGGAAGGCGGAGACGCCTTCTTCGGCGTCGGCGGTGTAGGCGGCGAGGCTGCCGGCGAGGGTTTCGAGGACGACGCCGTTGTCGCTGCTGGCGGGGGTGGCGGCGTCGATTAGCTGTTTGGTCATCTGGACGGCGACGGGGCCGTTGGCGGCTATGGAGTTGGCCAGGTCGAGGGCTCTTGCGGCCAGCTGGTCTGCAGGCACTACTTCGTTTACAAGTCCCCACATTTCGGCCTGTTCGGCTGATATGCGATCTCCGCTGAAGATCATCTGTTTGGCGCGGCTTGGTCCGACGAGTTGCGGCAGGCGCTGCGTGCCGGCCCAGCCGGGAATGATCCCCAACTTTACTTCAGGGAAAGAGAGTTCGACGCCCTCGGCTGCGAGGCGCAGGTCGGCGGCGAGGGCCAGTTCGAGGCCGCCGCCGAAGGTGTAGCCGTTGAGAGCGGCGATGACGGGCTGTGGGAGGCGGGCGTAGCGGGCGAAGATGCGGTGGCCGTCGCGGATCCAGCGGCGCCCCATTTCGAGGGGGGTGAGGTCGCTCCATTCGTAGATGTCGGCGCCGACGCAGAAGGCTCTGCCGGTGCCGGCGAGGAGGACGACGCGGACGTCGTGGTTGCGGTCCAGTTCGTCGGCATAGGTTTCGAGGGCGGTGAGCATTTCGGCGTTGAGGGCGTTGAGTTTGTCGGCGCGGTTGAGGACGATGGTGGCGACGGAGCCTTTGTATGTGAGTTGGACGAGGTCGGTGGTCATGGGGTTACCTTTTGGTGGTGTGGAGAAAACCTCTTTTTCCGCGAAGGCACGCGAAGGGGCGCGAAGAACACCTTTATTGTCCACGAAGGGTCACTGAGGACCACGAAGAACACCATTCAGTCCGCGGAGGGGATTGGGGGCGTCAGGTGGGAGGATAGCACGTTAGTCTACGAAGATGATATCTGGGTTAGGGTGGTTGCTGGCGGTCAAGGCGCCGATGTGGATGGCGTCTGGAAGTGCAGATTGGATCAGGCCTTTTTGATCTGCGCTGATGACGACCACCATGCCGACTCCCATGTTGAGTACGCGGTAGGCTTCTTCTCGCTCCATGCCGCTCCAGTCCAGTAGGCGGTGAAAGACTGGTGGGGGGTTCCAGCTGCGGCGGTTTATGCGGGCGCGCAGTCGGGGCGGCAGGATGCGAGGGATGTTGTCTACAAGGCCGCCGCCGGTGATGTGGGCCAGGCCCTTGATAGCGATCCCGGCTGCTTCCAGTTTCAAGAGAGGGGGCAGATATGAGCGATGCGGGGCGAGAACGGCATCGATCAGCGGGACGCCGTCTTGCAGCGGCTGGTGCAAGTCGCGGTTGGCGAGGACGCGACGGATGAGGGAGTAGCCGTTGGTGTGGGGGCCGCTGCTGGGCAGGCCGAAGAGCAGGTCGCCGGGTTGCATTTGGTGGGGACGGGGCAGGAGGGCGGCCTGGTCGACCAGGCCGATGATGGTACCGGCGACGTCGCAGGAGCCGGGTGTATAGACGCCGGGCATTTCGGCGGTTTCGCCGCCGAGGAGGGCGCAGCCGGCGGCGCGGCAGGCCTCGGCCATGCCGAGGACGACGGCGGCGACGTTTTCAGGCACGAGTTTGTCGGCGGCGATATAGTCAAGGAAGAAGAGGGGACGGGCACCCTGTACGAGGATGTCGTTGAGGCAGTGGTTGACGATGTCGCGGCCGATGGCCTGCCAGCGGCCGTGCTGGGCGGCGAGCTTGACTTTGGTGCCGACGCCGTCGGTGGAGGCGACGAGCAGGGGCTGGGCGGGCAGGTCGGTGAGGGCGAAGAGGCCGCCGAAGCTGCCGACATCGGCGCGTACGGCGGGCGTGAATGTCGAGCGTACGGCTGACTTCATGAGCTCGACGGCGCGGTTGCCGGCGTCTATGTCGACGCCGGCGGCGGCGTAGAGGCTGGACGGTTGAGACCCGAGGTGACCCGCGCTGGGCGGTGGATTCGCACTCTGGTTGGATTCTGACATGACGGATTGTTTAGGGATAGAGGAAAGTGCAGACCGAGTCGAACCACTTACCTGACAACCGGGAAAGCCTTCATTCGGGTGGAGGCAGGCTTACTATGCAGACTCGTTTTCGGTTATCTGTTGCTCTATTTCATCTCTGTTGGAACGGTAGTAGGCCCAGGCATTGGTCAGATCCTCAGCGCGCAATCGAGGATATGCTTTGCGCAGTTCAGCTTCGGTACTCCCCAGTCGTCGGGCCTGCACCAGGAGCCACACTGGAATCCGAGTACCTGCGATGCACGGGTCTCCTCCCATCACGCCCGGCCTGCGTTCGATTCCAGGGGAGGATCCTGTTTTGTCCTGAGTTTCCATGGATGTATATCAACCGATTCTGAAGCCGTCAGGTTGGACATCGGTACTCGCAGTTGGCAAGATTCGCAAGTGCCTTACATTCTTGCCACTGCGAAACTGCATTTGGGATTCAGTGTAATCATATCAGAGTACGGGGTGATCGTCTTACTTGAAAACGCTGCGGGGTTCGGTCCAGTATGTTGGAGAGTTTTCGTACATTTCGCTGGTAGGTTACAGGGTTGCGCAGGCTGGTAGCCTGGGTGGCACCAAGAATGGATTGCGCGAAGGTCGCCCCTGCCGGGGGAAAGGGGGGCTGCTATCGACGTCTTTCGGGCGTGACGGTAATTCAAGGCGAGGGCACCCACAAGGGGTGCCTACGGGGGGTTGCGGGGAGCTTTGGGCGGTTACTCGTACTTGAAGCTGCGAATGCCGATGGCGAACAGCACGGCGGCGGCGGCGACGAGGACTGCGATTTCCGGGAGGACGTCGGGGAAGCGGCCGTTGTACCAGATGAGGTCGTGGAAGGCGTCCATGGCCCAGGCGACGGGGGAGATGTGGCCGATGGTCTGCATAAAATCGGGGACGATTTCGAGGGGCCACCAGGCACCGCCCAGGGGGGCGAGCGACAGGGATAGGAGGAGGACAAGGCCACTGGCCTGACCTTCGCTCTTGATCCAGGGGGCGAGGGCGAAGGTGAGGGCGGTGATGCAGAGGACGAAGGCGGCCATGACGGCGAGAAAGGCGAACGGGCTGCTGCCGAATTCCATGCCGACAGCGGCGCCGACGGCGAAAACGATCGCATACTGAATCATGCCGAGCGTGAAGTAGACGCCGATCTTGGCGCCGAGGATCTGTGCGCGGGAGAGAGGCAGGGCGATCAGCCGCTGAAGCGTCCACTGGCGGCGCTCGCGTAGAAGGACGGCCATACCGCCGAGGACTGTAAACATGACGTACAGGGATCCCATGCCCGGCGCAGACTGGTTGAAGCCGTTATCGATGACGCTGCTGCTGTCGCCGTTTGAGTCGGCGACGCGGAAGCTGACCGGGGACGGTCGGTCTGTCAGCAGCTGTTGCGAGCGAGAATAGAGGGCGCGCAGGAAGCTGTTGCGCGCCGCTCCTTCGATGGGAGGCAGTTGTGCGGCAGAGGTCAGGTTGTCCAGCAGGGCGCCGGCCACGCCGGGAATCATGGAGGCGGTACTGGCGCGCTGGAGGACGGCGTTGAGGCTTTGCAGTACGGGGTCCGGCTGCATTGGATCGGAAAGGGAATAGAAGCCGACGGCAGTTCTCTCGAAGTTCTCCAAGGCGTCGGCGTAGCCGGCAGGTATGACGATCAGAGCACTGGTCCGGCCCGACCGTGCGCGTTCGATGGCGCGCTCCAGATGCAAAGGTTCCTCGCCCAACCTGCAGAAGTCTTCGGCGTCGTTGTCGAGCGGGCAGAGTACGAGGGCGTCGTTGGCGGCGCGGAGGTCCTCGATCATCTGGGCGGACATTGCGCTCCGGTCAAGATCGATCAGGTCGACCCGCAGCCGGGTCGGACCGCCGCCGCCGATTTGGCCGATACTCCAACCGACTACAAGCGTGAGGAGAACGGGGATGACGAGCAGGCCGAGGAGGTTGCCCCGTTGCGAGAAGAAGATCTTCAGATCGTTGAGGATGATGGTCAGGATTGATCGCATTGCCAAAGGCTGTCAGAAGCGTAGTTTTGCGTCGTTGGCGTCATTCGTGCGTTGTGCAGGGGGTCACAGATCCAGGCGGCGCTTGAAGAGCCACGCTCCCAACAGGAAGAGCAGGATGCCCTGACCGAAGAGCACAAGCAGGTTGAGTGCGAAGTCTGTCTGGGCATTGGCTAGTTGCGTGAATGCATCTACGCCCCAGTAGATGAGTGAGAATCTGGCGGCCTGGTCGGGCAGGGCGAAGCCGAATGCGCCTCCCAGTACGGCCAGAGAGATGTTTATCATCGGTCCGAAGAGGTTGACCTGCTCGGGCGACTTTGCCAGACCGACGACAAAGACACCCAGGCCCGTTACACAGAGTGACAGAGCCAGAGTCACAACGAGGATAGCGGCAATGTTTGTCCCCCATACAAGAGTTGGCTGACCGATGACAAGGGAGGCAATCAGGGTCAATGCGGCCAGGAGAATCAGGATCTGGAGGAAGACGATGACAAGGTTTCCCAGCAACTTGCCTATAAGCAGGAAGAAGCGGGGGGTGGGTGAGACGATCATACGTTGGAGCGTCCAGTTTCTGCGCTCCTGATAGATGGACTGGATGCCGAAGACGCCGGTGAAGAGGGCGAAAAAGACGGCTTGCGATGCGCCGGCGGGGACTATGATGCGGGAGAAGGGAGGGGCTTCCTGGATGGCCGCCAGCGGTTTTTGGGCGGTGCTGATGTTGTTGGCGCCGGGTGTGATCAGGCATCCGAGAGGTCCGAGAGCGGCGGCATCCAGATCTTGCAGGTCGGTTGAGAGCGTGGACAGGTCAACCGCGTTAAGGTCGAATTCTCCTTGAACGATGCCTTCTACCAGGGCTTCTACAGATGTTTCCAGCGTCGCCCCAAGTGCGACGCCGACGCGCACAAACTGATTGACGATCCCGACCACGACGCTGTGGACGATACTTGCTGAGATGGGCAGGCCGCCGCTGGCGTAAACCTCAACGGTTCCTTCTACACCAGCGGCCTGGACCCGGGGTATGAAACCGGCGTCGAAGGCAAACGGGGGCATCACATGGCTGCTGAAGCCTGGCGGGATGATGACGGCGGCGGCGAATTCTCCGTTGTCGACGGCGGCGCGCGCCTGGTCGGCAGTGTCCATCGCCGTTGCATCGAGCAGTTCGTCCAAGGACCCTAGCGGGGCGGCAACGGTTGTGCCGGCACTCTCGGATTGGTCAAGCAGGCTGCATTCTAACTCGGACAGGTCGAATCCCTGGGTCGCGGTTGTGCCGGGGCTTTCGACCGGTTGCGAAAGCAGGATAGCGGCCAGTTGATCGCCGAAGTTCAGCGCGGCGCCATCGGGCAAGGGGGGGAGGAGCGCGGCAGGATCCGTAGGACCGGCACCCAGGTTTGGAAATTGATCGGGCAGATTGAGCGTCTCCTGCAGGTCGACGCCTTCATCCAGATTGACTACGGCTACTGTGATGTCGGCGAAGTCGGGGAGCCCGGAGTCGCCGCCGCTGCCGAAGGCCATACCGATAATGGTAGAAAGCACGAGCGGCGTCGCGAACATGAGGAGGATCAGGTTGCGATCGCGAAAGGTTACGTACAGTTCTTTGAAGGCAACAGCGAGAATCTTGCGCATCTATCAAGGCGATTTTCGGGGGGAAGGTGGGCGATGGTTGCGGGCGGCTGCGCGGGCGTCACGCCGGCATGCGGACTTTGGCGGGCGCGGCTAGTCTCGCAGGGCCCGGCCGGTCAGTGCCAGGAAGACCGCCTCAAGATCGGGCTCGCGCACAGTGACGGATTGGATTTCGACGCCTGCCGAGTCGAGTTCCTGCAGTATCTGCGGGAGCGCGGTGCGGCCCCGTTTGGCGAAGACAGTCATGAGGGCGGGCACGGACTCACTGCTGTCGTCACTGAGCTGCTCGGTTGGGTTGTAGAGAACCCGGGTGACGCCTGGGGTCTTCTGTTGGATGCGTTCGAACAGCGTCTCAGCAATCTCCTGCTCCCCAATTGTGAATTCCAGCCTATCCTCTTCGCCCACTTGCTGCGTCAGTTCGTCTTGCGTTCCCATGGCGATGATTTCGCCATGGTCGATGATGGCGACGCGGTCGCTCAGCTCCTGGGCCTCTTCCATGAGGTGGGTGGTGTAGAGGACGGTCATGTCCTGCTCGTCGCGCAGCAGTTTGACGGTGTCGAGGATGCGGCGCCGGCTCTGGGGATCGATGCCGACTGTGGGCTCGTCCATGTAGATGAGCGGGGGGCTGTTGAGGAGACCGGCGACGAGGTTGATGCGGCGCTTCATTCCGCCTGAGAATGTGTCTATGCGATCGTTCTGGCGGTCGGCGAGGTCGACGAATTCGAGCAGCTCGTCTACGCGGCGGTTAAGGGCTTTGCCGCCCAGGCCGTACATTCTGCCGAAGAAGGCGAGATTCTGGCGTGCGCTGAGCTCGGGATATAGGGCGATTTCCTGGGGAACGAAGCCCATGAGGCGCTTGGCTGCCATCGGTTCTGCGGTGATGGAGTGGCCGCCGATGGTTGCGTCGCCTTCGGTAGGCTCGACAAGGCCGCTGATCATGGAGATCGTAGTGGTCTTGCCGGCGCCGTTGGGGCCGAGCAGGCTGAAGATTTCGCCTTGGCGGATTTCAAGGTTTACGCCTTTGACGGCTTCAATGGTGGAGCCATCGGGGCGGTTATAGGTTTTTCGCAGGTTGCGGGTCTCTACCATTGTTTGCATAGCATCGCCTCGTTAAGTACATACGCTTGAAGGCGGGAAGAGTTTCGGCGGGGTGAAACGGTTCAGAGGCCGGGGGTGTCAGTCAGGGGAGTATAACATGTGTGTGAACTTGCTGTGGAGTTTGTACCTCTGTTGGGGTACATCCCGATTTTGGGGTGGGAACAGTTTGGCGGGGAATCGGCGCCAGCGGTGGCTGAAATCGTTTACCGGCTGGTGGAGAGGGGCGGGGCAGGCGCCGGGCGTGGCCGTACGGTGGCGTTCGTCAGTTGGGTCGGATGCGAGGGCAGGCACGAAAGGGGATCTGATGGGACTGGCGGGACGCGGTCGGGCTGGACACCTTCGATTAGGCACCTGTTACGAATATCGACACCCGGTCG
>WTGY01000128.1 GCA_011523365.1 Caldilineaceae bacterium
GGATTGAGGGGATTTTAACATGATGCGCGTTGATCCCCTTAAGCTGAACTGTTTAATTTGCGGGCAAAGTCGGGCATATGGGTGGGGAAAAGTTGTGGTGCCGTTCCAGGCGGTGGCATCTATTGCACAATGGACTATGCGAAAGCAGCCTGCTCCGGCGGATCTTTCCTACGTGATCGTTTCGTCAAGATTTGGGCTGATTTCTGATGGCCGCGATTGCTTCTTCAATATCTTTTTGAGCTTCCTCTTCTGGCACGTCAGGCATTGTTGCGTGCATTTCTTCCAGAAACTCAATCAGGCGATCACCGGCCGGACCCTGGTTGTTGTCAGAAAAAATGTCTATTGGTTCGTTCCATTTTTCGTTGCCGTCATTTTGTTTCATGAGTAGCTCACAGTCAGTCAGGGTGAGAATGGGCAGTGAAGTATTCCCAGCTGCTTGACAATTGTATAAACGTGGCCGAGGTGAGCTCAACGAATCACTTCAGCAACTTGAGGCCGAAATTCAAATGGACGACCGATGGGCTTGCCTATTTCCAGGTCTAATTCGATTTACACAGAATAAGGCAGATCCAGCCGCTCTTCCACCCAATCGCGCATTAGAGCAGAGACCGATTTGTTGGAAGCGACAGCTTCGGCGTGAAGTACGCCTTTTACGTACTCATCCAAATAAATGGTCAGCGAAGTACGACACAGGTGTTCATCCGGAAGAAAAGGTTCAAAGTAATCAGATGGATAAAGATATCCATCTTCGCTTCCAGGTTCGCCGAAGCTCTCGTCAATGATCCGGGTCATGCCATGCCGTTCGGCAGTGGGGTCGGAAATTACTTTGTACACTTTGCCAACCGTAAGGCCGAACAGCGGCTCTTCCTGTATCGGCTGGTCCGGAGCGTGCAAGTAGGGCTGGTTGCAAACGCACCTTGCGTAGTTCATGTTATTCTCTCGAGGTGATAGACGACCTTCTGATCTCTCCGTCCGATGCCGTGCGCTTCAAACCAATGCACCTCGGCAATCCACACCGTGCCGTCTTCATACTCAACAGTTGCTTTGCCTTTCATCTTGCGCCAGCGCCCGCGACCATATCGGCGATTCAGGTAGTGTCGAGCACGGACTCCATTTCCACGCGCTATTGTATCTATGTCATAGATTTCACTCAAGAATTCAAATCTGTAACGGGCCAAATTCCAATATCAGCTTTCTTGCACTCATAGGGCTGAACAGAGCTTCCTATATCCCCATCACGTCTCAGAAATCACCACAGCATCAGCGAGCAATCTGAGACTTGGCAGATGAAAGCACTGTTTTGCTCAACGCTTTATCTCCTCAACGAGGCGGGCCAGGACTATCTCATCTTCGCCTTCCTCCAGCGTTTGCGGATTCAGCATGATGGTTTCGTCCGGTCCGGAGGCAGCGTCTACTGACGGCGTCCCGTCGCGCATTCCCTGGAGGATCTCGCTCTGTGTTCGGCCCACGATGGAGGCGTCGATCTGGACGCGCGTGCGCGGCATCGGCTGGTTCGCCTCGCTGGGGAATGACCGGGTGGCAGTCACGCCGTCCAGCCGGTTCAGCTCACTGCACCATCCGGCCACTATCTCTTCCATCTGGGAGTTGCGCGCTTCGTGATCGAGGGACAGATAGCGTTCGACGGCGGCGAGCAGGCCCAACATTTCTTCCTTGCCGACCTTCATGGGTCGGCCGATGCTGTGGTTGGGGTTGCCGTTGAGAGCGCAGGCGTCGACGAGCCACTGCTTGCCGAGCACGAGGCCGGAGGACTGGGGGCCGCGCAGGTCTTTGCCGCCGCTGAAGATGGCGGCGTCGGCGCCCATCTGGGTGAACTTCCACAGGTTTTCGACTGGCGGAAGCTGGGCGGCGGCGTCGACGAGGACGGGCACGCCGTGTGCGTGGGCGGTGTCGATCACCTTTTCCAGGGGAATGTCGCCAGGCGACCCCAAAGCGCCCTCAAACCAGATCACCGCGGCAGTCTTTTCGTTGATCGCTCTCTCCAGCTGCCAGAGTTCGGCCTGGCCGGGCCAGCCGATCTCAATCAACTTGACGCCGACCTGGCGGACGGCGTGATCGTAGCCGTTGCGCTGAGACTTGTGGACGATGACCTCGTTCTTGAGACCGGTCAGGTCCGGCAGTTGGTCGATGGCCCATTTTTCGTTGCCGGTAACACAGGCGGCGATGGCGACGACGATGCCGCCGGCGGCGCCGGAGCTGACGTAGCAGGCCTCGTTCTGGGTGAGGAGAGCGATACGATTGCCGACGCGGCGCTGCAGCTCCGGCAGTTCAACGAAGGATTTGGCCGCTGCCATCATCGCTTCCAGAACTTCGGGCGGCATGATGGAGCCGCCAAGCCTGGTGAGGGTGGCGTTGGCGTTGATCGTCGGGGTGATGTCCAGTTCTTCGTAGGAGGGCATGAGCGTACCACCTTCTTTCCTGGTGAGGGGAGGACAGTTGTGGGGTCAGATACGGCGCGTATCGCGTTTAACGATACGCGCCGCGAGTAGGAGAGTTCGGATTCGGCTCTATGCCGGTTGCGGCAGGACGAGGTCGCAGGCGTCGGCGGGCATCCAGTGGGCATCTTCGCCGGCCCATTTGACGTTACAGCCGATCGGGTTGGTCAGCGTGGTGCTGACCGGCTGGCCGGACGTGTGCTCCTCCAGGGCGCGGTCGAGGTCGAAGACGGTGGCTTGGGTGGCGTCACGCGGGCTGTCGACGCCGCGGCCGGTGTAGACCAGTTCGCGGTCCTTGTTGAAGACGTAGAAGTGGGGGGTGCGGAGCGCGCCGTAGGCTTTGGCGACTTCCTGTGTTTCGTCGCGCAGGTAGACCCAGGGGAACTTGTGCTCTCCCATGCGTTCGACCATGTGACGGAAGTCGTCTTCGGCGTTGACGTGGACGCTGTTGGAGTTGATGCCGACGAACTTGACGCCCTTGGAGGCGAACCTGTCGGCGGTGGCGCGCGTGGCTTCGTCGGAGCCGATTACGTAGGGACAGTGGTTGCAGGTGAAGAAGACGACGAGCGTCTCGGCGTCGTCAAAGCAGCCGAGCGTGTAGACCTCGCCGTCGGTGGCGATGAGCTTAAAGTCGAGCGCCTTTTCGCCTATTTCGAGAGTGAAAGCCATGATTTCCTCCTAAAAGGAAGCTACAGGGGACCGGTGGTCCGACGGCCCGCGGGCGATCGGATCACCGGTCGTATTTCTTGTCGATCAGGACGGGCGCGGTTCGTCGAGCACGGCCTGCGTCTTGCGGTCGATTTCAGGTGCGTGTTCGGCGAAGGTGACCTCGCCCTCCCAGATCAGATTGAGTTCGGAGCGGAAAATGTTGTTGGCCTCGGTGAAGCGCGTGTTCCAAGGCATCGGATAGGGCTCGACGCCGTCGGTGATCAGCTGGTCGGTGAAGCCGTACATGAAGTTGACTTCGTTGACCTGCGGATCGGTCCATACGGACTTGCGGCCATTGGTCTGGCGCTTGGCCTCCAGCACCTGGAAGACGCCGGCATCGTAAGAGGTGTAGGCTTTGACGAGCTCCCATGCCTCGTCGACGTGAGCGGAGTTAGAGTTGATCATCCAGTGGTTGCCGGAGAAGCAGGTGCCCTGGCGTCCTTCGGAGCCGACGGGCAGCGGCACGGAACCGACTTCGAAGCGGTCGCCGACGCGCGCCTGGTTGTTGGTGAGGATGCCAACGGTGCTGGCGTGCGTTGCTTCCAGGCCGGCCACGAACAGGTTGGGCTCGACACCTTCGCGATCGGCATCGCGGGAGGCGACCTTTTCGTCGAGGAGCCCCACGTACCAGTCGGCGATCTCGGCATGGAGATCGTTGTTGTAGGACATGGTGCGGCCTTCAAGATCCATGATCCAGGAATCGTTGGAGTCGGGGGCGCCGAAGGAGCGGGATACGTTGCTGTAGTAGTGCATGGCGATCATGCTGTCGAAGCCGATGCCGAAGACGCCCGCATCGGGGTCGGCTGCGGCGCGCGCCAGTTCGGTCCAGTCGGCGATGGTCCAACCCAGTTGCGGTTCGGGCAGGCCCTTTTCTTCCAGCATCGTCTTGTTGTAGTTGACAGCGATGTTGCCGCCGGGGTGGACGACGTCGGGCAGGCTGAAGTTCTTGCCTTCCCACTGGTTGCCTTCGAGGACGCTGGGATAGAAGTCGTCAAAGTCGTCCGGGGGAGCAGAAGCCAGAAGGTCGTCGATTTCGAGATAGATGCCCTTGAGGAAGTTGATGAAGATCCAGCGGTGGTGACCGTAGACCAGGTCCTGCAGGGTCCCGGAGATGTAGCCGGTCTGCGTCTTGGTTTCGATTTCGCCGTAGATGGTGTCTTCGACTTCGACCTGTACGCCTGTTTCATCCTGGAAGCGTGTGGCGAATTCGCGCGGCATCAGGGCACCGTTGCCTGCGGGGGCCTGCACGCGCAGCATAGCCGCTTCAGCGGCCGGCATCTCTTCGCCGGATCCGGTCGCGGCCGGGGCTGCGGGTGCCGCGCAGGCAGCCAGCGCTGCGCCGGCGCCTGTCATCGCCATGCCTTTGAGGAACGCTCGTCGTGTGAAATGTTGCTGCATTGTCATGCGGTTCTCCTGAAAAGTGTTTGGGATGGAAAAGGCCCGTTGCCCTTACCATCAAATTCGTACTCGATGATCTGAAAAGACGTTCGGCCTGCGGCCGTAGGGAACAGGGTTTCGCTTTTGTCTGGCAACTCTCCTTTCGGGTTGGTCGGTCAGCCCTTAATGCCGGACATTACAATGCCCTGGACAAAAAAGCGCTGGCCGAAGAAGAACATGAGAATAATAGGGACCATAGACATTACACAGGCAGCCATCAGAAGATGCTGCATTGGCTCGCCGCCGACCTCGGGAACGGCGTTGAAGAACTGGAGACCGACGGACACCGTGAATTTTTCAGGTGTGTTCAGGTAGATGAGCGGTCCCAGGAAGTCGCTCCAGCTAGCGATTATGGTGATGATGGCAAGGGTTGCCAGAACCGGCTTGCACAGAGGCATAAGAATGGACCAGAAGATGCGGAAATAGCCTGCGCCGTCGATCAGGGCCGCCTCGTCCAGGTCACGCGGCAGCGTGAGGAAGAACTGGCGCATCAGGAAGATGGCGAAGGCTCCGCCGCCGAACCAGTGGGGTACCCAAAGGGGGAGGTGGGTGTTGACCCAACCCAGTTTGTAGAAGAGAACAAACTGCGGGATCAGGGTCACCTGTGCGGGCAGCATCATGGTCGAGAGCGTGATCATGAAGAGGATATCGCGTCCTCGGTATTCGAAGCGGGCAAAGGAATAGGCCACAAGCGAGGCCGTGATCAGCGTACCAAAGGAGGTGAGGACAACGATCAGAACCGAGTTGATGAACCAGCGGCCAACGGGATAGTCGATGTTGAGGACGGTCCAATAGTTCGCCCACTGCGGGGCTGCGGGGACGAGAATCGGCGGAAATGCGAACATCTCCGGAATCGTCTTGAGCGAACTCATTGCAGTCCAGAAGAGGGGGAAGCCGAAAAGGACGCAGAGCGCGAAGACAGTTGCATAGGTCAACGCGCGTACGATGGGCTGCATAACCCGTTGCGGCGAAACCGGGGCGCGATGCAGTTGCGTATCCTGAGTCAGCGTTCCTTGCGCCATAGAGCTATCTCCTACCCGCCCTCATAGTGGACCCAGCGCCGTGAGTAGCGTACTTGTACCCAGGTAAAGAACATCAGGACTGCGGCGAGGACCCAGGCCAAGGCACTGCCATAGCCCAAGCGGAAGTACTGAAAAGCCTGAAAGTAGATGTGCAGTGCGAAGAACCAGGTGGCGTAGGAAGGCCCGCCCTGGGTGGCGACCCATGCCGTCGTGAACACTTTCAGCGCGCCGATCACTGCCAGAACGACGTTGAAGAAGATGGTGGGGGTGAGCATTGGGAGGGTAACGTGGCGGAATTTAGCCCAGGCGCCGCCGCCGTCGATCGAGGCGGCGTCATACAGCTCCTGTGGTACGCCCTGCAGCCCGGCAAGGAAGATCAACATTGTGTTGCCCCCCATGGCAGCCCACACATTGATCATTGTGACTGAGGCAAGGGCGCTGTCACGCGAGGCGAGCCAACCCGGGGGGTCGGAGATACCGATTGTGCGCAGGAATTCGTTGACCGGCCCGACGCGGGGGGCCAGCAGGAAGGTCCAGAGAACGGCCAGTGCCACTGCAGGGATCAGATGGGGTACGAAGAAGAGTGTGCGGAATAAGGTTGTGCCAAACAGTTTCTGGTTCAGAAGCACTGCCAGAATCAGCGCCCCGCCAACTGCAAACGGGATGTACATGCCGGCAAAGGTGAAGGTACGGCCGAGCGAAGGCCAGAACAGTTCGTCGCCGCTGAAGGCCCTGATGTAGTTACTCAAACCGGTGAAACGCGGGCTGCCGATTACAGCATATTCGGTGAAGCCGAAGTAGAAGGAGGCAAGAATCGGCCCACCCCAGAAGATAATCAGACCCAGAATCCAGGGAGCGGCGTACACGTAGCCCCAAATTGCCCTCTTGGTCTGAAAGGGTGTTTGCGCGCCAACCAGCCGGCTGAGCAGGCTGGCCCTGCCATCTGCCGGCCTTTGTGCAGGAGCGCCAGTTTCTGCGACCGCCACGTTCACCTCCGTCGCTCTAGATGAGAACTGAACTTTCACAACAGTTGCAGAGTAGCCCCGTAGGCCAAGCTCAACCCTTGTTTACACGAAAGCAGTACGTCATAGAGAGGACGTACAATCTGCGTTTTCGTCTGTAGAGGCTCTGCAAAGGGAATTGCGTATCGGGCGTAGAGGGCGGATAATGCCCTTGTCGATTCGCTGCCTTTGGGCGGAATTATACTTGTGTACAGAGTATTCGCAAAAATTTTTGTCCAAGGTATGCAAGAGAATTGGCCGACAGGTAGTGATCTTCATCCAATCGACGAACTGGTCTTGTAATGGGAAAAACGGCATTTGGAACAGGCCTGCAGAGAAATCAAGACGGAGGTGAGGCATGGCTATGCGAATCGGAATCGCTTCTCTGAGTCACGAGTCCAACACATTTGCGTCGTTTGCGACGACGTACGAGGACTTTCGCTTTGTGCGGGGGCAGGAGATCATCGAGCAGTACCGACCGACGTTCCATGAGGTGGGCGGATTCATCGCAGGTGCGGAGGCGTACGGTTACGAGATCGTGCCGCTAATGGGCGCGGTGGCTACGCCGGCGGGGGCAGTGGAGGCGGAGACCTATGAGTCTCTCCTGGACGAACTTCTGGGGTTGATTCGCGACGCCATGCCGCTGGACGGGCTGTTGTTGGGTCTGCACGGGGCGTTTGTGGCGGAGAATTTCCCGCAGGGGGACGGCGAAACGACGCGGCGGGTGCGGGAGCTTGTCGGGCCGGACTTTCCGGTTGTTGTGACGCACGACTATCACGGCAACGTGCCGCCGCAGCTGGTGGAGGATGCGACGGCACTGATCATCTACAAGACGTGCCCGCATGTCGACCAACGGGAGCGTGGGTTACAGGCGGCGGAGCTGATCACGCGCACTGTGCGGGGCGAGGTGCGACCGGTTTCAAGCATCGCCAAACCGGAACTGGTCTACAACATCGCGTTTCACAATACGAACATGAGGCCGATGAAGCCGGTAATGGACGCGGCGATCGAGCTGGAGGGACAGCCGGGGATCCTGGCGACGAGTGTGGCGGCCGGTTACCAATATGCGGATGTGCCGTGGATGGGGCCGTGTGTCGTTGTGGTGGCGGACGGGGATCAGGGTCTTGCCGATCGTGAGGCGCAACGACTGGCCGACCTGATGTGGTCGCTGCGGGACGAGTTGCTGCCGGATATTCCGAAGCCGGCCGAGGCGGTGGCGATGGCGATCGCGAGCGAGGAGAAGCCGGTGTCGATGATGGAGATGGGCGACAACATTGGCGGCGGCAGCGCCGGGGATTCCACCTTCGTATTGGAGGAGCTGCTGGGGCAAGGGGCGAACGACTGGGTGGTGGCTCTATACGACCCGGAGGCGGTGGAGGCGTGCGCGGCAGCGGGGATTGGCGCGCGGTTGACGCTGCCGGTGGGCGGCAAGGTGGACGACGAGCACGGGCCGACGCTGACGGTGGAAGGGACGGTGCGGACGCTGCATGACGGCAAGTTTATCGAGACGGAACGCCGGCACGGGGGCGGGCGCGACTGGGACCAGGGACTGACGGCAGTGCTGGCGGCTGGCGGAGGTCTGCTGGTGCTGGACAGCCGGCGCACGCCGCCGATGAGTTTCAATCAACTGCGGTCGGTTGGGATCATACCGGAGCAGCAGGAGATATTCGTGGCCAAGGGGTCGGTTGCGCCGCGGGCGGCGTACGAGCCGGTCTCGGCGCGTATCATTGAAGTGGACTCGGGCGGGGCGACGTCGATCAGCCGCCCGCCGGAGGACTTTCGGCTGGCGCGGCAGGGGCTGTATGAGTGGACACAGGGCGGGTAGATGGTGAATGGGCGTGTGCAGTGGTGGGATCGCCGATGAGGTTGTCGACGATCTTGGCCGAAGCGACGACACCGGGGACTCCTGCGCCCGGGTGTGTGCCGGCGCCGACGAAGTAGAGGTTGTCGACGTCTTCCGAGCGGTTGTGAGGTCGGAACCAGGCGCTTTGCGTCAGGGTCGGCTGGATGGAGAAGGCGGAGCCGAGATAGCTGTTGAGCGTGCCGGCGAAGTGGCGCGGGTCGATGCGGTGCTCGGCGACGATATTGGCTTGCAGGTCGGGCAGGTAGTTCTGTTCGAGGAAGTCCATAATCGCATCGCGATAGGGTTGGGCCTGTTGTTCCCAGTCGATGCCGGCGCCGAGATGGGGGACGGGGGAGAGGACGTAGAAGGCTTCGCCGCCGTCGGGCGCGAGGGACGGGTCGGTCAGGGTTGGCATGTGAAGATAGAGTGAGAAGTCCCGGGGCAGGTCTATGTTGCGGAAGATGTCGCGCAGCAGGCCGGTATAGTCCGGATGCATCATGATGTTGTGGTGGGCGAGGCCGGAATCGCGGTACAGGCGTTTGGTGCCGAAGTAGATGACGAAGAGCGACATTGAGTAGTTCTTGCTCTTAATGCGGCGGTCGCTGTTGCGGGGCCGCTTTTCTTTTGGGATGAGATTGAGGTAGGTCCAGGCGGCGTCGGCGTTGGAGACGACGGTGCCGGCCTTGCGGATTGTGCCGTCTTTGAGGCGGACGCCGTGGGCGCGGCGGTTTTCTATAAGAATGCGGTCGACCTCGGCGTTGAGGTGGACTTTGACGCCCAGTTCCTGCAGGAGGCGGTCGAAGGCGTTGATGATGGCGCCGGTGCCGCCGAGGGCGTAGTGGATACCCCACTCCCGCTCCAGGTAGTGGATGAGGACGTAGATGCTGGCGGCGGTGAGGGGGTTGCCGCCGATGAGGAGGGGCTGGAAGGAGAAGCAGCAGCGCAGGAAGTCGTCGTGGAAGAACTTTGAGACGTAGCCGTAGACGCTGCGGTAGCTTTGCAGGCGGATCAGGTCGGGCACAACGCTGATCATGTCGGATAGTTTGAGGAAGGGCTGGTCGATCAGGGCCATTCCGGTTTCAAAGATCTCTTTAGAGCTGGCGAGGAATTTATTGTAGCCCTCGACGTCGGCGGGGCTGCGCTGGGCGATCTGACTGAGCATGGCCTCGTGGTCAGCGCTGACGTCGAAGGGACGGTGTTTGTCGTCGAAGATGCGGTAGAAGGGGTCGCAGGGGACGAGCTGGAAGTAGTCCTGGCGGCGACGGCCGGCCGCTTGCCAGATTTCGTCGAAGATCCAAGGGGCGGTGATGACGGTGGGGCCGCCGTCGAAGCGGAAGCCGTCGATGTCGTAGACGTAGGCGCGGCCGCCGAGTTTGTCGCGCTTTTCGAAGAGCTCGACCTGGTGGCCGCGGGCGGCGAGGCGGGCGGCGGCGCTGAGTCCGCCGAAGCCGGAGCCGATGACGATTATTTTGGACACTGCGTTCCTCCATTGATCGCGGCCGGGGCTGCCTTAGCGCCGAAAGCGTTTGGTCTCAGAGACACCTGGTTTATGAGACACAAAGGAAAGTATGACACAGTTTGGGCAAGAATTACGAAACCGTTCTCGGGATGAAAAAAGTGTTCAAAACTTGTGCAATTTTCAACTATTCGGTATTTGTTCAGCTATTATACATGAAGGAGATGCTGAGCCATATTCCGTTCTGCTGCAGTGGTCGGTGGCGGAGGGGCGGGGGTAGGTCGACATTGCAGGACACAGGGCCGGGGCAAAGTTAGAGGGTCTGTGAAACTGCATTCATTGCCGAGCAGGCCCGGATGTGGCGTGTGCATCGCAGTCCTGGGGTGGGAACAGTCTGGCGGGGAATCGGCGCCACCGGTGGCTGGCCTTGTTTACCGTCTTTGGGCGAGACGCAGTGCAGGCGCGAGGCCCGGCCGTACGGTGGCGTCCGTAAGTTGAGGAGGGTGCGAGGGCAGGCACAAGGGCGAGGAGAGAGTGGAGAGGAGTGAGGAGAGAGTACGGCCGTTATGTCAGAGTGAGATTGGCTCGGGGACTGGGGGGACGTGGTTTGGGGGAGATCTTTCGACAGGGCACCTGTTACGAATATCGACACCCGGTCGATGAGGCACGGCATGGTTTAGGGGGGGCGTTGCGGGGGCGGAGCCCCCGCACAAGGGAGGGCCGACTAGGCCCGACCGCCCAAACTGCAGTAGTCAGTAGTTAGCAGTTGGTGGAACACCAGTGGTCAGTGGGGAGAGGAGGGAGACGGCCGCTTTGCGGGATTCAGGACCGGGGCTGAGTTGGAGGGCCGGGTCCTGTGAGATTGCGTTCATTCCGGTGCGGGTCTGGATTTGGCTGATCAGGGGTCTTGACATATACTTTTTGTTTGTGTGGGTGGCCTGCCGCAGGGTTGTCGCCCTGGTGAGGCGGGTAGAATCTGGCTGAGGATGCCAGCCCATTTTTCGTCCGAATTGCGGCGCCAGATGCGCCCCGCGGGTGGGGCGTGTAGCAGAATGCCCGCAAGCCGCTATCCGAAGTTCCGGAGCAGCAAAGTGTGGTTTCTCCGGGCGCGGTCAAAGGAGAGAGGAAGATGTACGCAGTGGTTCGAACCGGCGGAAAGCAGTACAGGGTTTCGCCCGGCGATATTCTTGAGGTAGAGAAGCTGGCCGGCGATGTCGGCGACAGCATCGTGCTGGAAGACGTGTTGATGGTGGCCGGCGAGGAAGGAATCGAGATCGGCCAGCCGAATGTGGCGGGCGCGTCGGTCACGGCGAGGATAACGGGGCAGCACCGGGGCGAGAAGATTCTGGTTTTTCGCTATCGCCCGAAGAAGCGGGTGCGTGTGCGCCGCGGGCACAGGCAGTATCTGACCCGTTTGCAGATCGACAAGATCAGCGGCGACGGTTTTGAGTATGGGGAAGAGGAGAAGGAAGAGGCTACGCCCGAGGAGATCGTTGCGGCGGCCGTAGCCGAGGTTGCCACCGCCGCGGCAGTGGCTGAGACCGACTCGATTGCCGAAGCGGCAGCAACAGTCGAGGCAGAAGAGACCGTCGAGGCGGACGTGGAGGAAGAGGCCGACATCGTCGACAGGGCGGTGGATGCGGTCGAGGAGACGGTAGCCAAGGCGGGCGACGCGGTCGAGGCTGTCGGCGACGTAGCCAGCGACGCGGTCGAGGCTGTCGGCGACGTAGCCAGCGACGCGGTCGAGGCGGTCAGTGACATGGCCAGCGAGGCAGCGGAAGCCGTTAGCGACAAGGCCGGCGACGCGGTGGAGGCGGTCAGCGATCTGGCAGAAGACGCGGTCGAGGCTGTCGGCGACGCGGCGAGCGATGCGGTGGAGGCTGTCGGAGATTTGGCCGAAGACGCAGTGGACGCCGTAACGAAGAATCTCAGGGGCTTGGTTGGCAGAGGCAAGAAAGCTGACGACGCCGAAGATAACGAGAAGAAAGAGGAGTAGGGAAAATGGCCCACAAAAAAGGCGGCGGCTCCAGCCGTAACAACCGGGACTCGAACGGACAGCGGCTGGGCGTCAAGCGCTACGGCGGCGAGTTTGTGAAGTGCGGCAGCATTATCATACGCCAGCGGGGTACGCCGATCTTCCCCGGTACGAATGTCGGTCAGGGTAAAGATGACACGCTCTACGCCATGCAGGACGGTTACGTGACCTTTGAGTGGGCAAAGAAGAACCGCAAGAAGGTCAGCGTCTACACGGCGGAAGAGAAGATGGCGCTAGGGAAGGCATAGAGAAATGAAGCCAGAGATTCATCCCGAATATTTTCCCGCGGCGCAGGTCAACTGCTCGTGCGGGAACAGTTGGGTGACCGGCAGCACGGCGGCGGTGATCAACGTCAACATCTGCAGCCAGTGCCATCCGTTTTATACGGGTGAACAGCGTATCGTCGATTCGGTCGGCCGCGTAGAGCGGTTTGTGAGGCGGCTGGAATCGAGGCAGAGTGCGGCGGCCCGCCAGCGGATTGAGGCGGAGGCGCGGCAGGAGGCCGAGGCGGCGGCGCGGCGGGCGCGGGCGCGCGGCGACGACCCCGAGGAGGCCGCGGCCGAGGTTATGTCCAGGTACGAGGCGGAAGTCGAAGCCGGAGCAGAGGCCGAGGCGGAAGCGTAAGCCTGTGGCGCGAGCAGACCACAGAATGAACTCTAAGTCCGGCGGCGGATGGATCGAGTTGATTTGCGGTTCGATGTTCAGCGGCAAGACGGAAGAGTTGCTGCGCCGTGTGCGCCGGTCCGAAATTGCGCGGCGCCGCATCCAGCTTTTCAAACCCCAGATCGACAATCGATACGGCCGCGAGCTGCTGGCGTCGCACAACGGCATGTCTCGAGGTGACGTCACCATACTGGAGGACACCGCTTCCTTGCTGAACCGGGTGAAGCGGGGTACTGAGGTGGTGGCGATCGACGAGGTGCAGTTTTTCAATCCGGCAGTCGCGGGCATCTGCCAGGAGCTGGCCGACCAGGGTAAGCAGGTGATTGCGGCGGGCCTGGACCAGGATTTCCGCGGAGAGCCGTTCGGGCCGATGCCGATACTGATGGCGCTGGCTGAACAGGTGGACAAGCTGCACGCCATCTGCGTGCGCTGCGGTGCGCCGGCCACGCGTACACAACGGCTGATCGACGGGAAGCCGGCGCGCTACGATGAACCGGTAATCTTTGTGGGCGGCAGCGAGAGCTATGAGGCCCGCTGCCGCAGCTGCCATGACGTGCCGGCCAAGCCGAGTACGAAGGCGCTGTTGGAAGAGCTGGGCTTTGTTTAACCGCAGTAGTCAGTAGTCAGCGAAGATTGTGTGGGTTGAGTGATTTCAGGGCAAGAATTGGTCTTGCCGCGAAAGACGCCCGCAACACAGTTCGATTCTTCTTACATTTTCCTCTCTTTTGGCCCTTTTGGGTTGGAATCTTTCTGAAAACCGAATCTGAATTCAGGTTGAGAACACGCCTTCTTCGTTATGCGTGCTACATTGTCCCCTTTACGGATCACGGTAGCAGGCGATTAGCGTGTAATGGCGCGCCCTCCTTCAGCGCGCAGGCATTGGCATGTTTTCCGACTGCGAGGTTGCGAAACGGGGGCAAGATTCTATAATAGCGGGGCGGGACGGGCTGAATTCAACAGGTAGGGCAAGATGAACCTTTTGACTCTTTTTGCGATTGGCCGCGAGCGCCAGCCGGACAAGGTAGCGATCGAATTCAGGGATACGCGCGGGCCGCTGGCGTCGCTGGACCTGACCTTTGCGGAACTGCAGCAGGAGGTGGGGAGATGGGCAGCTGCATTTGCGCGGATGGGCGTGAAGAAGGGGGACCGGGTTGCGCTTTATCTGTGCAACCGGCCGGAGTTCGTGATCGCGTACCTGGCGACGCTGGAGGTGGGCGCGATCATGGTGCCGATCAATCTGCGTTACCGCAGACGAGAACTGAGTCACATTCTGAACGATGCCGAACCGGCGCTGCTGATGATCGAGGACGAGCACTGGCCGGTGTTGGACGGGATGGTGGGGATTGAGGTCGGGCCAGGGTTGACGGTGCTGTCGGTAGACAGGGCGGCGAGCTGGCTGGAAGAGGCTGACGGCGAGGCGTGGACCAGTGCTTCGCGGCCCCTGACGCGCGGTGAGGATACTGCGCTGATTATGTATACGAGCGGCACGACGGGCACGAGCAAGGGGGCGGTGCTGACACATAACCATGTGCTGGCGACGGTGACGGGCCTGCTGAGCGCGTGGGCGTGGCAGGCGGACGATGTGCTGCTGCTGCCGCTGCCGCTGTTTCATACGCACGGGCTGGTGGTTGGGCTGCACTGCGCGCTGGCGATGGGGGCGACGGTGCGGCTACGCACAAGGTTCGATGCAACGGAGACGGTGAAGACGCTTGCGAGCGGCGGGGCTACGCTGTTTTTCGCGGTGCCGACGATCTATACGCGGCTGGTGGACATGCTGGGGCAGGCGTCAGTGGCGCCCGACTTTTCGTCGGTGCGGCTGTTCTGTTCGGGGAGCGCACCGCTGCCGGCGGAGGTCCACAATGCGTTTGAGCGGCTGACGGGGAAGCGGATCCTGGAGCGCTACGGGATGACTGAGACGGGGATGAATTTCAGCAATCCCTACGCGGGGCCGCGCGTGGCGGGTACGGTGGGCACGCCGCTGCCGGGCGTATTCGCGCGCATCGTTGACGCAAAGGGGCAGGACCTGCCGGCGGGAGAGGAAGGGGAGCTGCTGCTGCGGGGAAGCAATGTGTTCGACGAGTACTGGCGGGCGCCACAGAAGACGGCGGAGAGTTTTGTGCATGACGAGCTGGGGAACCGCTGGTTTCTGACGGGGGACCTGGCCAGCATGGACCCGCTGACGGGCTATGTGACGCTGCTGGGACGGCGGC
>WTGY01000039.1 GCA_011523365.1 Caldilineaceae bacterium
CCCACGGGAACCCGACAAACATGATCGCATAGATGGCGATCCGGTGCTCGCCCAACCAGTTCAATGCCAGATGCTCAAGGCCCATCGCCCGCAGCATGTCGTTGATCGGCCCAAGGTACGGATCGTAAAGCTTCTGCCACAGAAGTACGGTTACGATGCCGGGAACCAGCATCGGGATGATTACCAGAAGTCGGTAGAGTTCCTTCAATGCCGCTGAGCGCACGAAAAAGATAAGCTCGGCCATGATGAACGGCATAACAATGCCGGCAAAGAGGCCGAAAACCAACAGCTTGACGATGTTGACCAGTTCATGCGGGGTTTCAGCGTACGTGAAATACGTGACGAAGTTGTCGAGGCCGACAAACGTAGCCGGTACACCGGGTCGCCAGCGGAAAAAGGCGCGAATGAGGCCCAGGATAGGGGGATAGTAGACGAATATGATTAGCAGAATGAATATCGGGCTGAGGAGCGCGTAGGCCTGCCAGGAGCGGCGAAACGCTCTCCAACTGAGCGGCGTAGCTTCAGTCCTTCTTCTCCAGATTCGGCGACCGCCCGCCGCTGAATCTGTCTGCGTTGACTGCGCACTGCTCATGCAGCTGTCCCTTATCCTTAGTCCGTGGTCAGAGGCGCTTCAATCGGGATCTGAATGCGGTAATGCTTATCGACTTCGAACAGTCGCCCGACGTTGATATCGATCACATGCGCGATCGTATCCTCCTGCAGATCGTAGGGGCCCGCCGCATTCGGCGTGTACGTATACTCGGCGTAACCCTCTTCGTCCGTATAGTTCCACTCCGGGATGAGAAGACCGCCACCGGATTCAAGCCAGGCTTGGAGCAGCGCGTTGCCGCGCGGCTCACCGTTCTCGGTCACGCGCACGGTCAAAATGATCGAGCTCTTGCCGTCGGCGATCACCTTGGGCTGATCGAACTCCCCGGTGATAGAGATGTTGCGCAAGCGGACCTGTGCCTGCGCGTAGTCTACCGCGATAGCAGCCAGCAGCAGTCCGATAGCGGCGAATGCGAGCAGCCGTCCTCTTCCCATTATCGGCAAAAACCAGTGATTAGCGACCTGTTGTCCGAGGACGGTGGCCAATGCCAGACCAGAGCACTGACCACCGGTTCGTACTGATTCCTAGCTGTCGTCGGTCTGCTCCTGCAGAATCTCCTCGTAGCGCTGCGCGCCGGCGGCAAACTCCTCTTCCTGCCGCTCGTAGAAGGTTGCCTCATCGATCTGGCCCGTAATCCACTCGATGAAGACCGGCCGCCATCGCATGAAGTTGTCATTGTCCCAATACCAGCCCTGGCCCCACCAGGCAATCGCGTACTCATAGAGGGGCAACTTGAAGGTGGCAATCTCCTGCCAAATCGATCCGAGCGGCGCGTCCACGGCCGAAGAAATGCGCGCCTGGTTCTCATTGACGAGGAATGCGTTGTTCTGCGGTTCGGTAAGGAACATCCAGAAATCAATCGTCTGTTCCAGATTGCCGTCCTTTTCGGTCGAGGACGCCATCGTGACAAACTCTGAACCCTGGATGGCGGTCAACAGATCGCCGGGCACCGTTCCGTCACCGGCAGTTGTGCGCGGCGGGTCGGTCGCGCCGGGCGTGGTGTCCGTCGCAGGGATTTCACTGCTGTTGGGAAGCGGCGGGGGCAGAAAGCCTCTCTCGAAAGTTACATTGGGGTCATTGGCCATGCGCGAAAACTCCCACGACCCCGAATAACGCAGCCCCACTTTGCCCTCTCGCCAAAGCAGGTCGATGTCGACCGTGTTAAAGGCGTCAATCCAGTAGGTTGCCAACTCGTACATCTCTTCAAAAGCGCGCTTGTAAATCGGCGTGTTGGGCCCGATGATGCCGGCGCGGTAGGCGGGGAGCGCCTCGTCGACGCCAACGAATTTGTCCCCATTGAGGTCCATATCCGGGCAGATCGGTTGCATCATCGAGGGCAGGATCTGCAGCGCCAGAGGCCACAGGTTGCCCGTCGCCTGCTCAACCTGCCATGGCGCCAGTCCGTCACCAGCCTCCTTCAGCGCCCTGGACACCTCCATCTGTGCGCTCCACGTCGATGGCGGTTCCAGCCCCATGCTGTCGAACGTCTCCTTGTTGTAGGCCAGCCCGACCTCGATGTTAGGCCAGATGTTGTCGATAGGCGCACAGTAAATCTTGCCGTCCGGCTGAATCAGCGAGTTCATGAAGGTCGGATAGAAGATGTCTATCCACTTATCATAATCCGGCGCGTAGCGGTTGGGCTGGGCAAGGTAGTCGTCTATCGCTACTGCCCATCCGTTCTGCACGGCAAAATTGTGCGTGCTGCGCACCAGGTTTGGCGCTGTTCCCGCCGTCGCCCCGGCCGTCAGCCAGGCGAAATAGTCCTCGCCGCCAGGGCCCTCTTCGTACACGATCTCTGTTCCGGGATTCTCCTCGTGGTAGCGCTCGGCGAGGATGCGCGGCGCGTTGACCACGATGGGATTCTCGGCCGAACGACTGGTCCATTCGGTAGGCGTATAACTGCCTCCTATCCAAACGCGCACCGGCACGCGGTCAACATCGGGCATTGCCTCTCCCGAATCGTCGGCTGCGGCTGACTGGTCGACTTCAACCTCCGCGGGCGCACAGGCCGCGAGCAACGCGGCGCCGCCGGTTGCACCTGCCAGCGTCAGGAAACTGCGCCTGCTCAATTGTCGATTCTGCATGGTCGTAACTCTCCTTAGGTGAAGGCCTTAACTGCAGCTATGTAAGATTGCGGATTACGAGCAAAAGGTTGGTGAATGCGGGCGTGGTCGGGCAATTCGATGGATTTGGCGCGAACTGTCAGGAAACCTCCCCCTCTATCCTGTTCCCGTGGCATAATAGTCCAGCGTTCACTCGCGTGTCAAACGATAAATTGCCGCCCGGCTGCAGTCCATAGTTGGAGTGAGCTTTAGCAGATCTCTCAAGGCGACGAAACCATGGCCAGCCCGCCATCAACCCTTAGGCAGAGGTGCGCCGTCTCTGACAACTGACCACTAACCACTGACGACTGCAGTTCTGGGCGGTCGGGCCTATTCGGCCCTCCCTTGTGCGGGGGCTTCGCCCCCGCAACGCCCCC
>WTGY01000192.1 GCA_011523365.1 Caldilineaceae bacterium
CTACGGGGGACGGCGGGTGGGCGGGATCTGGGAGTCGTGGCGCGTACGAGGGCACCCACAAGGGGTGCCCTTACAGATGGTGGTTGATTGGAATCAAACGTCAATGAAACTTAGGGGCCGAAGAGCAGGCAAACGGCCATGGGCGCCCAAACCATGTCGCCGACGGGCGTGAGCTGGCCGCTGTCTGCATCGCGGCTGAAGACGCAGATGTCGTCGGAGTCCTGATTGGCGGCAAGCACCCAGGCGCCGGTTGGGTCGATGGTGAAGTTACGGGGCGTCTGGCCCCGAGTCGAGGCATGGCCGGCGGCGGTGAGGCGGCCGCTGTCCTGGTCAACGGAGAAGACGGCAAGCGTGTTGTGGTGGCGGTTGGAGCCGTAGACGAAGCGGCCATCTGCGGAAACGTGAATGTCGGCGGTGCTGAGACCGGTCTTGTCGTCGACGTCGTCCGGGAGGGTTGAGATCGTCTGGATGGCGTCGAGCGCGCCGGTGCCGGGATCGAAGGCGCATACGGTTACTGTCAGGTCCAGTTCGTTGATGATGTAAGCGTTGCGTCCGTTGGGGTGAAAGTCGAAGTGGCGGGGGCCGGCTCCGCCTTGCACGGAAATGTGGTCGGGGTCGTTGGCGACAAGTCGTCCGTTGACGAGACGATAGATCATCACCTTGTCCATACCCAGGTCGGCCACGTAGACGCGGGTGCCGTCGGGGCTCATGGTGGTGGAGTGGGCGTGTGCCGCTTCCTGACGTTCCTGATTGGGGCCGCTGCCGTGGTGCTGGATATTCTGCACGGGATCGCCGATGCTACCGTCGGCTTTCAGGGGGTAGACGGCGACATTACCGCTGTAGTAGTTGGCCACCACGAGTGTGCGGCCGCCGGGTTCGACGACCAGGTGGCAGGGCGCGGTGCCGTGGGTCGGCTGCCGATTGAGGCGGGTCAGACCACCGTTTGCAGGGTCAATGGCATAGCTGTTAACGTGCCCCGCCTCATTGTCTTCGCCCACGGCGTAGAGTATATGGCCTTGGGGATGCAATGTCAGAAAAGACGGATGCTCTTGTTCGGCAGCAAGAGCTTCATGCCGAAGAGCGCCGGTCTGTGTGTCGAAGCGATAGATGTAGATGCCTTCACTGTCTCTGTGCGTGTAGGAACCTACATAAAGGATACGTTCCGTCATTGTGTGTCTCCTGGTGGGTTCGAGTCCATTACGTAGAGGGTTGAGCTATCCTGCAGCCCGTCCTTGCGCAGGGATTTTATGGAGCAGGCAGCTCGCGGCGGATGGCCTGCGTTGGTTTGAATGCCGCAATCAGACAGGTGCCGGCGTAGGCGCGGGTAGTTCGGGCACGTGCTGGTAGGCCGGGTCGGTTTTCTGTTTGCGCATGATGGCGATGATCTCTATCCAGGCCGGCAGCAGGCCGCGTTTGCATTCCGGCATTTCGGACTTGATGGCCTGGTGGAGTCTGGGTAGATTGTAACAGGGCACACCGGCGTACATATGGTGTTCGGTGTGATAGTTCATGTGCCAGTAGAGGAAACTTGTGAAGGGATTGAGGTAGACGGTGCGGCAGCAGAGGCGAAAATCAGGCACGTTGTCCTGGAGGCCGGCGTGCTGCAGGTTGTTGCAGAGGTAGCGCAGCCAGCCGCCGTAGAATGGAGCGAAGGTAGTCAGGACTGGAAGGAGCCACCAGCCTGTTGCGAAGGCCACTGCCAGGATCAGTCCATGTCCCAACAGTAGGATGCGCGACCAGGCAAAGAGCCGGCGCCGCTCCTCTACTGCTTCAGGCGGAAAGATCGAGTGTTCCCATTCTCCTTCCAGGCGGCCGAGGCTGAGACGAACGGTTGACTTAACAGTGTCATAGAGATTCCAGGGACTGACCACCGCGTTTTTAAGGAAGCCGACCAGAGTCAGTTCCATTGGCAGTTCCACTTCGAGGTCGTCGGGCGGATGCAGCGTGTATTTGTGGTGTTCGACGTGGCTGGTGGAAAACATCAAGTGGTTGCGCCAGACGAGGAAGCTCAATGCGTACAGACACACGATATTCAGCGCTTTTGTCTTAAAAACTGTATAGTGACAGAGTTCGTGTGTGCCATTGTAGAGAAAGACGTAGAAGGTTCCATGTAGAAGGAGAATGAGAAGGAGCAGAGGCAGGTTTCCGGCTGCATACCATGCGGCGAGGCCGGTTACAGCTATCAGGCCCAGATGCCCGGCGACCTGAAGCGCTCCTTGCCAGTCGTCGCGCTGGTTGAGCGCGTTGAGTTCTGCGCGGGCAACGGGAACTCGATACCAGTTTATTTTGACAGGTTTTCGATCCTTCTGTTGCGTCTTGGCGGCAGGCATTTTGTACCTCCTTCAACGGCAAGGGCGGGGATCATTCGTCGGCGACAACTGTTTGGCGGTCGGGTGTGGAAAACATTATGGTCATGATGGCAACTTCGTCGCCGTCGTTGCTGGCGTTGTGCAAGATGTTGGCAGGGATGACGATCGTGTCTCCGGGCCCCATGGGGAAGAGTTCGTCCCCAATGGAGTGGACGATGCGGCCACTGAGAACATGCAGGATTTCTTCGCAGTTAGGATGTGAATGGCGGAAGTTTTCGTGCCCGGCTTTGAGGACGGCGCGACCGAAGGTCATGGTGGCGCTGTTACCCATTTTGCCATTGGCATACCATACCAACTCGCCCCAGTCGAACTCCTGGACGGTGGCGTCAGCGGCGTGAAGGACAGTTTCCTGGGTCATTGTCTTGTCTCGCTTTGCTAATTGTCGTATCGGCCAGGCGGCGGCTATGGACGGGAGTCGATTCAGGCTATTCCCGGTGCTTTGCGCCATCTTACCATAGACGGAGTCAGGTGTCATGGCTACGGCTTTGACGGGTGCATCCCAGAATTGGGGTGGGAACAGTCTGGGGGTGAATCGGTGCCAGCGGTGGCTGGCGTTTTTGCCGTCTTTAGGCGAGACGCAGGGCAGACGCCAGGCCTGGCCGTACGGTGGAGTCCTTCAGTTGGGGAGGGTGCGAGGGCAGGCACATGGCCGGTACCTGCGGGGATCTGATGGGACTGGCGGGACGTGGTCGGGCTGGACACCTTCGATTAGGCA
>WTGY01000014.1 GCA_011523365.1 Caldilineaceae bacterium
GGTCAGCGGGCGGGTGGACGGCGTCGGCGGGTGCGGCGGCGGTAGCGGGGTTGCGTTTTGTGGCGATGACGCGCATGTCGAAGGCCTTGGCGAGTTTGGCGAGGCGGGAGCCGATCCTGCCCAGGCCGATGATGAGGAGGGTCTTGCCGCCCAGCTCGTCTTCGCGCAGGGCGAGGTCGCCGATCATGCCGCGCCAGGCGCGGCTGTTCTGGCGGTCGCGGCCGGTGTGGATGTGGCGGGTGAAGGCGAGGATGAGGGCCATGGCGTGTTCGCTGACGGCGTTGCTGTTGACGCCGCTGGCGGTGGCCAGGCGGATGCCGCGTTGGCGGAGGGCGTCGAGGTCGAACTGGTCGACGCCGGCGCCGATGGACTGGATGAAGCGGAGGCGGGGCGCGACGTCGAGGAGATGGTTCTGCCAGAAGCCGGAGACGAGCAGGACATCGGCTTCGGGCAGGCGGGCAACCACTTCCCCGGGGGTCCAGGCCTGGAAGTGCCGGATGCGCTCCTGACCGGCGGGGGTGTTGCTGTGCAGATGGGATTGGCGGCGGGCAAAGATCGTTTCCAGCTGATAGGCTACGTGGGCAAAGCAGATGGTCAGGTCTGCGGGCGCGGGAAGGGGGTGGGTCGTCATTGGGCTGCTCCGTTGCGGGTGCATTGCGGGCTCTTGGCGGCGTGACAGTAAAGCACTGTATAGCACGGGTGCGCGCGATCGTGCAATGCGGAGGGGTGTTGGTCCGGGATGGGGTGTATCCTGGATTTGGGGTGGGACCAGTCTGGGCGGAGAACACCTTTTTATCCGCGAAGGCACGCGAAAGGCCGCGAAGAACACCTTTTTTGTCCACGAAGGTACGCGAAGAGCCAGGAGAAGGGGCATTCAGCAGGGCACCCACAAGGGCACCCACAAGGGGTGCCCCTACGGTGGGACTGGCCAGTGGAAGGAAATGCCAACGGGACCTCATGTCATTTGGCGAGACGCAGTGCAGGCGCTGGGCCGCCTGGCCTTACGGTGGGGTCCGTCAGTTGGGCGTGCGAGGGCAGGAACAGGGCCGGCACGTAAGGGGACCTGATGGGACTGGCGGGACGTGGTCGGGCTGGACTCGTTCGAATAGGCACCTGTTACGAATATCGACACCCGGTCGATGAGGCAGTAGGGGGGGCGTTGCGGGGGCGGAGCCCCCGCACAAGGGAGGGCCGAATAGGCCCGACCGCCCGGAAAAGCAGTAGTCAGCAGTTAGTAGTCAGAGGCGGCGATTCCTGAGTTGAAGATCGGACCGCGGGATGGCTGGGGCTGCGTTGCTACCCGAGGAATAGGATAGTTCGGCCTGTTTTGGGATGCGCCTTCCGGAATGGGGTGCTTGACGCAGGGCGGGATCGCAGATAGGGTATAGATCCTTTGGACGCGCTCGAACAGGGGCGGCAGCGGAGGCAATCTTCAATCAGACAGACCGGAGGCCCAAAATGAGTCAGTTCGTCGCCGATTTCGAATCCTATATGCCGGATGAATTTGACGGCAAGCCCTATGGGCCGGCCGGCCTGCTCGCCAATGCGGACGAGGCCGGCATTGACGTGAGCGTCGTGTTTCAGGGAGGTGTGCCGGCCGATCCGCGGCCCGGGAACGCGGCGGTGCTGGACGCGGTCGAGGGCGAGCCGCGCATTCTGCCCGGCTGTCTGGTCAATCCGACGATGGGGCCGGACGCGCTGGCGGACCTGGAGAGCTGTGTGCGGCGGGGGGCGCGCACGGTGAAGCTGATGGCGGCCAGCCACCGTTACCGTCTGGACAGCTCTGCGGTGGATCCGGTGATGGACCTGGCGCGGTCGCTGGGCATCACGGCGACGATCCACTCGGGTTCCCATATGAGCGGCTGCGCGCCGGAGTATATTGCCCATGTCGCCAAGAACCATCCTGAGGTGACGATCATTATGGACCACATGGGGTACCGCGAGTGGGTGAGGTCGGCGGTGCAGGCGGCGCAGGAGAACGCCAACATCTATCTGGGCACGACGCTGATCGCGGCGGCGGAGCCGTTTACGATTTCAGGGATTGTGCAGAGCGGGGAGCTGGGCGCGGACCGGATTGTTTTCGGCTCGAATGCGCCGGCGGGGATCGCGACGCATGGGGTGAACGGGATCCGGATGGCCGGTTTTTCGGAGGAGGACGAGGCGCTGGTTCTGGGCGAGAATATGCGGGCTATCTACGATCTGTAGGGCAGGCGAGAAGAGAGTGAAGAGGAGTGAGGAGAGAGAAACACCTTTACTGCCTCGCTCGGGGGGCGAGTGTCGAGTGGCTGAGTCGTTACATGTCTTTTACAGGCGGGGCAGGGTGATGCCGGACTGTTTCTGGTATTTGCCGTTGCGGTCGGCGTAGGAGACTTCGGGGGCTTCGCCTTCGAAGAAGAGGACCTGGGCGATGCCTTCGCCGGCATAGATGCGGGCCGGGAGGGGGGTGGTGTTGCTGATCTCGATGGTGACGTAGCCTTCCCATTCGGGCTCGAAGGGGGTGACGTTGACGATGATGCCGCAGCGGGCGTAGGTTGATTTGCCGACGCAGATGGCGAGTACGTTGCGGGGGATGCGGAAGTATTCGATGGTGCGGGCGAGGGCGAAGCTGTTGGGCGGTATGATGCAGTCGTCGCCGCGGTAGGACTGCAGGGCCTGTTCGTCGATCGCCTTGGGGTCGATGACGGTGAGCTCGCCGGTGGCGGGGGTGAAGATGCGGAAGTCTCGGGCGACGCGAATGTCGTAGCCGAAGCTGCTGAGGCCGTAGGAGATCATGCCGTCGCGTCTTTGGCGGTCTTCGAACGGTTCGATCATGCCGTGTTCGACGGCCTGCCGGCGGATCCAGTGGTCGGGTTTGATGGATAGCATGTTCAGGAACTCTGCGGTTTTTTGCGCGCGTGCTGCTCTGACTGAGCAAATAGGGCGGCGGCCGGAAGAATTGGAGGGCGTGCCGGTGGCCGAAGTCAGTATACCATGTGCGCGGGAATTCAGGGCTCTACAAGAGAGGGGAACTGACTTCGCAGACTTGCGCTCTTTTGGCAGATGCGAACATCGCGGCAAGGGTTGATACATATTGGAGACCTGGCAGAATTGCCCAAGCATGGCAGAACGGTGTTGTAATCCTAATGGCCCAGACTGTTAGCCGCCGCATCCTCCTATGGGGACGCCCTTTGTGGACGCCCTCTCCAGAACACGGCGTCCCTTCGGGAATCTGAAAGAGTTTCGCCGTCCTCCGCGGATCAAAAAGATGTTTCTGTTAGACAAAGACGAAAAAAACGAGCCGTCTGCGGCTCGTGGCGATCTCCTTGCGTATCTTCACTGTCTCGACAACGGGAGGCTGAATCGGGGTAGGGGGAAGCCTTCACATCTTAAAGGCTTTTCGGCCAAGTCCTGAGCGGTTCACGATATCATTCAGCGTGCCTACTGGGATATCACCGTGGTCAGGTACGACCACAGCTCTTACTGTTATGATGCCGTGTTCGTCTTCTATTTCGCCCTTCAGTATGATATGGCTGCCACTTTGTCTGATCTCTTCAAACCCGTTGTCCTATAGGATTTTCAGAACTTCCCTGGGCTTCATTGGGGTCAATCCAGGCATAGGCTAGAGAGATTTCACCCTTTGCCTGAGACAACTCTCCAATGGCGAGGTCGGACAGAAGCGCCGATTCGAACTCAGGAGGATTCTGGATGAATGGGCGAAATTCTGGGGTTAAGCGAGAAAGATACGACATGATTTCGGCAGGTGGAGCGTGCTGAAGATAGAGTTCGAGTGCTTCCTCAAGGTTGCCGAGAGCCTCTTGGGCCGTCTTGCCATGGCTCGAAATCTCCAGGCTGTCACACCGAGCCACATACGCTTCACCCTCTCGCCAGATTGAACATTCCAGTTTCCATTCCATATTCTTTTCTCTTGTCGTATGCTAGCTGTTTGCCGTGGCTTAGCGCAAGGAAAGCAAGAGGTGCAGAATTTGGTGTGGCCGTCTCCCTAAGAGGTCCATCCCCGCGTCTGCGGGGAACCTCAACAAGGCGGGCGATCTGACGATGCTGGAGTTTCGCACACCGGTCACTATGCCTGAGACTGTTCGCCGTTGAGAATGTCGATGACAGGCGCTAAGTTGCCGAATGCGAGGAAGCCTGAATACACTCGACAACCCACCGGGTAATCAGTTGCGCATGGGAGATCCCGTGCAACCGGGCAAGTGACCTGACAATCCGGGATTCGTCCGGCTCAAGACGAACGGTGACGGTGGTTTGACGGTCAAAGATCGGTTCGTCCGCCTCCTCGAGTTCGGCATCGAAGTCGGTTAGATCATGTGTGTCCCAGAAGTCGGCGAGCTCCTGGATCGAATCGGTCTGCGGGATTTTATTGCCGTTCATCGATTCCTCCATTGTCTATACCGCCCGAATTGCAAACTTTTCGCTGGGAGATCTCGATATGGGAAACCGGTAGGGGGCCTTCCGGCATACCCACTGCGAGCCTTCGGCCCCGTCAGGTCACCCGGTTACTCATCATCAATGACGAGGAACTGTCCCATCATGCCCAGGTCTTCGTGATCAAGGATGTGGCAGTGGAACATATATGGAATGTCTTCAGCGGCAAACGTATTGAATCGGGCGACGATGACGACCTTGCGTTCGTCATTCACCAACACGGTGTCCTCCCAACCTGATTCCTCAGGCGGCGGCGGTTCGCCGTTGATCGACAATATCTGAAACTGAATCTGGTGGGGGTGGAACACGTGCTGGCCGTCATCGCCGGAGAGAGTCCAGCGCTCGGTGTCTCCGAGTTGCACCCTAAAGTCGATCCTGCTCATGTCGAACTGGGCGCCATTAATTGCCCATCTTGGGCCGAACTCCCAGAAGTTGCGCTCATCGTCCATGTCGAACCTCCGGTCCACCGTGATCTCCGATGCGGATATTCGCTTTATGGTGGCGAGCTTGTCCGGAAGCGAACCCGTGCCTGACGCCGATCCGTTCGGGCGCAGCTCCAGCACACGGCCTAACCTGCTATCGACCAAAGCGGCGGACTCCATGCCGACATTGACGACGATCTCGGCCCGGTCCCCGGGTGCGAGCACGAGCTGCTCAAGTGCGACAGGGCTGGCCAGATAGCCGCCGTCGGAGGCGATCATCGTCATGCCGGCCCCCTCGACGCTGAGGTGGTAGATTCGGGCTTGGCTGCCGTTCAGCAGCCGCAGCCGGACCAACCCTTCAGGCACGTCAACGAACGGATTGATCGTGCCGTTCACCGTCAGCGTGGTATAGAGCTTTCCGTTATCGCCTTCGTCTATGGCGAAGTCGAGTTGGCCGTCCCCGGTGAAGTCCTTGTCCTGGATGATGACCGGAATGTCGTCAACGCCATAGGTTGCTGGAAGCGTTGCGGCAGCAGGGTTGTCGTCTTCGATGATTATCAGACCTGCGGCGCCGCGGTAGACTTGCTCGGCTGTAGACCCATGGACATGAGGGTGATACCAGAGGGTGGCTGCCGGCTGTATCACGTCGAAGTCAGCTATCCAGGTTGTCCCGGGTTGGATAAGGCTGTGGGGTCCACCGTCGTCCTCAGCCGGGACGTCGGCGCCATGCCAGTGCGTCGTTGTGACCTCATCCAACTCGTTCGTGACGCTGATAACCACCGAGTCTCCGGTTCTGAGACGAAGCGTGGGGCCGAGCACAGACATGCCGTTGTAGGAAAAGGTGTCCGTCAGGGCTGTCTGGCCGTAGTCGTGGCGCGATTCTCCGATTTTGAGTTCATAATGCGCAACACCCGCCCCGTCAAACGCCGGCTCGAGCAACGCCGGGATCGAAAGCGGCGCAGCCGCTGGTGTATCCAACGCCGCCTCGTCAGCTGTGTCACAGGCTGCCAACGAGGCGATCGCTAAGACAGCCCAGAAAAAGACACCTGCGTTTATGAGAAGACGGCGAGCGCTGCCGGCAAATAACTCGTAAGCCGCGTGCCGCCGGCCAGTTGTCCTTACACCGTTCAAGGGGGCAAATTCTGTACGCATTACCTGATAAGACCGATTGTCCAAAACTCTCTCCTTACCGATTTGATACGGCGCATAGCCCGCAGGCGGCCCGCCGAGGCGATTTCGTTTACTCATTGAATCAAGAACGACTCGCTTGTAGCCACAGCATGGACGCGGCCGCTGCGTCGAATCACATTGTCTCGCTTACGTCATCCAACCCATTTCTCAGAGGCAGTTTGCAAAGTAAAGGCTGTCGGCCAAATTGTGGGATACGCAGTTTTTGTGAAAACAAAACGATACCCAACAGATTTGACTGACAGCCAGTGGTTTTTTGTCCAGCATCTGATTCCCGCAGCCAAACCGGGCGGGCGACCCCGCAGCCTGGATATGCGCCTGGTGGTTGATGCCATGCTCTACCTGACTGTGGGTAGCATCCAGTGGCGGGGCGATGGCACCTAGCGCAGGTTGCATGACACGCTCAGAGTGCGGGTTCGTCATCGATTGGGGCGACACAAGCATCCAACGGCTGGCAGTATCGATAGTCAGACAGTCAAGACCGGCCATACACCGGCAGGTGTGCGAGGCTGCGATGGCGGCAAACGCATCACAGGACGGAAACTGCATCTTCGCGTCGATACGCTGGGACTCACATTGGCCGTTCTGGTCACTGCTGCCGACCTGTCTGACCGCGATGGGGCACGGCAACTGCTCAGACGAGGCTGCGGTTTCGGCCAGAAACTGCGTCTCATCCGGGTTGTCGGCGCCTATCGCGGCTCTTTGCAGAGATGGGTTGCGCAGCGTTTTCGCTTTCGCCTCCAACCTGTCCTCCGCCCACAAGAGCAAAAAGGTTTCTCCGTATTGCCCCGTCGTTGGGTGGTGGAGCGCACCTTCGCTTGGCTTGGCCTCAATCGTCGCCTCTGCAAAGACTATGAACGACTGCCCGAAAGCAGTGTCGCCTTTATCCATATCGCTATGATTCGTCTCATGGTACGCCGCCTGGCACTCAATTGACCTATTTCAAACAGCTTCTCAGAAACTTCAGGGTTGAATCGACCTTCCTTCTCAGCACTGTTTTAATGTTGACCAAGGTTGGTTTTGAACTTACAATCCCCTTTCACCCATCCTAAACTTTCTTCAGACGCAATGATACAGCTCCGAGAATATCAGCGAGATTTGCTCACTGGAGTTCAGGCTTCGCTTGCTCCGGAACAGGCCCGCGTGATGATGCAACTTCCCACTGGTGGCGGCAAGACCGTCATCGCCGGGGCGCTGCTGAAGGAGTGGCTCAAGGGAGGAAGAAAAGCCGTCTGGCTGACCCATCGCAAAGAACTGGTCGTACAGACTCGCGACTTGCTTGTCAACGCCAATGTCTTGGCAAGTGTCGACAATCGCTGGAATCCCGGCGAGGATGCTCCAGCGAGGCAAAACTGTGTCGCAATCCTAATGGCACAAACCGTTAGCCGCCGAACTGCCAGGAGTAGGGTATGGCGCAAGTACGGAAGCGAAGATCTGATGATTATTGACGAGGCGCACCACGCCGCCGCGGACGGCTGGACGCGTGCTATGCAACAGTGGCCCGGACGCGTATTGGGGATGACTGCCACGCCCTGGCGTCTGGCCCACAAAGAGGGATTCGACCACCTGTTCAGCGCGCTGCTTTGTGGCTCCCAAATAGTGGACTTGCAGTCCGGCAAGCATTTGTGCGACGTCCAGGTGCGAATACCGACTCCAGAGTGGGTCGTCCGTGGCGGCGAGGTTGACATGACCGGGGAGTACTCAGACGCCGGCATTGAGGAGGCCAATCAGGACCGGCCCGACGTGATGACGGCAGGCGCGCTGAAGTTCTGGCAAGAACATGCCCAGAACCGTCAGACGATCGTGTACGCGGTCTCGGTCAATCACGCCCACAACCTGGTGCAGGTTTTCAGGAACGCCTGCGTGCCTGCCGCCGCTGTGCTGGGCGATACCAAAGAAGAAGAGCGGTCCACGCTACTCTCCGAATTCAAGAGAGGGGTTCTCAAAGTTCTGGTCAACGTTGCCGTAGCCACCGAGGGATTTGATCTGCCCGACGCATCCTGTGTTGTCATCACGCGGCCTACTAAGAGTCTAACACTCTACTTGCAGATGGTTGGCAGAGGCTTGCGCCCGAAAGAGGACAACGGGAATTGCCTGATTCTTGATCTGGCGGCAAACGCGGCAGTCCACGGGTTGCCCGGGGACGAACGCGAATGGTCACTGGAGCCCCGTGAGGCGGAGGAGGCCGACGGCGACCCTTTGGTTGTCCGCTGTGATGAATGCGAAACCGTTTCACCGGCCGCCAGCCATAACTGTCAGAACTGTGGCGCACCATTTGGCAAGGAATGCAGCCGTTGCGGTAGATGGCGCGCGTGGAAGCGCTGGAGCCTGGAAAAGCAGTGCGGCGACGCGCACGAGTTAGTCTGTGATCTGTGTCACCGAGATACTCACATCGCAGCTCACCTGCCCATAGATGAACAACTGGAAACAGCATTGGCAGAATTGGAAGATGAGGAGGCAGAAGTGCCAATTCCTGGGCATATCAAGCCAGACGATGATTTGGACAATAGGATTCTTGAGCTATTCAAAGAAGTATTGGGGCAGGAGCGGCTAAAAGTTGTGGGCGCTGACGAAGAGCGCCAGCATGAACTGCGTACGGCAATTGAAGAGCGCGAGACACGACTGGCCGACGAGTTCTTATTGGACAATCTGTTTGAAGATCACATTGCCCACCTTCCGGTCAACCAGCGCCCTGAAAGCAACCCACAGAAATACCGCCTGTTTACCAAATGGGAAGACCATCTCCGGTTGGAACTGGACGGTTGGAAGAACGAGCTTGCCCGACTGGAAAGCAAGCCCATTGACACACCGCTGATTTTCGATCGAGCAAAGGATAGGGCCATGGGCCTGTTGCAGCGCGCGTCACAAGGCATCGAACCGCTACCCGATGCAAAAGGCTCCGTAAACAAGCCGGTTTCTCGAAAAAGAACGCGTAGACAAATCGATAACGGGACATCCCGAGGCAATAGCCGACCGTCCGGCGCCAGCAAGAGCATGGCAACCCACCCGGATCAACTCAAGCGACTCGCACTGACATTGAACAAAGCCGGGAAAAGTCCGCGACAGGTCGCGGAGGAGCTGTTTGCCAAAGATTTTGGTACCAGGGCAGGCAAAATGATTGGATCGGGGCAAATGGCCCAGATGATTAAGCGGTGGACCGTTTCTGAGATAACCGATAACACTTCAAGCCGTACCAAGGGCCGGGCACATAACACCCGTCTGAGCATGGACGCGGCGACCGTGAAAACCTTGGCGGCCCATTCCGAGGAGATCAAAACCGAAGCCCGCCGCTTGTGGGATGAGGGACAAACCGCTAAACAGATCGCTGTGGCCCTCTTCCACCAAGGGTTCGGTACGAGAGCTGGACACGAATTCGGCCCCGGGCAGATCGCATCCTGGCTGCCCAATCGAAATGGCTAGACAGCCCCAATTGCGCCCGTGACCCTCTTGAAGCAGTTCAGTTCCTGGAATGAGCGACGTTTCAACCCTTCCTCCCCCAGTCCCGGTCGGGTGTCAGGTAGATTAGGGGCATACTGACCAGGGTTACCCCGTATTTGACCAGTAGATTGAAGAGGAAGATCTCCATGGCGATGGCCCAGGAGTCGATTAGCTGCGCGCCAAGGAAGGCGAACGGGGAGAAGGCGATGAGGACGAAGAGCAGGTTGTCGATGGGTACGCTGACGGAGTTGCTGACGAGGACGCGCAGCCACTGGTAGCGGGTGGTGACGCGGCTGACGAAGAGATGGTAGATCTCGGTGTCGATCAGCTCGCTGACGAGCTCGGCGATGATGGAGGCGCAGACGATGCGCCAGAGGGGGGCGAAGATGGCGCTGAATTCGGCGCCGCCGAAGGAGTTGGGGTCGCTGGGGACGGCGGCGGACCACATCAGATAGAGCACCATTCCCAGGTTGATGACGGCGGCGGCGATGATGAGGACCTGGGCGTTGCGCTTGCCGAGCGTTTTGTGGACGAGGTCGCGCAGGGTGAAGGTTACGGGGTAGACGAAGGTGCCCATGTCGACGGCGAGGCCGGCGACGACGCCGATCTTGAGGCTGGCGATGTCGGCCATCATCTGGGCGGCGATGTATGCGGCCACGACGACAACGGCCACTTTCGACAATGCGGACGCGCCTTGATGGAGGCGCGTTTGTTTTGGTAAGGCGCGATCTGACACGATACAATCTCTCTATGTTTTGGTCAGGCGGCAACTTCGACCGCCGGCAACGCTGCCACTGCCTCCCGCGCGGACGGAACGACCCGGGGGAAGGCAGGCACCTATTTTAACACGGGGTTGTTTCATCGACAGGATGGGGCGGCCAACAGGGGGAAGGCGAGGGTCCAACCTATGCCCAAGCGCACAGATATTTCATCGATATTGATCATCGGTTCCGGTCCGATCGTAATCGGGCAGGCGTGTGAGTTCGATTATTCGGGCGCGCAGGCGTGCAAGGCGCTGAAGGCAGAGGGGTACAGGGTGGTGCTGGTCAACTCGAATCCGGCGACGATCATGACCGACCCGGAGATGGCTGATGCCACGTACGTGGAACCGCTTACGGTCGAACTGCTGGAGAAGATCATCGCGGAGGAGCGGCCGGATGCGCTGCTGCCGACGGTGGGCGGACAGACGGGACTCAATCTGGCGGTGGCGCTGGCGGAACAGGGGATTCTCGAGCGGCACGGTGTGGAGCTGATCGGGGCGAATCTGCGGGCGATGCAGGTGGCGGAGGACCGGGACCTGTTCAAGCGGGCGATGACGGAGGTGGGGTTGGAGTCGCCGCGCAGCCGCATTGCACATTCGCTGGAGGAGGCGCGGGAGATTTTTGAGACGGTGATTGGGCGCTTCCCGATTTTCATTCGGCCCAGTTTTACGCTGGGTGGCAGCGGGGCGGGCACGGTCTTTACGGAGGAGGAGTTTAACGAAAAGGTATCGTGGGGGCTGCGCGAGAGCCCGGTGCATACGGTCCTGGTGGAGGAGTCGCTGATCGGGTGGAAGGAGTATGAGCTGGAGGTGATGCGGGACCGCGCCGACAATTACGTGGTGGTGTGCTCGATTGAGAATCTGGACCCGATGGGCGTTCACACGGGCGACAGCATCACGGTGGCGCCGTCGCAGACGCTGACAGACAAGGAGTACCAGCGGTTGCGGGACCAGGCGCGGCTGGTGATGCGGGCGGTGGGCGTGGAGACTGGGGGCAGCAACGTGCAGTTTGCGGTGGATCCGGATTCGGGGCGGGTGGTGGTGATCGAGATGAACCCGCGTGTGTCGCGTTCGAGCGCGCTGGCTTCGAAGGCGACGGGGTTCCCAATTGCGAAGCTGGCGGCCAAGCTGGCGGTGGGCTATACGCTGGATGAGCTGAAGAATGACATTACGCAGGAGACGGTGGCGGCGTTTGAGCCGTCTATCGACTACGTGGTGGTGAAGATCCCGCGCTGGGCGTTTGAGAAGTTCCCCGGCGTGGACCGGGAGCTGGGGCCGCAGATGAAGTCGGTGGGCGAGGTGATGGCGATTGGCCGCACGTTCAAGGAGGCGCTGCAGAAGGGTGTGCGCAGCCTGGAGATCGGGCGCGACGGGCTGGGGCCTTTGACCCGTGACGAAAAGGGGCAGCTGAAGGGTTATGCGCCCGACGCCTCGGCCGCGGAGCTGATGCGCGTTCCCAACCGGGACCGGCTGTTTGCGGTCTTCGAGCGCCTGTTGGAGGCCGAGCGGGGGGAGGGCACAGGAGCCGATGGCGGGGCCGCGGACGAGGCGGCGCTGCGCGAGTGTTCGGAGATCTACGACCCCTGGTTCGTGGCGCAGATGCAGGAGATCGCGCGGTTCCAGATCGCGATTGAGAAAGCCGGCCAGCTGGACGCGTGGACGATGCGGCAGGCGAAGCGGATGGGATTCAGCGATGCGCAGATTGCGCGCATTCTGAATGAAAAGGGCGAGGAGAGAGCGAAGAGAAGAGAGGAGAGAGAGGACGGCGCTCAATTGCCTCAGTGGACTGAGGCTGATGTGCGGGGGTTGCGGGAGCGGCTGGGGGTTGTGCCGACTTATCACCAGGTGGATACGTGCGCGGCGGAGTTTGCGGCGTTTACGCCCTATCTGTACAGCAGTTACGAGAGTGAGGGGGAGGCGCCGCCGACGGCGCGGGACAAGGTGATCATTCTGGGCGGCGGGCCGAACCGCATCGGGCAGGGGATTGAGTTCGATTACTGCTGCTGCCATGCCAGTTTCGCGCTGCAGGAGATGGGGTTCGAGACGGTGATGATCAACTGCAACCCGGAGACGGTGAGCACCGATTATGACACGAGCGACCGGCTCTATTTTGAGCCGCTGACGCTGGAGGATGTGCTGCATATCTATCAGCGGGAGGCGGAGGGCGGGTCGCAGGTGAAGGTGCTGGTGCAGTATGGGGGGCAGACGCCGTTGAATCTGGCGGCGGGGCTGCAAGCTGCGGGCGTTCCCATCGTGGGCACGCAGCCGGAGGCGATCGAGCTGGCGGAGGACCGCGAACGGTTCAGCGCGCTGCTGGCTGAGCTGGATATCCCGGCGCCGGACAGCGGCATCGCGCACGGCACGGGGCAGGCGCTGGCGATCGCGGCCCGCATCGGTTATCCGCTGGTGGTGCGGCCGTCATACGTGCTGGGCGGGCGGGCGATGGCGGTCGTGGATGACGAGGAGAGTTTGCGCCACTACATGTCGCAGGCGGTGGAGGTGGACAGGGAGATGACGACGAGCGGCCAGGAGGTTGCGATCCTGGTGGACCAGTTTTTGGAGGATGCCTACGAGGTGGACGTCGATGCGGTTGCCGACGGCGAGCGGGTGGTGATCGGGGGCATTTTGCAACATATCGAGGAGGCGGGCATTCACAGCGGGGACAGCGCGTGTGTGCTGCCGCCGTACAAGATCAGCGGCTATCATTTGAGCATTATTCGCGAGTATACGGAGAAGCTGGGGCTGGCGCTGGGTGTGCGCGGGCTGATGAACGTGCAGTACGCGATCAAGGATGACGTGGTGTACGTGATCGAGGTGAACCCGCGCGCCAGCCGGACGGTGCCGTTTGTGAGTAAAGCGACGGGCGTGCCGCTGGCGAAAATGGCGGCGTGGGTGATGGCCGGAAAGTCGCTGGAGGAGGTAGGGCTGCTGGAGGAGCCGGAGGTGCGGGGGTTCTTCGTCAAGGAGGCGGTGCTGCCGTGGAAGAAGCTGAGCGGCGCGGATACGCTGCTGGGGCCGGAGATGCGCTCGACCGGTGAGGTGATGGGACATGCGCAGAATTTCGGGCACGCGTTTGCCAAGAGCCAGCTGGGTGCGGATTACCGGCTGCCTGTCGACGGCGGGGTGCTGATCACGGTGAACGACTACGATAAGGGCGCGGCGCTCAAGCTGGCGCGCGACTTCAGCCGCATGGGTTTCGACTTGTACGCGACACAGGGCACGGCGGCGCTGATTCAGCGGGTGGGGCTGCCAGTGGTCGTGCTCAACAAGGCCGCGACCATGGAGGTATCTCCTCACAGTGCGGGAAACGGCGCTTATACGACCCTGGACGCGATGCGGGACGGGAAGATCGGTCTGATCATCAACACGCCGCTGGGGCCGCACAGCCGCGCCGACGGACAGAGAATACGTACGCTGGCGACGCGCATGGAGATCCCTTTGATCACGACGCTGTCGGCGGCGCAGGCGGCGGTGAACGGCATCCGCGCGATGATGGCGGCCGAGTTGGATGTGCGCAGTCTGCAGGCGCATTATGACCGAGGGTACAGTTGATCCTCGGTTGTTAGGGCCCGTTGACATTTTGGGAAGGCCTTTCAGAATACGACAAGAACCTAAAGCCTGCAGGAGCGACAGGGATATTTCCAGCTTAAATGTTGTGAGAAACAAAACCAATCGATCCGCGAAGTCACGCGAAGGGTCGCGAAGAACACCTTTTCATCCACGAAGGGCCACTAAGGAGCGCGAAGAACACCGAAAGGCTACTGAGTTTTTCCTTGCGTGAATGCGCAGGTCAGCCGCACGGTGTTGCTGCAGGTCGTGTTCGTCCAAATGTTAATGTGCCCTAGAAGGCTTGCAGCCGGCAAGTGATTTTCGAACTTTTGACAGAAACAGGCTGCGCGGCGGCGGGCGAGAGGGCGCAGCAGGTGCACGGCGCAGTCCACCCCCCTCATCACACTTTCCACGGCGGAGAATATCATGGCTTCAACGGAACAGACACAGAAGAGCGTCTACCTGGCGAACCCGTACGGGTTCTCAGCACAGCAGCGGGAGTTGTTGCTGCCGCCGCTCATCGAGGCTGTGGCGGCGCTGGGGCTGGACGTGTGGGAGCCGTTTGCGCGTTCGGGCGGGAAGATTGACAGGACGAAGCCGGGTTGGGCGTATGACGTCGGTCAGCTTTGCTACCAGGATGTGCGGGAGGCGGATGCGATCTTTGCCGTGGTCAACGGTGTGCCGCCGGATGAGGGCGTGATGATCGAGATGGGGATGGCGATCGCGCTGGGCAAGCCGACGTTTCTGTTTCGGGACGATT
>WTGY01000074.1 GCA_011523365.1 Caldilineaceae bacterium
CTCCGCCCCCGCAACGCCCCCTCTCCTACAACATGCCTCATCGACCTGGTGTCGATATTGGAGGCGGGTGCCTGTTCGACCGGGCTTCGCCAACCCACGATCCGCCGTCCCAATCGAATCCCCGCAGGTGCCGTCCTCGTGCCTGCCCTCACACCACCAGCGCCACTTTTCCCTCCCCCGCCAAAGCCCCTGTAGGGGCAGGCCTTGTGCCTGCCCTCAGCGCGTTCGACCGAAAGAAAGACGTCCAAATGCGCTTCCAGGCAGCCCTTCCCCCTTAGCGGTTTCACCGAAACTGGTAATATGACTCCGACTTCGGTATACTGCCCAAAACCTGGCGAAAATTCGCGCCTGTCCAACCGGCCTCTACGCAATACGAGATACGCATTACGCAATACGCAGAAAAGCCCGTTCTCAAAACGAAGGCCCATCAAACATGTCAATGATTACCGGAATCGCCGAAATCGTCCTCTGGACGCGTGACAAACAGAAAGCCGTCGCCTTCTACAAGGACCTCCTCGGCCTGGAAGTAATCTCCCCGCCCGAACTGCCCAACGTCTTCCTCAAGGCGGGCGAAGGCGCCGCCGGCATCCCCCAAATGATCGTAATCGTACCCATGCCGCCCGAGATCGCCAGCCAGCCCCCCGGCCGCCAGCTCCATCACCTGGCATTCGAGCTGCCCGCCGACCGCTTCGACGACCAGGAACAGGCCCTGCGCGACGCCGGCTACGAGCCCCGCGGCGGCACGCATCCCGTACTCGCCAGCCGCACCATCTACATAGACGACCCCGACGGCAACGAAGTCGAGCTGATCTGCCAGCTCTAGCAGTACGCAATCCCGAGAGGGATCCAAACAAAAATGACCACAAGATCACCCTATTCCATGCTTTCAGTCGAGGACGCCCTCGACATAACCCTGGCGCAGGCGCACACACCGGCGCCCGTACACCGCCCGCTCTCAGACGTAAGGGGCGCCATCCTCGCCGCCGACATCGCCGCCCGCGAACCGCTCCCGCCCTTCCCCGCCTCTACGATGGACGGATACGCAGTCATCGCCGCCGACGGACCCGGCGACTATCCTCAGATCGGAGAGGTCAGTGCCGGCGCACTTGCCGCCTTCACCGTCAAACCCGGTACCGTCGCCTACATTACAACCGGTGCCCCCTTGCCCGAGGGGGCCGACGCTGTCGTCATGATCGAAGAGACGGAACGCTTGGATGCCGCCGCAGACACGCCACGGATCCGCATCAATCAGCAATCGAAAACCGGCGCCAACGTGCGTCAGGTAGGCGTAGACGTTGAGGTAGGCCAGACAGTACTGGCCGCCGGCGAACGCCTCGACCCCGCCGAAATCGGCCTGCTCGCCACCGCCGGCATCATCGACGTCCCCGTCTTTCCCCGTCCCAAGGTGGCCGTCCTCTCCACCGGCGACGAGCTCATTGAGCCCGGAGAAACGCTCGGCCCCGGCCAGATCCGCGACAGCAACCGCGCCATGCTCCTGGCCGCTATCCACGCCGCCGGCGGCGTGGATAGCGGCCAGGAGCATGGCGCGGTTGCTGTCGCGGATCTGGCCGGGGCCGAGCGTTTCTCCGGGCTCAATGAGCTCGTCGCCGGTGGAGAGGACGGCCACCTTGGGACGGGGAAAGACGGGGACGTCGATGATGCCGGCGGTGGCGAGCAGGCCGATTTCGGCGGGGTCGAGGCGTTCGCCGGCGGCCAGTACTGTCTGGCCTACCTCAACGTCTACGCCTACCTGACGCACGTTGGCGCCGGTTTTCGATTGCTGATTGATGCGGATCCGTGGCGTGTCTGCGGCGGCATCCAAGCGTTCCGTCTCTTCGATCATGACGACAGCGTCGGCCCCCTCGGGCAAGGGGGCACCGGTTGTAATGTAGGCGACGGTACCGGGTTTGACGGTGAAGGCGGCAAGTGCGCCGGCACTGACCTCTCCGATCTGAGGATAGTCGCCGGGTCCGTCGGCGGCGATGACTGCGTATCCGTCCATCGTAGAGGCGGGGAAGGGCGGGAGCGGTTCGCGGGCGGCGATGTCGGCGGCGAGGATGGCGCCCCTTACGTCTGAGAGCGGGCGGTGTACGGGCGCCGGTGTGTGCGCCTGCGCCAGGGTTATGTCGAGGGCGTCCTCGACTGAAAGCATGGAATAGGGTGATCTTGTGGTCATTTTTGTTTGGATCCCTCTCGGGATTGCGTACTGCTAGAGCTGGCAGATCAGCTCGACTTCGTTGCCGTCGGGGTCGTCTATGTAGATGGTGCGGCTGGCGAGTACGGGATGCGTGCCGCCGCGGGGCTCGTAGCCGGCGTCGCGCAGGGCCTGTTCCTGGTCGTCGAAGCGGTCGGCGGGCAGCTCGAATGCCAGGTGATGGAGCTGGCGGCCGGGGGGCTGGCTGGCGATCTCGGGCGGCATGGGTACGATTACGATCATTTGGGGGATGCCGGCGGCGCCTTCGCCCGCCTTGAGGAAGACGTTGGGCAGTTCGGGCGGGGAGATTACTTCCAGGCCGAGGAGGTCCTTGTAGAAGGCGACGGCTTTCTGTTTGTCACGCGTCCAGAGGACGATTTCGGCGATTCCGGTAATCATTGACATGTTTGATGGGCCTTCGTTTTGAGAACGGGCTTTTCTGCGTATTGCGTAATGCGTATCTCGTATTGCGTAGAGGCCGGTTGGACAGGCGCGAATTTTCGCCAGGTTTTGGGCAGTATACCGAAGTCGGAGTCATATTACCAGTTTCGGTGAAACCGCTAAGGGGGAAGGGCTGCCTGGAAGCGCATTTGGACGTCTTTCTTTCGGTCGAACGCGCTGAGGGCAGGCACAAGGCCTGCCCCTACAGGGGCTTTGGCGGGGGAGGGAAAAGTGGCGCTGGTGGTGTGAGGGCAGGCACGAGGACGGCACCTGCGGGGATTCGATTGGGACGGCGGATCGTGGGTTGGCGAAGCCCGGTCGAACAGGCACCCGCCTCCAATATCGACACCAGGTCGATGAGGCATGTTGTAGGAGAGGGGGCGTTGCGGGGGCGGAG
>WTGY01000207.1 GCA_011523365.1 Caldilineaceae bacterium
CCCCGCAACGCCCCCTCTCCTACAACATGCCTCGCCGACCTGGTGTCGATATTCGCAACGAGTGCCTAGTCGAAAGGATTTCCCCAAACCACGTCCCCCTGCCCCGTCATATCCCCGCAGGGACAGGCCTTGTACCTGCCCATTCTCACCCCAAAACTGGTCCGCGCCCCTCCCAAAGACCATCAACCCCCAAAATCCTCCCTCGTACCCCTGTTTCCTAGAGATATAATGGTGCATACAGCCAGTTCTGAAACTTTTCCAGTGCCCGTTAACGATAGTCAGCGCTGCGGCTTGAAGCTGCAGAACATCATTCCGACTAGGGCTGCACTGTCACGCAAAGAAAACTCAATACGCCGCTGCAGTTATTCGCGGCCCCAAAATGGTCCTCCCCGGATGACCGTGTCTACCAAACGTAGCGACGACAACCCATAGCGTCCATTGAAAGCCTCTTGACGGCATACGACCGATTAAGTACAATGCCGCTGCCTCTCGAAATTCTCTGTCTATGTAGAACGACGACAAAAGGAGAACCCTGTCATGAAGAAACTGGAACCGCGATCCTCCGACATCACCCGAAGGCGATTCCTCCAACTCGGAGCCATAGGCACCGCCGGAATCGTTGCCGCCGCCTGTGCCGCCGGCGGAAGTGAACCGGCCGCGCAGGATATGCCGGCAACGACCGCCGACGCCGAGTCCGAGGCCCCCGCAGAGGTTCCGGCCTCTCCCGGCGGCTACAGAGAAGCGCCAATGCTGGCCGAGATGGTCGCTGCCGGAGAACTCCCCCCCATCGATGAACGGCTTCCCGCCAATCCCCTCGTCCTCGAAGGCATGGAGGGCATCGGCAACTATGGCGGTACCATGCGCCGCGGCTTCAAAGGCGTCTCCGACCGCTGGGGACCCACCAAGCTCGCACGCCAGGGATTGACCTGGTATACACCCGAACTCTCCCTCCGCCCCAACATCGCCGAGTCCTGGGAAAGCAACGACGACGCCACCGTCTGGACCTTCCACCTGCGCCAAGGCATGAAGTGGTCGGATGGCGCCGCCTTCGACGCCGACAACTTCGCCTGGTGGCAGGAAAACGTAATGCTCAATCAGGACGTCACGCCGGCTATCGGCCGCCACTGGGTGACCGGCGCCGAACGAACGCCGATGACCATGGAGTTTCCCGACAAACACACCGTCGTCTTTAACTTCGCCCACCCAAACCCAATGTTCCTCGACCGCGTCGCTCCGCTGACGAGAGACCTCTTTGCCCCCCATCACTACCTCTCCCAGTTCCACATGGAGACCACCGACGACAGGGAAGCTCTGGAAGCAGCCGTAGAAGAAAGTGGCCTCGATACCTGGGTGGCCCTCTTCTCCGACCGCAACTGGTGGTACCTCAACCCCGATCTGCCCAGCCTATACTCCTGGACAGCCAGTAACCCCCTGTCCGAGGAGCTCTTCGTCATGGGGCGCAATCCCTACTTCTGGCAGGTGGACCCAGAAGGGAACCAGATGCCCTATATCGACGCCATCAGGCACCGGCTCTTCGACACCAACGACGTCTTCGACCTGCGCATCATCAACGGCGAGGTCGACTACCAGCAACGCCACGTCACCGCCGCCAACTTCACCCTGTACAAGGAAAGTGAGGACAGCGGAGGATATCGTGTACAGCTCGGCGCTGGCGACCAGCACGTCTGCCTCACCCCGAACCAGACGGTCCAGAAGCCCAGGTTGCGCGAGTTCTTCCAAACCCGCGACGTGCGTATCGCCATGTCTCTCGCCGTGGACCGCGATACACTCAATGAACTCGCATTCGAGGGGCTCTACACGCCGCGCCAGTACAGCCCGCTTGAGCAGTCGCCCCAATACTATCCCACACAGGCCTACGCCCACATCGAGTACGACCCCGACCGTGCCAATCTGCTTCTCGACGAAGCAGGCTACGCCGAAAAAGACGGCGACGGATTCCGCGTCTACCCAGATGGCAGCGGCGACACCATCAGCTTCGTCGTCGAAGGAACGGCACAGCCCGGCTCGCCCGATGAGGACGCCGTCCAAATAATCATTGGCTACTTGGCAGACGTCGGCATCAAGGCCACCTACAAGGGAATGGAGCGCTCTCTCTACACAGAGCACTGGGCAGCAAACGAGATCGACGCCGCCTTCTGGGGCAGCGGGCGCTCACTGTTGCCCCTGGTCGACCCAGCCTTCTTCCTCGGCACCGGTCTTGACCGGCCTTGGGGCGAAGCCTGGGGCCGCTGGCGCCTCGACCCGAACCACGCCGTAGCAGAAGAACCGCCCCAAGGCCACTGGATCCGCACTATGTGGAACTTGTGGGACGAGATTCTGGTTGAACCGGACGAGGCCAGGCGCAACGAACTATTCACCCAGATCCTTGACGTCTGGGCTGAAGAGTTGCCGCAGATCGGCTTCCTGGGCCAGATCCCCAACCCCTTGATCGTGCTCAACGGCCTCCGCGGGCTCGACCCCGAGTATGTCTACCCGCTCAGCAACCCGACCTCACACGGAGGTCTGGTGCAGGTACACACTTTCTACTGGGACGATCCCGCGAGCCAGAGTTAGGTGGTCAGAAGCCTCTTCGGGTCTCGAAAACAGTGCTGGATTCCTGAATGAGGGCAATCGGCGAAGGTCCACCCAAATCCAACTGCGGGGCGTTCTCCCATCACGAGAACGCCCCGCCTAATCTGCGTGTGGCCAAGTGCCGCCCTAAAGAGCGAAAAACTGCAAGCCCGCTGCTGATCGCTATGCCTGCAAACCGCAGCGCCCCTGCATCCAACAGAGGACCATTCCAATGACCTCCTTCCATAGATGCCTTCCTGAACGCAGCACCTACGTTGACCAGCACACCGGCCGCACAATCGAGCAACTGACCAGCAGCCCAATGTCCGATGTCCACACCTACTACGACATTTCACCCTGGTCGCCCGACGGTCGTTACATGGTCTTCTCTGCCGCCAACCCTAACGACGTAACTGACGTCCACCGTGATACCTTTGCCACCAGCAACGGCCAGGTCCATCTGATGGACCTGGAGACCTACGAGCTGCGCCTCCTCGCCAAAAACGCCTTCTACAACACACACACCGGCGCCTTCCCCGTCTGGCACCCAACCAAATGTGAAGTATTCTTCTACACCGCGCCCGAAGAAGTCTCCGTCGTCGACGCCGAGTGGTCGCGACTCGGCCGGCAAGGCGGCAAAATCCTGCGCAAAATGAAGGGCGGCATCCGCCAGATCAGCCCCGACGGCAAACTCCTCAGCTGGACGACCAACGATATCCGTACCGACCTGCCCAGGGGCGTCTACACCATGCCCTCAGAGTCCGACTCGAACGCCGAGGATGGAGCCGAACTTACACTCATCGCCTCCACCGAATCTCTCTACGCGATGACGCCAAACAACGATCTCTTCCACGTCGACCAGATGACCGTGGGCAATACGAAATGGACGCCCGACGCCCGGCACATGCTCGTCGCCATGTGGATCAAGTCCGCGCCCGACGACCTCTCACCCTGGAAGAGCCCTTTCCGCCGCAGCATCTACATCGTCAGCCGCGACGGCAGCGAACGCCGCTGGCTCACATTCTTCGGCCATCACCACAGCTGGACCGCTAACGGCACAAAGGTGCTCTACTCGGGCTATCTAACCCACACCGATGAGGGACAGCAGGACGAGCCGCGGCTCCACATGATCGATTTCGACGGCAAAAACAAGGAGGTCGTCATCGACCATCCCTTGGGCGGCCACCCCATCGCCAGCCCCGATGGCAGTAAAATCACCACTTGGGATCGCGAAGGCGTCATCCTCGTCGATCTGAAATCACAATCTGTCGACCATATCGCCGCCTTCGGCCCCCACTGCGATCACAACTCCCATCGCGGCACCCACCCCCACTGCCTTTGGAGCCTGGACGGCAGCCGTATCCTGTACAACTCTGCCCAGTCAGGTCGCAGCCACCTTTACCGGGTTGAAGCCCAATGATGCATGGGACCCGAAACTTCATTCTTCAGCTGACTGCTGTCAATTGGTGGAGCCCTCGATGAAAATAGAGAAGATCACGCCCTTCCTGGTAGACAGATTCCTCCTCGTGCGCGTCTACACCGACCAGGGCATCGTCGGCAACGGCGAGGCCGGCCTCTGGGCGCATCATGGCGTCGTGCATCGCGCCATCGTCGAACTGAGCGACTACTTTGTCGGCAAAGACGCAACACGCATCGAACACCACTACCAGACCGTCAGCCGCGATGCCCACTTCATGGGCGCCGCCCTCAGCGCCGCCCTCAGCGCCATCGACATCGCCCTTTGGGACATCGCCGGCCAGGCCGTCGGCCAGCCCGTGCATCAGCTTCTTGGCGGACGCGTCCGCGACAAAATCAAGGTCTTCGCCAACGTCGGCGGCGCAACCGTCCCTGAATGTGCCGCCAGCGCCCAGCAGCAGGTCTCGGCAGGCTACCTCTCCCTCCGTATGTCCCCTTTCCTGCCCGGCTTCGAGCGCAAGACGCCCTCCCAGGTGATTGGCGAGGCCGTCGCCATGGTCGCAGCCGTGCGCGACGCCATTGGCTACAACATCGATCTCGGCCTCGAAATCCACCGCAACCTGCGCCCCGAAGAGGCAATCCTCCTCGCCCGCGAGCTGCAGCCCTTCCGCATCCTCTACTACGAGGACCCGCTCGCCCCCGAGAGCCTGGAGCCGATGGAAAACATCGCCAAAACAGTACCCCTGCCCATGGCCACCGGCGAACGGTTCTACAACATCTTCCAGTTCAAAGACCTCATCGACCGCAAGATCGTTAGCCTCATCCGCCCCGACCTTTCCCTCGCCGGCGGCTTCACCCAGGTTAAGAAGATCGCAGCCATCGCCGAGTCCGCCTTCGTCGGCATTTTCCCACACCTCATGGGCAGCCCCGTAAACATTGCCGCCTTCTGTCAACTCGACGCCGCCATCCCCAACTACGTGCTCATGGAAAGCCATCCCTCCGCCGACGCCTTCAACGAAATCGTCGACCATCCCGTCGAACGTCAGGGAGGATATCTCCTCGTCTCAGATCGGCCCGGGATAGGACTCAAAATCGACGAGAGCAAGCTGGACCGTTTCCCTTATCAACCCAAAAAGATCCTTGGCAACTTCCACGCCGACGGCTCGGTGGCCCACTAACTCGCGCTGCCAGGAGCATGCAAGATGACCACAACCCGTACCGGTGGCGATGCGCTGGTTCATGCCCTCCTCTCCCACGGCATCGACACGATCTTCGGCCTCCCCGGCGTACAGAACGACTACTTCTACACCGCCGTCTACGACGCCCGCGACCGCATGCGCGTCATCCACACGCGCCACGAGCAGGGCGCAGCCTACATGGCACTCGGTTACGCCCTCGCCTCCGGCAAGACCGGCGTCTTCGTCGTCGTCCCCGGCCCCGGATTCCTCAACGCCACCGCTGCCCTCTCCACCGCCTACGCCACCAATGCCCCTGTCCTTTGCCTGACCGGCCAGCTCCACAGCGACCACATCGGCCGCGGCTATGGCATGCTCCACGAAATCCCCGACCAGCTCGGCATGCTCCGCTCCCTCACCAAGTGGGCCCGCCGCATCGAATCCCCGGCAGACGTGCCCCGCCTCGTCTCTGAAGCCCTTAGTGCAATGCACTCGGATCGGCCCCGTCCCGTTGGCCTGGAAGTTCCGCTAAACGTCTTCTCCCGCAAGGCCGATTTCAGAGACGAGCATGTACCCCTGTCCCTGACACGACCCGCAGTAGACAGTGACGCCGTAGAAAAGGCGGCCCGCCTGCTGGGCGAGGCCCGCAGTCCCCTTATACTTGTCGGCGGTGGAGCAGTTGACGCTGGCGATGAGGTTCAGAAACTGGCTGAAGCCCTGCAGGCGCCGGTCGTGGCCAGCGCGTCCGGTCGCGGCATTCTTTCCAACCGCAATCCGTTCAGCCACTCCTACGGCCCCGGCCGGCGTCTCTGGGAACAGGCCGACGTGGCCGTCTCCGTCGGTTCTCGCCTTTCCACGCCTATGATGAGGTGGGGCAAACCGGACCATCTGCGGCTGATTCGCATAGACATCGACCCACAGGAGCACGATCGCTTCGGACCGCCGGACATGTCGCTGATTGCCGACAGCCGCGACGCCTTGCAGGCCCTGCTCCCCGCGCTGGCCGCGCACAACCGCGACCGCCCCTCCCGCCGCGTCGAAATGCTGGCCCTGCAGGATGAAATGGACGCAATTTACGAGTCCGTCCAACCGCAAATGGGGTTCGTGCGCGCCATCCGCGCGGCCCTGCCGGATGACGGTATCTACGTCGAGGACATTACCCAGGTCGGTTACGTTAGCCGCGAAACCATGCCGGTTTACCGTCCGCGTACCTACCTGACCTCCAACTATCAGGTTACCTTGGGCTGGAGTTTCGCTGCCGCCCTCGGCGCCAAAGTTGCCGCGCCCGATCGCCCGGTTCTCTGTGTCACCGGCGACGGCGGATTCCTCTTTGCCGCTACCGAGATGGCGACAGCCGTCCAACACGGCATCAACACCGTCACGGTCGTATTCAACGACGCCGCGTACGGAAACGTGCTCCGCATGCAAAAGCAGAACTACGGCGGCCGCGTCATCGCCAGCGAGCTGCACAATCCCGACTTCGTCGCCTTCGCAGAGTCCTTCGGTGCCCGTGGTCTTCGCGTGCATACCCCGGCTGAACTTCGCGAAACCCTGGTTGGCGCCTTCGCCGCCCACGCACCGGTCCTGATCGAAGTGCCTGTCGGAGAGATGCCCGCCCCCTGGGAGAAAATGTCCGCCCCCACGGCGCGCAGCAGGCGGGACTAATCCTTGCCGGCCGCCAATTGCCCCGCTGGGACGACTACAATCCTGCTGTCAGCCTCTCAACAAAGTCCCCATGTTCCGGCGAAGCAGTGCCCTCTTCCACCAGTGCAATCAGTTCCGCCACCCTCCTTTCCCAGAACCGGTCAGCCCGGAACCAGAATCCCGGCAATACCTGGCTTCGCAGCACACCGTCCTCGTCCGGCCTGACAATTTCGTACACGTCGTCCGCCAGCCGAAAAAGACGAACTTCACGTTCATACGCTAGGATTACGAAATACTCTCCTACACCGCTGCGCCTGTATAACTCCAATTTGCTGTGCAGGTCGTAAGCGGCGCTGCTTGCCGCCACCTCCACGACAAATTCAGGTGGCCCAACATGCAGGCCCTCATCAGTTCCTTCAACTCGACCACCACCGGGCACATCAAATCGCACACATAGATCAGGCTGAATCTCATTCTAATCATCGATTATTACCGACTGATTGTCTGCCACGCGCAAACCAGTTGTGTGGGGGCGGTAAAACCCAAGAAGCGTACTGAAATCTGCGTGGAATTCGCCGTGCTGGGCGTAAACGGGGGAACCCACAATCACGACTCATTCGACGAGCTCTGCCTTTTTGATCTCGGGGTACAAAGAATAGCGGCGATGAAATTCGGCGCGGCTGAGCCGGTCGCCGCTCTCCAGCGGCGGCCTCCCCCGCGGCGAAAATTCTCCTGTAGCCGGCTTCGATGGAGCTTGTGTAACCACAACTACCTCCCTTCCCACTCGCCAACCTTACCATATCTGGCGAACAATATCACGCGCACAATCTCACTCTACCCGACTCCAGCCTATCGCTCCCCATGCACCAATCTGACGAATCCCCCGTAGGGGCACCCCTAGTGGGTGCCCACGTACGCGCCACGCCTCCCATACCCCGCCGTCCCCTGTAGGGGCACCCCTAGTGAGTGCCCGCCGTACGCGCCACGATTCCCATACCCAGCCATCCCCCGTAGGGGCACCCCTTGTGGGTGCCCTCGTAGACGGACGATATGATTGAACCGCAGTCCATATCAGACAAGCGTCAACGACTCTTGGTATCTGCGCCGCCCAGGGAAGACAAGAAAACATCGAAGGACGCAAGAGCCCCTCCCCGTCAGGCTGGGGATTTTTCGACCTGTGTTTTCCTTCTTGGGAATGAAACCTAACTTCTCTGCGAAGATTCCTGCGGAGGACGGAACGCCGCGTCTCTATCCGCCGTCTCATACGCGGCCGGCGCAGGCGAGGCGTCCGTTCTATGCCTCGAGTTGGTCCGCCCGCCTGTCGTTGTAGTCTCCTGCTCAGTCTGGTCTGCCCCGCAGTTCACGCAAATATCCCACTCGTGACGCATCGCCTTTCCGCAGTTCGAGCAGGCATATCGCAACTGACTGTGACAACCTGAGCAGAAGTTCCAACTGTCCTGAACAGGCAATCCGCAACGGTAGCAGGAAAGCGTCGACTCCAACTCTCTGAGGAGTGATTCCTCTTCCAGCGCGCGGTCAAATACATCGGCCAGCGTCTCCCGGGGTCGGATCATCATGTAGAGTACGAGCCCAACCAGAGGGAATACCAGTACCAGCAGGCTGGCAAGTCCAATCGCCAACCAGTCCCGTGTCCTGCTGCGAATGTCATTGAATGTCCAGATACCCATCGCAATCCAGAAGGCAAAAAGGAATGCGCCCAGGAGGGCGACGAATATCCCTATCAGAGTTGCTATGGTGTTGGACAGTTCCGCCAGCATTCAGTTCTCCGGTCGTTTTGGGGGAGAACCCAACTCACCTTCAGAAGGTTGGGCGCCAGACTGAGAGCTTCAAGAAAAAACTACATTCAATGATTATAGCCCACCCACGCAGTTAACTCAAAAGAAGAGAGGAAAACAACCATAGTCCAAAGCTGACCTTTCCCCTACGCCCGAGAAACCTATTCCCTGCCTCTCGCCGCCAACTGCTTTGCCGTCCCGCCCAACCAATGCGGAGGCCAGAGGATTCCATGGCAGCGCGCACAACGACCTTTCCCCAACGATGCCTCTCAGTAACCGGTTCCAGTCTCCTCCCATCCTCTTAGTTGCTATCGCAACACCCGTTCAAGGCCAAATCCAACCAAATCCGCGCAAATCTGACTCTGTTGTGATACATATGGTATTGTATTATACTTGAGTAGGAACTTTCTCTGTGGCAAATTTCGCAGAGAAGGCCGGCCGAATGAGGCATCCAACGCGTCTGCGGGGGGCGCCGCCTTGTTTGGTTACAATCTTTTTCTGACCAGTATGAAACTGGCAAGTCTAGTGTGTTACTTCTTCACTACTCACCAAAAGGAGCAATGTATGAACAGCATGAGGAAATTAAACAAAGCCGGAATGATCCTGTCTATGGTGATCGGCATGATCATCGCGGCCTGCATGAGCCCCGCGGCAGGCCCCGAAGTCGTCGAGTCGGACGAGGCGGCAGCGCCGGCAATGCAGGAAGTGCAGTCCACGCTTAGCATAGTCCAGGAACGCGGCAAGCTGGTCTGCATCGGTAATTCTCAACTCCCCGGCTTCGGCTTCCTCGACTCCGAAGGCAACTTCTCAGGCTTTGACGTCGACTACTGCCGCGCCATCGCCGCCGCTATCTTCGGCGATGCCAACGCCCTTGAAGTCAGGCCCGCCACCGCTAGAGAGCGCTTCACCATCCTCTCCAGTGGCGAGGGCGACGTCATCATCCGCAACACCACCTGGACGATGTCTCGCGACACCGACTTGGGCATGAACTTCGGCCCCACCACATTCTATGACGGCCAGGGCCTGATGGTACGCAAAGAACTCGGCGTCGCCACGCTACCGGACCTGCAGGGGGCCTCAGTCTGTGTGATTACCGGCACGACTACTGAGCTCAACCTTGCCGATCAGTTCGCAGCTGCTGGTGTGGCCTACGAAGCCGTCGTCTTTGAAGACTTCGACCAGTCCTTCACAGCTTACGAAGAGGGCCGCTGTGACGCTGTCACCACCGACAAGTCCAGCCTGGTCTCACGCCAGACAACCCTTTCCGTTCCTTCGGACCACGTTATCCTTGACGTGACGCTCTCCAAGGAGCCTCTGGGTCCTGCCGTCCGCCATGGCGATGACCAGTGGTTCGACCTCGTAAACTGGGTCGTCTACGCAACCATGCTCGCCGAGGAACATGGCATCTCCTCGGCAAACGTCGACAGCTTCATGGGCAGCGATGACCCCAACATCCGCAAACTGCTTGGCCTTGAAGGTGACTTCTGCGCCAAGGTCGGTATCGGAAACGCCGGCTGCTTCGTCGACGTAATTACCCAGGTCGGCAACTATGCCGAAATCTACAACCGCAATCTGGGCCCGGATACGGTCTTTGACCTCCCTCGCGGCCTGAACAGTCTCTACACCGACGGCGGCATCCTGTACGCCCCGCCGATCCGCTAAGTCTCTTCTGGCAGACGGACAGCGCGCCCAATTGAACAGGCACGCTGTCCGTCTGTCTGTCCATTCACCTTCTACAAGGCCCCAGCTCCTCTTCCGAGCGCCCGACCATGCAACACATACACGCCAGCCAGGTCCGTCCGCCTTTCTACCGCGACGAACGCGTCCTGGGGGTCTTCAGCCAGGTCCTCGTTGTCGTAATCGTCCTGGGGTTGGGTCTCTTCTTCTTCAACAATATGATCACAGGGCTGCGCGAAAAGCACTCCGTTGCCATCACCTTCAGCTTCCTCACGCAGACTGCCGGCTTTGACATCGGCGAAAGCCTGATCGAATACTCCCGTGAACGGACCTACCTCAGGGCCTTTGTCGTCGGCCTGCTCAATACCTTCCAAGTCGCCGTCCTCGGCATCGTCTTTGCTACCGCACTCGGAATCCTCATAGGCGTTATGCGCCTTTCCACCAACTTCCTCGTCAGCAAAATTGCCGCCGTATATATCGATATCTTCCGCAACATTCCCCTTCTCGTTCTGCTGATCTTTTGGGCGCAGGGCGTCTTCCTGAAGTTGCCTCGGGTGGCCGATGCCATCGTGCTGGCCGACGCCTTCTATCTCAGTAACCGCGGCGTTGCCATCCCTTGGGGACTCCCAACCGATTCTTGGGGTACCTATCTGATCGTCCTCGCAGCTGGCATCATCGCCGGCGCAGTCCTCGCTTACTTCCTGCGCGAACACGGCAAGCGCACCGGGCGTATGCCGCTCGTTACGCTCTGGTTTATCGTTACCGTCGCCGCCGTCGGCCTCATCGGCTGGATCGTTCTGCCCCAACCCATGACGCTCGACGTACCTACCCTGGAGGGCTTCAACACACAGGGCGGCAAAATCCTCAGCCAGCAGTTCATGGCCCTGCTTTCCGGTCTCATCATCTATACCGCAGCTTTTATCGCCGAAGTCGTTCGCGCAGGAATACAGTCCGTCTCCAAGGGCCAGCGCGAAGCCGCCACCGCATTGGGCCTGACCGCAGCACAGACCTTGCGCCTGATAATTTTCCCCCAGGCCTTGCGCGTAATCATACCCCCTCTCACCAGCCAGTACCTGAATCTGACCAAAAACTCCTCCCTTGCCATTGCCATCGGCTACCCGGACCTCTTCGCCGTCGCCGGCAACACCATCCTGAACCAGACCGGCCGCGAAATCGAAATGTTTACCATGATCATGGGAACCTACCTGTCACTCAGCCTGCTGACCTCCTTTCTTATGAATATCTATAACCGCCGCATACGCCTAGTCGAACGTTAGCGGCCGCAGAATACCGGGAATCCACAAACGGAAACCGCAACCATATAGCGCACACTGCGAGGATCGACCGACAGATGACCACGGCGGGTGTGACCCCAACGGACCGCTCCGTCCTTCCGATAACCGAGCGCTACACCCTTCTCGGGTGGCTGAGGCGCAACCTCTTCAGCGACCTCTTCAATTCGCTGCTGACAATCGTCGCCATAGCCTCGATTTTCATTGCCGCCCGCCTTCTACAGCGCTGGGCATTCGAAACCGCCGAGTGGGGCGTCATCCCAGCTAACTTCAACCTGATCATGCGCGGCCAGTACCCTGCCGTCGAAGCCTGGCGCCTCTGGCTTGTCATCTATCTGCTCGGAACTACTGTAGGCCTTGTGTGGCGGCTCATTGTAGGCCAGTTCAACACCACCGCTCGCGTTCTCGTCGCCATTCCTTTGGTCTTGATGCTCATCCCCTTCTTCTCCATGGGGACGCGGCTCTACCTCATGATTACTGCCGTCGCCTCTTTCGCTGGGTACTTCATCGCTGGCTATCTGCCCATCCAGCACCGCGGCCGCGCCGCTGCCTACTTCGTCATGGCCTACCTCGTAGTAATGCTGATCCTCTTGCGCGGTGCTGGCGCTGACGACGGCCCTATGCCGCCCGTCCAGCCAATTCTCTGGGGAGGCCTCCTGCTCTCCCTCCTGCTGGCCTTCTTCGGAATCACGCTCTCATTCCCTCTAGGTGTCTTGCTCGCCCTTGGCCGCCAGTCCAAGCTGCCCGCCATCCGCGTCATGAGCGTCATCTACATCGAATTCATCCGCGGGGTTCCTCTCATCAGCCTGCTCTTCATGGGTCAGATTATGCTTCAGCTCTTTCTGCCCGACGGCTTCCCGCTTGTGGACCGTGTCCTGCGCGCCCTCGTCGCCATTACACTCTTTTCCGCCGCCTATACCGCCGAAAACGTGCGCGGCGGCCTGCAGTCGATTCCCCGCGGCCAGTACGAAGCCGCCCAGGCCGTCGGCCTCAGCACCTACCAGTCCACCATTCACATTATCCTGCCCCAGGCCCTGCGTGCCGTAATCCCCGTTCTCGTGGGGCAGTTCATCAGCCTGTTCAAAGACACCACCCTGGTTGCACTGGTCGGAATCTTCGACCTGCTCGGAATCGCCCGTACGATCATCGCCAACCCCGACTGGCTCGGGACCCAGCAGGAGGTCTTCGCCGTCATCGCCGTCCTCTTCTGGATTTTCAGCTACACCATGTCCTTCGCCAGCCGCCGCCTCGAACGGCGCCTGGGAGTCGGCCAGCGCTAGTCATAGAACTTTACAACAAGTCCGCGAAGTCTGAGCCTTCGCATGTGCCCAAACGAGGTGCCAACAATGTCAGAAAACGCCTCCGCCGACGAAATCATCATCTGCCAGGACGTCTGCAAATGGTTCGGCGAATTCCAGGCCCTCAAAAACTGCAGCCTGCGCGTCCAGGCCCAGGAAGTGGTCGTCATCATCGGGCCTTCGGGCTCCGGTAAGTCCACATTCATTCGCTGCATAAACCGTCTTGAAGAGCATCAGGCCGGCGACATCATCGTCGACGGTATCCCCCTCACCCGCGACGTGCGCAACATCGAACAGATCCGCTCTGAAACCGGCATGGTCTTCCAACAGTTCAACCTCTTTCCGCATCTGACGGTGTTGGAAAACATCACCCTGGCCCCGATCCAGGTTCGTAAGATGAAAAAAGACGAAGCCATGGATACCGCCATGGGCCTGCTCAACCGCGTCGGTATACCGGAACAGGCCGACAAATATCCCGGGCAGCTCTCCGGAGGTCAGCAGCAGCGCGTCGCCATCGCCCGCTCGCTCGCCATGTCTCCCAAGATCATGCTCTTCGACGAACCGACTTCCGCCCTGGACCCGGAGATGATCAAGGAAGTGCTCGACGTAATGCAGGAGCTGGCCGAAACCGGCATGACCATGCTCGTCGTAACGCACGAAATGGGTTTCGCTCGCGAGGTCGCAGACCGCATCGTCTTCATGGACGGTGGCGAAATCATGGAAGTCGGCACGCCCGAACACTTCTTCACCAACGCCCAACACGAGCGCACCAAGCTTTTCCTCAGCCAGATCCTTTAGAATCAGCTCGGGCAGCCGCCCATGGACCGGACTGAATGTTGGTTTCCGGTCCAATGAGCTGGCACAGTCGCATAGGCACGCCTTGGCGCGCCAAATTCACTACTGAGAAGTCCAAAGATCGGGATAAAGGATGAAAAAGACACGCCTGGTACTGTTGATAGTCGTAGCTCTCCTCGGCATTACTGTGCCGCTCTACGCACAGGAAGCCGGCCTGACCCTAGAAGAACTGGCGGCCCGGGTAGAGGCCATGGTGGAACTGATCTCCTCCATGTCCGACCGCTTGGCCACGTACGAAGACCGGCTTGCAGCCTTGGAAGCGACGGCTACGCCCACGGTAACGCCCACACCTTCGCCTACGCCACCGCCCACGCCGACACCAACGGCGACCTCCGCGTCTCCAACTGTCAGCATCACGCGCGTAATGAATGTGCGCGCCGGCCCGGGAACCAACTATCCCATCGTGGGACAGGCCTCGCCGGGAGATCAATACCCCATTTCCGGAAAGAACCCTGCCGGTGGATGGTGGCAGATCATATACGGAGGCCAGTACGCATGGGTCTACAGCCCGCTGGTGACGGCAACCTACCCCGAGCTCGTGCGAGTGGCGCCCGTCATTCCCACCCCCC
>WTGY01000199.1 GCA_011523365.1 Caldilineaceae bacterium
GGGGCTCCGCCCCCGCAACGCCCCCTCTCCTACAACCCCCGCCGCATCGAGTGTGAGGCAATATGACCCTGACGACCCGCTGCGACCGAACTTCCCCCCACCCCGCGTCTTGGCAGATTCCAAGTATGTGCCAGCGAAGGCAAGACTAGCGAGGCAACACCCATGTGTCCCCAACCTTCACCGCTTTGCCCATCGCGAGCCCGCTACAGGAATACTGACGGTACATTCCCCCTAGGCAGACTGCACACAGTACACTCACCGAACATGGCTTAGTAGCTACCAACCGGATAGGTAGGGGCAAAAAGGGAGTCATCACCTTTCGCTCCGATGTCAGCTCTCTATTTCCGTAACTGCTATAACTTGCATGGAGTGGCGCCGAGTAAGGAACAAAATCCCAATTGGAACGAGGGTGGTAACAAACGGCACAGTCATCAGGAGCCGAATATCGATCTGGGAGCGGCCACTTGAGCGGCGTAGGCCTAAGGTGACGGGTAACGGTATCACCGACTTGAGGCAGACCGGAATGAAGATGTCTTCAGTAGGACATGTGGGCAGCGATCGGGGTAAGGCTTGCAAGCCGTCTCTATGGCCTACACGTCTCCCCTTTCTACCTGATTCTCAACTTCAGTCGAGGGCCTGCCAAGAAGGCCGGAGAGATTTCGCCGCATTTTACTACGTGGGATTGTGATGGGCAAGCACGAACGAAAAGCCCTGCGCGAGCACTGAGAGAGGACTGAGAACGAATACGCTGCTTTTGGATAACAAGAGGGGCATTCCCAACAAGGGAATTCGGAACTGAAGTTAATGACTGCCCAGCCATCTTTGCGAATCTTACCAGAAAGGGGGGCACTACGACGACGCAGGCGGAAGATCCTCTGAATTCGAGAATGCATCCAGTACATTCTGGGTTATGCGTGACACGTTGTTGTCGTAATCGTTGTGAGACAGGCTCCCACACCAGCAGATCGACCCGACCGAAAAGACAGCGCCATGGTTAGGAGTTTCGAAGTAGACCATGTCGGCGCGCACATTCGGCCAGTCTCTTCCCAACAGGTTGCTATCAGTCTGCAGGTAGTCCTCGATGACCGGACTTACTGACGGCCCATGTCCGCTGGAAGAGGCCAGGACGAGCGTGTGGTGAGGTGTGCCAAGCCCGTAGTCTACTCGATCCAGCTCATCGCCCGCAGCACCCCCAAATATAAGTCCAAAGTCGCCGATTGTTTCGTCGGCGGAGATTCCCTCGAAAATGAAAGCCGCCCTCTCATCGAAGCTGCCGGGCTGCCTCGTATAGCCAGGCGCCGGATCACTCCAGCCCTGTGCGGTAAATCCTATGCCGGTCAGCTGATTGGGCGGCTTGCCCCGGTATCGCCACAGCCCTCCCATCTCGCCGGTCGTGCTGTGGTAGCACTCTCCTGGCGGGGAGTTCCAGGCACGCGTACCGGCCATGCCGCGACGCACTTCTATGATGTGCGGTCTCTCCGGGTCAACGCTGGTTACCCAGTAGAATCCATTCCCTCCCAGATAGGCGAGTCGTCCACCTTGGGCAAGATACTCTTCCAGCGCAGCCAACATCTTTGTGGTCCAGTATTCAGGGTGCGTACCCGTGACTATGACTCTGTAGCCTTTCAGGAGATCAAGTCCTTCGTCGTGTAGGTCTCCGTCTGCTGCAACGTCATAGGCGTATCCTCTGTGATCGAGCCAGTCGATCAGGTAGAGATCCGCGCCCAGATTTCGGCCGCTTTTGGTTAAGATATGCAAGTGCCTGGGGCGCATGTTCACGAGAGGGCGCAGGCTGGAGGAGTAACAGCAGCCGCTGCCATCCGAGTGTCTGTCATAGAGAGACATTGCGAATTCGGGCCGCTGAGCGAGGTACAGATCGAGCGGGTCTGGCGTGAATTTCCCTTCTGGCTGGGAGGCAAAGAAGCTCTGGCCGGCCTCCATCCTATCATTTGTGTAGGCCAGATAGGTAAACGTCGGCACGAGGAATAGTATTGGGGACCGGGCGGACCTGCGTGGCGGGCGTATGATGAACGGTATGTGGTCGTCCTCGCCGTCTCCGTCGAGCCTTGCAGCGTAAATGCCGCTACGAAGCCCGGTGGGAACGGTAAGTTCGAAGTCTGGTTCCCAGCCGGCATCTTCGAGGTCGTCCATGTGGAAATGAATCGCTCCGTACTGCTCTGGAGCGAGCCTCGGGTCATTTTCCGTACCAGTCCAGTTGTGGCCGGTGACAGCACGGGTGGGCATGTTTACGACTGTACAATGCAGTCCGTGCGGGCCGGAGTCCGTCACCAATGTCGAAGCATGGTCACGCGACAGATCCCAGGACGCGATCAAATGGCCTTCTGCCACTTCCGAGGGAGGAGTGCCCTGTCTCAACTGCTTAACTTCGCCGGGCTCCAGCGCACGGCCGAACAGACAGGGGCTATCGATCTTGCCATTGAAGAGTCCAAGCGCCGCCCGACTTTCAGACGGACTCGTTTCAAGACTCATAGCGGCCATGAGGAGCGGCTGGTTGTTGCGGCAGGCAATGCGGGCACCGACCGTCATTTCCAAAGAGACCGACGAGGAGTCGGAGGGCCACCGGGAGCTCGGGCATTGGAAGAGCATCAGCCTCCCGGTTTCGCTGTCGAATGAGGCAGCGACGAAATACCACTCGCGAGCCCTCATCGCGCGCCCTGTACCGAATCTGGAGTTGACGCCGCTCTCGCCCATCCATAGCTCAAGTGCGCCCTTATCACCTATTGCAAGGCATACGCCCCCCGTCTCGTCGGACCACTTACTCAGGAGACCCTGCGTCTCTCCCATCAGAGGGGTAGTCGGCCATACCCAGGCCTGGAGAGTGAAGCTGGTCAACTCCCTCAGAGGGCGGTCGTCAGTTGCGATTGCGTACGAGCCCGGGCGGGCGAACTGTCGGCGACCTGTCCTTTGACCGTCGAATTCCGATTCTACAAGCTCTTCCTTAAATCCGGGGCCCGCTGGGTTCGGATCGCCATGGACAAGGCGAACCAGCCTCGCGCTGTAGCTCGGAAAGTCCGTGCTCACCATGAAACGGATGCGTTCGCCTGGCTCAACGCTCAGTTTATCGGTATAGCCTGTCAACTCTGTTGTCATTTTCGGCACCGTTTTTCGTGACGGACCTTGAGCTTCTTCGACCCTGTAGACAGTCATCAGTCGCCTCAGGGAACCCTGTATTGCCGCCATGGGGGCTATCCTGGCTTCCGCTTTAGCGCAAATTTAGCACAGACGGCCCCGCCATTCAAGGTAGATTTTCGGGGGACAGGATACAGACAGAGGCGTTGTACACCATATAGAATGGAAGGACATGGTAGAGAGAGGCCTCCTGTTCTGCCAACAAGGTGCGATGGCGCAGCGAGCTCGAATGATGCGAATCCGGCTGAGCTTCTAATGGTCAGTGCTACAATGTCTGGACCTGCATATCGCAAAGGAGCCAGAGTGCCAAAGAAAGTGGTTCTCTTTGTCCACAACATTGGCGGACCATGATGTATTTTCAGATGATAGAAGGCCTTGGCGACCGACTTGGATTTCCATATTAATGTGCATTTGTGTTAATGTAGGACGGAGACGGGGTCGGGCAAAACCTTGGCACAGGTCTTGCGTCATGGCATTCTTGATCACAGGTGCCAGCGGTTTCGAACAGTACTCAACACCGTTAACAACTGCCGAGTCGATAAACGCGATGGGACTCACAATGGGGTGAGATTCTCGGGAGTGGACTGCAAGATGTCGTCCGCGAGTAGGACGAACCCTTGCAGTCGGGCCGAGAGTCCTTTTTCGGAAATATACGTCTGCCAGCCGGTTCAATATCGTGCGCAAAATTTACCGGCGACGAACGGGTTTGACGTGGAGTTATCCTGGAGAGGAACGCGGACCAAAATATGAACGAGACAAAGCAACTCACTGTCCCGGTTATCGGTATGACCTGTCTCGGATGCGCGGCGTCCGTTGAGGCCAACAGCAAGAAGGCTGAGGCCGTCAAGGACGCTGTTGTCAACTTTGCCAGTGAGCGGCTGACGCTGACCGTAGACGCTGAGCACGGGCAAGCCAACGACGCATTGGCGGAAGTTCGCCAGCTTGTCAAGCGCGCCGGCTACAAGATACCCACCCTTACTCTTTCTTTGCCGATAGTTGGCATGTCCTGCACCGCCTGCTCCAGTGCCGTTGAGAAGGCTATCGGAGAGGTTGAGGGGGTAGTGTACACCAGCGTTAACTTTGCTTCGGAACAGGCCAATGTCGAATACGTAAGCGGATTGGGTTCGCGCGCTCCGATTGTGGAGGCCATCCGTAAGGCCGGTTACGACACAGTTGCGTCCGCAGCGCCATCGCCCGAAGCTGCGCCGGTCATCGGCGCAGCCGGCATTGACGACGCCCCAGTCGCTTCGAACGCCCGCAGTCCCCTTCCTGCACCGCTATCGCATCAGGTTGTCGAGGAATCCGAAGAGGATGCCGAGGCCGCGGCACGGGCGGCCGCAGTTCGGCATGAGTTCGTCAGATTGCTGGTGGGCGCTGTATTCTCGCTACCCCTGCTGACAATTAGCATGGGCCGGGATTTCGGCCTGTTGGGTTCATGGGCGCACGGCGCCTGGGTAAACTGGCTGCTCTTTCTGCTGGCTACGCCTGTCCAGTTCTTCGTGGGCTGGGACTACTATGTTGGCGCGATCAAGAGCCTGCGCAATCGCAGCGCCAACATGGATGTTCTGGTGGCGATGGGCACGACGGTCGCATACGTATTTAGCTTGGCCGTGCTGGCAGCCCAGACCGTCGGCAGCGGCCTTCTCGGAGGACACGTCTATTTCGAGACCTCGGCCGTCATTATCACGTTAATCGTTCTTGGCAAGTTGCTGGAGGCCCGGGCGAAGGGCCGTACGAGCGCAGCAATAAAGGAGTTGATGGGCCTGCAGAGCCGGACGGCGCGTGTCATGCGCGATGGAGAGGAACTTGACATTCCGGTTGAAGAAGTCATGGTCGGCGACATGGTCGTGGTCCGACCGGGCGAGAAGATTCCGGTAGACGGCATCGTGGTTTCAGGGGAGTCAAGCGTCGACGAGAGCATGTTTACAGGAGAAAGCATGCCCGTGGAAAAGGCATCCGGACACCACGTATTCGGAGCAACCCTCAATGGACGCGGCCTTCTGGGAATCGAGGCCACGAAGGTTGGCCGGGAAACTGCCCTGGCGCAAATTATCAGGCTGGTGGAGGAGGCCCAGGGGAGCAAGGCGCCCATTCAGAGGGTCGTAGACCAGGTTGCGGCCTACTTTGTACCGGCGGTGATCGTATTTGCCGGCGTGACGTTTGTCGTGTGGATGTTTGCGGGCGCCGGTTTTGTAGCGGCTCTGCTACGCGTGGTGGCCGTGCTGGTTATCGCCTGTCCCTGCGCGATGGGACTGGCTACGCCGACCTCCATAATAGTAGGCATCGGCAAGGGCGCCGGAGTCGGCATACTGTTTAAGAATAGCGTTGCTCTGGAACATACACAGAAGCTGACGGCAGTCCTGTTGGACAAGACAGGAACGATTACCCAAGGTGAGCCTGCGGTCACCGACCTGGTGGTCAGCCAGGGTTTCCCCGTAAGCAGTTCTGGCGGAACGCCCGCCCAGCAGTTGCCTGCTCCAGTTGGGGGGACTGACCTCTTGCGGCTTGCCGCCTCGGCAGAGAGGGGATCAGAACATCCTCTCGGCGAGGCAATCGTGCGTGCGGCGCATGCCAGAGGCTTGGAGCTGGCCGAACCCGCACACTTTGAGGCGCTGGCCGGTCACGGAATCGCGGCGAAGGTTGAGGAAAAGCAGGTTCTGCTCGGCAACTTGCGGCTCATGCAACAAGAACAGGTCGACTTGAACGGCCTCGTGCCCCAGTATGAAGAATTGCAGGCAGAAGCCAAGTCCGCGATCTGGCTGGCAGTGGACGGGCAGGCGGCGGCATTGATTGCGGTTGCCGACACGGTGAAGGAGGGCTCCAGGGAGGCTGTTACCTCACTACGCAAGATGGGCCTCACGGTGGCGATGCTGACCGGGGACAATCAGGCAACAGCCGACGCGATAGCAAGGGAAGTAGGCATCAACCGTGTGATGGCAGAACTGTTGCCCGGCCAGAAAGTCGGCCAGGTGAAGGTGATGCAGGAAGAAGGATTCAGGGTCGCGATGCTTGGCGACGGCATCAACGATGCGCCTGCCCTCGCTCAGGCAGACGTAGGCATTGCCATCGGAGCCGGTACGGACGTGGCCATGGAGGCGGCAGACGTTACCCTCATCCGGGGCGACTTGCGCAGCGTACCCCAGGCTATTGTACTGTCGCAGGCGACGATGCGGAATATCAGGCAGAACCTCACCTGGGCCTTTGGCTACAATGTCGCCTTGCTTCCGATTGCCGCCGGTGTCCTGGCTCCATTCGTATGGGCGCCGCCATTCCTGCAGCAGCTTCATCCCATTCTGGCGGCTGCCGCAATGGCGTTCTCCAGTGTCAGCGTCGTCGTCAATGCGCTGCGCCTCCGCCAGCTCCAGTTGTAACGGCGATGATATTCGATTTCGCTTATTTGACTCTGGTGCTGGCCCTGGTCCTGTGTGCCTTTGGCACAGCCGCAGGATTCTGGGGAGGACGGCTGGACTCACAAAAGGCGGCACAAAGCTCCGCAATTTCAGGGCACCGTAGAACAACCGGGATTGGGGCTGGCTCAGCCTGGGGTGACAAGCTCACGGAGAGTAGCTTTCACTCGATCTATGCGGTTAGCGGATTGGTTGGTATCGCGGCCGTCATCCTGTGGTACGGTTTGTTGACGGACCAGTTCCAGATCGCCTATATCTGGAACAGCTCGGAGCGAACTCTTCCCACCTTCTACAAGTTTGCCGCGATCTGGGGCGGCCAGGCCGGTAGTCTCCTCTTCTGGACGCTCCTGCTCAGCCTGTTCAGCACAGCCGCGGCCCTCACTTTTCGAACGAGCCAGCGCACGCTGATGCCCTATGTCAATGGGACACTGCTGGCCAACCTCCTGTTCTTCCTCATCCTGCTGGTCTTCAGCGCGAACCCTTTTGAACAGATTGGCCTTTTGCCGAGCGATGGGCGCGGTTTGAACCCGTTGCTCCAGAACTACTGGATGGTGATCCACCCGGTCATGCTTTACCTGGGCTGGGTCGGACTTAGTGTTCCCTTTGCATTTGCAGTGGCCGCCCTCCTGAGCAAACGCCTCGATCGGCGCTGGGTGCGGACTGTACGCCGCTGGACGCTTATCCCGTGGATGTTTCTCTCGGCCGGCATCATCATGGGCAGCCAGTGGGCCTACATGGAGTTGGGTTGGGGTGGCTACTGGGCATGGGACCCGGTGGAAAACGCCAGTTTCCTGCCGTGGCTGACCGCGACGGCATTCCTGCACAGTGTCATCATCCAGGAGCAGCGCGGCATACTCAAGGTGTGGAACGTCACACTGATCTGGCTGACATTTACCCTGGTCATCCTGGGCACTTTCACGACACGCAGCGGAATACTGAGCAGCGTTCACAGTTTCGCGCAGAGCCCTGTGGGGCCATATTTCCTCGTCTTCCTGGCCGTAACCACGGTTGGATTCCTCCTTCTGCTCTTTCATAGGATGCCCTACCTGCAAGGCGAGAATGAGATCGACTCGATTTCGAGCAGGGAAGGGGCGTTTCTGGCCAATAACTGGCTGTTTGCAGGCATCGCGTTTGTCGTGCTTTGGGGTACCTTCTACCCCATGTTCAGCGAGATACTGACCGGGGAACGCATTTCGGTTGCGGCGCCTTGGTTCAACCGGGTCGCGGGTCCGCTCTTCCTTCTGCTGTTCGTTCTGATGGGAGTAGGTCCTCTGCTTGGCTGGCGGCGAACCGGCGCGAAGGCGTTACGCCGGCAATTCACTTGGCCTCTCGCGGCGGCGCTGATCTCGATTCCTTTTCTCCTTTTCACCAGCAGAAATGTATTTCCGGTCGTCGGGTTCGCCGTCTGCATTTTCGTCGCAGCGACGATCGTACAGGAATTCGTGCGTGGGGCAATTGCGCGTCGGCGGTCAAGGGGCGAGCCGGTGGCCTCCGCTCTGTGGGGGTTGATTCGACGCAACGGACGCCGCTATGGCGGGTACGTGATTCACTTTGGCATCGTACTGATTGGGGTTGCCATCATCGGCAACGAGTTCTACCAGTCGACGACGCACGTCACTTTGGCCGAAGGTGATGAGGTTGAGCTGTCCGGCTATTCGCTGAAATACATCGCACTCGAATCGAAGCAACAGAGCAATCATACAGAGATCAGAGCCAATCTTCAGGTCTCTGATGCTGAGACCGGACGGATCCTGGCGAAGATCTTTCCCCGCCGAAACATATATGACAAGTCACCCGACCAGCCTACCAGCGAGGTCGGGCTGCGCATGACGCCTGCTGAAGATGTCTATGTGATTCTCAACGGTTGGGAAGGCGACGGCAGTAGTGCTACCTTCACAGTCTATGTCAATCCGCTCACAATGTGGATGTGGGTGGGCGGACTGCTCGTCGTGCTGGGCACCGTCGTTTGCGTCTGGCCCCATCCAAAGCCGGCCCGATCCTCGCGCGAAGCGACTACCCCGTTTCCCGGCGGAGCAGCTGCAGGTCCGGTGTCGGCTTGACTGCGATGCATCCTCGCCGCACTGCCGCTAGTCCGATCATAGTCGCACATCCAGGCATTGAAGAGCTGGCAAGGGACACAGCCTCAAACAGGAATGACCGCGTAGGCTTCCTCGCATTGCAATGTGGGTAACAATTGCACTGATCAGCGTGTTGGGCATCGCAGCAGTAGGCTATGTCATTTTGCCTCTGTTTGGTCGGGCGCGCACGGTTGTCTCGGCCGAGGGAGAGGAGCTGGCCGACCTGATAACGCGCAAGGAAGTCGCATTGGAGGCGATCCGAGAGCTTGAGTTTGATCACGGGGTCGGAAAGATCGAGGCCGCGGACTTTGAGCGATTCAACCGGATACTGCGGCTTCGGGCGATCAGGCTGATTGAACGAATCGAGGCTGACTTCGGGGAACCCGATGAACTGGGCCCGGATGGCGTCCAACTGGATGAACAGTTGGAGTCTGAAGTTTACAGCAGGCGCAGGGTAGAGGATGTGCTACCGAATGAAGGCGGCAGTAGTTTACCGGAAGAATGATATCCGAATAGCCGAAGTGCCGCGACCTAGGGCCGGCAGCGGAGAGGTCGTCGTAAAGGTTAGGGCCTCCGGCATCTGCGCAACCGACGTCAAAATCCTGAGCGGCGCCGGGATTCCCGCCGACCTGCCTGCCATCTTAGGACATGAAGTTGCCGGAACTGTCGTTGAGGTGGGACCGGGCACTGAAGATTGTGGACTGCACTTCGGGCAGCGCGTTGCTGTCTATCCCATCGCAGCATGCGGCGAATGTCTGTATTGCCGTCAGGGACGAAACAGTCTCTGTCTGCACGAGCACGGCCTGGGACACGGCGACGACGGCGGATTCGCGGAGTACGTGAGGATCCCTGCAGAGGTTGTGCGTCTCGGCGGCGTAATTGACATCGGTGATATGCCGTTCGACCTGGCGGCGATGATAGAGCCGACCTCCTGCTGCATCGCAGCCGCCGACCAGTGCAGGACGAAAGCCGGAGACACAGTCGTTGTGGTCGGCGTGGGTCCGCTGGGCCTACTCCATACAGTGGTCTCGACGGCACTGGGCGCCAGCGTTGTCTGCGTGGATGTCAACGAGGACCGGCTGGCCACTGCAAGGAGCTTGGGCGCGAAGCGGGCGATCAATCCCGAAAACGAGGATGCGCAAGAGGTTGTACGTGAAATGACCTGCGTAGGCGCCGACGTAGTCATAGCGGCCGTCGGCTTCCCGCAAGTAATGGAGAACTACCTCCCGCTGGTTCGAAACGGCGGCGTCTTCAACATCTTTGGCGGTACACCGCGCGGGGAGACGATGACGGTTGATCCTCGCTGGATCCACTACGGGGAGATCGTATTGACGGGAACCTTTGCCTCTTCGGTGAACCAGTTCCACAAGGCGTTCAGTTTTGTGCAGGAGCATTCTAAGGATATCGAGGCTGTGATCTCATCGCGGTGCGGCCTGGATGATATTTTGGCAGCAGTCCGGCGAGTCCAGAAGGGCGAGGGCACAAAGTCGGTTATCTTGTTTCCGGAGTGAGTCTGCATGCACAACCGGGCTTGAAGGGAATGGAATGAAGATCAAGTGGTATGCACACGCCTGTCTGCGAATCGAAGGCGACGATGTCAGCATCGTTACCGACCCCTATACACCCCATAAGTCCGGTTTTGCCGCGGTCACCGAGACGGCCGATATCGTCGTTCGCAGCTCAGACGACGACTCCGCCCACGCCAACGCCGACATGATCCCGGGGGACCCGGAGGTAGTGACGGCAACGCATATACTGGCATTCGAAGGCGCAGATGGTAACGGATCACCCGCGGAGCCGGAGGCTGGCCGAGACGGTTCGACTTTTCTAACTCAGGCAGGCGTCCGATTCAAAGCCATCCCGGCGATGGAGTCGATGCGCGTAAAGCTGCAGCCGCGAGACAATGCGATGTACTGTTTTGTCGTCGAGGGAATCCGGGTTGTTCATTTCGGCGATGTGGGCAATCGCCTGGAGGCGTGGCAGCTTGATCGGATGGGAGAAGTCGACGTGGCCATTGTCCCCACCGGCGGTCCGCCCACTATCGAGCTGGCAGACCTGCACGAAGCCCTCGACATTCTGCTTCCTGCGGTGACGATCCCAATGCACTACGAACTACCAGGCTGCAGATTTCCCACGATGGCCGATGTGAAAGAGTTCACACACCGGTACCCGCCGTCGTCTGTCATGTGGGCTGACACGCCAGAAGTCGAGCTCACGAAGGCTACTCTTCCTGTGGAACCACAGGTATGGGTGCTGCAAGCCACCACGGCAGGATAGCCATACCGCAGGGGTCAATCTCTATGTTCGGGCGCAACGCAATTGGCAGCGGCTTCTGACTCTTGGCCTGTCAAGCTTCTGCTTCCTTTTGCGTGTACCTGCTGCCAGACAGATGGGGAGCAGTCAGTGCACCGATTACACTTACTACCGACGCCGCGATATACAGGCCAGTCAGCCCAAACCCATCGAGAACCATTCCAAGTAACCAACTCCCCACGCCAATCCCAAGATCGAAAGCCAGATAGAAGCCGGCCGTGGCGCGCCCGCGCTGAGCCGGCGGCATGCGATCCACGCAGATTGCAATCAGGGCAGGGTGGCTGATGCCGGATCCAATGCCCATCAGCACCGCGCTCCCGGCGAGAAGGGACATGTTCGCTGAGGCCGCCAGCCCAACTAAACCTAAGGCGTTTACAATCAGTGCAGCAAGTAACATCAGGCCGCGGTTTACCCGGTCGAGCAGACGCCCCGTCAGGATACGGGTGGCGATAATTGAGACGCCGTAGACAGCATAGGCAGCGCCTACCGATGCCAGCTCCCTGCGCTCTGCCAGCAGCGGCAGAAAGGCAAAAAGGGCGCCGAAGCTTATGCCGAAGAGCGCGGTCGTCAGCATCGGCCCGCGTAGAGGCCTGGGCAGCGAGAACAGTTGCGCGGGACGGAATACACTGCCCGCGCGTGCGGTGGCCCGAGGGATGACCCACCAGACGAGAGCAAAGGCCAGAATCGACAACCCTGAACTCAGGAAAAACGCGCTGTGGCCGATGCCGCGGCCCCACAGCGGGCACAGAACCCCATTGGTACTGGCGCCTTCGACCGCTGGCGTACACCATGTTGGACAGGGGGAGGTTGGGCAGGCGAACCGCGGGGTGAGCAGTTCGAGTCCGGCGCTGACTGCAGCCGGGGTCAACGTGATGGCCACATTGGCGGCGGCCCCAAACAGTGCCAGTGCGGCGCCTCTGCGTTCCGGTTCGGCCAGTTCGGCGACCAGCGCAGTCGCGGCAGTGGTAAAGGTGACGTAACCGGCCGCCTGTAGTACGCGCAGCCCAAAGAGGAGTACGGGGTTGGACGTGAAGCTCATCAAGGCCGCGCCGGCGGCCAGAGCAACCGTCCCGAACAGAATGACCGGACGGCTACCCAGACTATCACTAACAACACCTGTCAGCGGACGCCCAACCAGCGAGGCAACCCCAAACGCCCCAAGGACCAGGCCAATTTGCCAGTCGGGCAGGCCCTCTGCCTCCAGGTAAAGGGGAATCGGTACAAGGAGGGCGTAGAAGGCGGCGAAGAACAGCAACGCCGCCGTCCACACCGTCCAGTAACGGCTCACGTTCAGGGCTTTCGAGCCTGGATGCTGCTGCCTGTAAAGCGCTGTAACAGGTCTTGTAGCATGTTCGGGCTCAGATTCGTCAGCGCAGGCGGCAGTTCGCCGTTGAAGTCTTCGGTGGTATAGCGCTGTTCGATGGTTATGGCAATGTCTTGGAAGCCGGCGGCCTGAAGCAAATGAGTGAATTCGCTGATCGTCAAAGCACCGGAAATGCAACCTGCCCAACTCAGTCCAGCCCGAATCTGTTCCTCGCTCACCGGCATGCCGGAAAGATCGCCGTCAACAACGATATCTGAAATCGCAACCCGCCCTCCCCGTCTGAGTACGCGGAAGGCCTCGTTGAGGACCTTCTCCTTGTCGGTGGTGAGATTCACAACGCAATTGGAGATGACCGCGTCGACGCTATCGGCCGGAAGAGGGAGGTCTTCGAGGTCTCCCTTGCGGAACTCTACGTTAGTCGCTCCGGCCTTGTCGGCGTTACGGCGAGCCAGCTCTAGCATGCTGTCGTTCATGTCGACGCCATAGACGTAGCCGGTATCACCGACCTGACGGGCAGCGAGCAGCACGTCGAGTCCGCCTCCTGAGCCGAGATCGAGGACAGTTTCGCCGGGAGCTAGGGAGGCGATAGCATTGGGATTGCCGCAGCCCCGGCTGCTATTGACGGCCGTGTCGGGCAGTTGGCTCAAGTCTTCCAGGTCGTAGAAATCGCTGCCGCAACAGTCCTGACCCCCTCTGCCCTTAAGCTGCTGTTCGGCTACGCGCCCGTAGTGCAACTGTACCTCGGCGCGTATGGCCTCGGGATCGTTAAGCGCAGGCCGCTGGCTGTGAGAATCGGCTGCGCAGCAACCCTCTGTCTGCATTTCACCTGGCTTCTGCGCCAATTCAGTTTGGGATGCCATGAGTGTGTTCTCCATTATCATGAAGGATCTGATTCAGAAACTGTTGAAGCGTCGCAACACCTTCCGTTGCCGCCGAATAGTAGATCCAAGTGCCCCGCCGTTCGCTGACGACCAGACCCGCTCTGCGAAGCAAACGCAAGTGATGGGAAATCGTTGGCTGCGATAGGGCGAAATGGGACTCGATGTGGCAAACGCACATCGGGCTAGACTGCAGTGAAAGCAACTCCAGAATCTTTAAACGAACAGGGTGGCCGACGGCTTTGAAGGCTGCCGCCATTGAGTCCGTCGCTGCATCGGTCGCGTTCAATTTAGCTAAGAATTCGCCGACGGGCTCTACTGACAGTTCCGGGACACTCACGTCCCTTGAACGCCTGGCTGGTGCCTTTTCAATTGCCATCGTGCTCGCTCCCACTTGACCGAAGGTGACTAAACCATGAATCCGCACAACGTAGGCGAGACAAAGTCCTGGAATTGCGTCCGTGCAAGGCATTATACTCTTTATATTGATGTTTGTCAATATAAACACGCGAAGCGATTACACATAGAATAAGAGAATCCTGTGAGATTGGACGGTCTACGTGATAAAATCCCAGTCCATGAACCCACTTACAATTTCCCAACTGACTTCGCACGTCACCTCACTGTTTGAGCAAGACGAGTTGCTCCAGGATGTCTGGGTCTTGGCCGAGGTCAGCCGGTGGACGAGGGCGGCCAGTGGGCACATTTACTTCAGCATGAAGGACAGCGGCGCGGTCATCAACTCCGTGATGTGGCGAGGAAACGCACACCGGCACGCTTGGCTCCCAATAGAGGGCGACCAGATTTTGGCGCACGGGCACGTGACCGTCTACCCGGAGCGCGGCCAGTACCAGTTCTACGCAGATGAGATACGGCCTGCTGGCCGGGGGCAACTATATGCCCAATTTGAGGCTCTCAAAGAAAGGCTTGCCGCCGAAGGACTCTTTGAGGCGGCGCGCAAAAGACCGATTACCGCAAGACCGCGGCGCTTAGGCATTGTCACGAGCCAGAGCGCGGCCGCGTTTCGGGATGTCCTGCGCGTCCTCGGTCAGCGCTGGCCTCTGGCTGAGGCGGTGCTTTTTCCGACGCAGGTCCAGGGGACAGAGGCCCCCGGGCAGATCGCAGCAGCGCTAAGGGCCGCAAACAGTATCGCGGGTGCGTCAACTTCTGGCGGCGCCTTCATCGAAGAAGATCGTGACGAATTACCCCTACTGTTTGCTGACAACGGGCGTGGTTCTTCCGATGCGCCGTCTGAGAAGTTTGCAAAAGGCGAGGGCTTGCTGGATACGATTCTACTTGTACGGGGTGGCGGGTCGATAGAGGATCTGTGGGCTTTCAATGACGAGGTCGTGGCCTACGCAATTGCCCAGAGCCGTGTGCCCGTCGTAACCGGAATCGGCCACGAAACCGATTTCACGATCGCTGATTTCGTCGCCGACTTCCGTGCCCCCACGCCGACTGGGGCAGCGGTGGCGGCGACGCCGGACCGCTGGGAGCTACTGCGGGATGCGAAGCAGATGGAGGCGTGGTTGCTCCGAAACGGTATGGGTGCCGTTTCTGAAAAGTTGGCACAGCTTGACGAGTTGCGGCGCCGTCTGGTGCGCAGCGCGCCACTGCGCCAGATTGACCTCGCGCGTCAGCGGCTGGATGAAGCCGAAGATCGACTTCGGCGCGTTCTGACCGTTGAGTTGCGCCGCAGGAAGGAGCAGCTTTCCTCTGCCAACGCACGGTTGGAAGGCCTGAATCCTTCAGCCGTGCTCTCACGCGGGTACAGTATTGTGCAACGGGTCGACGGAGCGGTAGTCAGTGCCCCCGGGCAGACCTCCATAGGAGAGCGATTGCAGGTCCGCTCTGCAGGCGGAGCCTACCCTGTGGTGCGTGAGAGCGACTAAGAACAAACAGGCCCCGAGTTTATCCAGCAAGTGCCGGACCGATTGCATTGCCATGCCGCAATCTGTCAGGAGTCCTGGAATAGACCGCCTACGTCAACGATCCGCGAATCTCCTCGATGGCAGGGTCGATCTCCTCGATCTTCGCGTACTCTTCATCCCAGAAGATTTGGCTGGCCATGCCCTGGATCAGGTCATGGCTATAGCCGAAACGGGTCCACAGTTCGCGTTTCATGCTCTGGAGGCGGTCGTGTTGGCCGGGCCGGCTGAGCTCTATAATCTCGCCAACTGACGCTCCCAGGAATACGGCCTTAGCCCAGGCCTCCAGCGTATCAATGTCCGGCCTGCCGCCATGGCGCTCGTAGAGGTCGGCGCTTACCGACGGATATCGGTCGTAGCTATCGGTGGCAATGGTGACGACGTTGTCCTGCGCGCCCAGGCCGAGGTACTTGGCGGTCTTGATTGCGCCAACGATGTTACAGATGCAACTCGGACCGAACTTGCCCCGCAGCGCCTCCGCTTCCCGGCTCTCCAACCCGAGACGGTCAACCAGAGCGTCCGTTCCTGACTGTGCTACCTCCATCCCTTGAACGGTCTCCTCGTCGTTGATAAGCATGAGGAGATCGGTGTTGAAGACGTTGTGGATCAGCGTAACCATCTTGTCGCCGATGCCCTCGATCCGGTGCTGGCCCTGGCCGCCGTCGAAAAGAGTCGAGCACTGGCGCGGTTCAAGGGCCACAATTCGGGCATCGGGGTAGAGTGACTTGACATGGTCTCCCGCTGCCAGCGTGCCGGCGCTGCCGGGCGCGCTGACGAACGCGGCAACCTGGCCATTGCCGACCTGGGCGGCTGCCTTTTCAACTGCATCGCCGGTAACGTGGCGATGAAAGCGGTAGTTGGGCATCAGCTCGAACTGCGCGAGCACAACGTATAGCTCCGGCTTACTGACGTAACCGCTATGCGTGCGCTCCAGCGTTAGGATGACGTCCGATTCGGTCCCGGGTGTTAAATCCAGTTCGCCGCCATAATTGCGGATGCGCTCGTACCGCTCCTGGCTCATCGTGTCGGGCATAACGACGACAGCCTGGTAACCTTTTAATGCGCTGACGTAGGCCGTCCCGATGCCGAAGTTTCCTGTGCTGGGGCCGATGATCCTACGGTCCCCCGGTCTCAAGTCGTTGAGCGCCTCGGCCTCAGCCAGCGTCGTATAGGCAGGACCGACCTTCATCGAGCCGCTGGGAAAGTTACGCCCGCTGAGTACGATGATATTTGCTTGGACGCCGGTCAGTTCCTTAGGCAGGATGATGTGCTCTACAACTGAACCGGTGTTCTTCCAATTGATGTTAAAGAGGTTGAGCGGGGCAAGTTCGTTTGTCGACAGGGCCGAATGCGCGTTTTCCCGAACACTGGTTGGGAGCCGAGTCGGGTCCCGCATTTCTGCGTAAGTTGGGCCTGGTACGATTTGTCGGGTCACTGCGAACTCTCCCCTGGTTTAGACTTTGGCGTGACAACTCAGTTTTGAGTCGTGCGAACAGTATTCAAATCGTATCAGATACGCGTACCTATGGCGAACCTAAACAGGTTGAGCGAGAAGGACAACGCATTTTCAGTAAGTGGTTCGGGTTTCGGGCAATGGCCCATCGAGTTATTCGCTTAGCTCACAAGGCCTCAGTCCCCACGCCAGTCCATCTTTCGATCGACCATCCAAAAGCTGACAAGAATGCACCAAGACAATACGGTGGTGTCTAGCAGGAGACGAGAAGAGAGGGGACCCAAGAGAACTTGGCGCAATGCAGAGGCGGCATATGTCGCCGGGCTCAGGAAGCCTATCCAGACCAGCCAGTCAGGCAGGCGTTCTGGAGGAATCAATACAGGTCCGATCGTCAACATCAAAATCGTCAGCAACCGTCCAACGGCTGAGGCTTCCTCCGGTGTCCGAAAACTGACGCCTATCAGCGCGCCAAGGCCTGCGAGAGGAAGGGCGCAAAGCGGTATGACTATGAAAGCCAGCTGATGTATATGTAGCTCCAACTCCAGTATCCAGGCTCCGCCGAGGAGTACAACGAACAGCGACGGCAGGAACAGGACAAAGAAGGCGGAAGACGCCGCAAGTATCAGAACGGCCTTACGAATCGGTAAGGTGGCGAAATAATCCAGACTGCCTGCCGTCTTCAGGTAAGCAAAATGACTGATCAACTTCCCCATGTGTTCAAAGAGTAGCGCCATTACCAGATTTCCGACCAGGACAAAGGAGAGCGCGTTGGCGCCCAAATCGCGGGCGAATGAGCCGAGCAATAGGATCCCAAACACTGGCAGGACTGTTCCCGTCAACGCAAGGTTTCTCCATCCCCATCGCCAGTTGCTCAACTCAATGAGAAACAGGTCCCAGAACTGCAAAGGCAGCGGAAGGGAAAGTCTTGCTTTCATCAGGTGTAGTGCAGGTAAATGTCTTCCAACGTGGCTGAGCTGAGTTGGAAGTCGTCGATACGAGCGAGGTCTATAGCAGACAAAGTTGCATCGACCTGATCCTGGTCAAGCCGGACTAACCAGTGACCTTTTGCCAGTTTCTGCGGCCGCAGACCAATGGGAAGGTTCGGAGGCGACTCTGGCTGGAAGCGCAGTTCCAGGCGAAGCTCCCTGCTTAGCCTTTTCTTCAAAGTCGAGGGTTTGCCCAGTGCCACCAGCCGCCCTTTATGCAGGATGCCCACCTGTTGAATTATCTTCTCGGCCTCAATCGCGTCGTGGGTTATGAAAATGATCGTCGTACCTTTTTCCCTGTTTTCGGCGCGCAAAGTCTGCCAGACATGCCTGCGTCTTTGCGGGGCCAGCTCGTTGGTCGGTTCATCCAAAATAAGAATCGGCGGCTGCCCAGCCATGGCCGCGGCAAGTTGCAGCAAGCGCTGCTGACCGCCCGAAAGGCGCGAACACTGTGCGGTTCGTATGGCATGCAGGTCCCATAACTGCAAGAGTCTTTCACGTTCGCGGCTTGCTTCCCGACGACTACAGCCGCGGAGGTGGGATGTGAAGTACAGTGCCTCACTAACGGTGAGGGAATTGAGCGCGCGAGCGGCCTGCGGCATGTATCCTACGTGCCTGGGTACGTGGAGGGGATCCTCTTGCACAGGCCGGCCGTAGAGTCTGACCGTTCCTCTTGTGGGCTGCAAGAGGTTTACCATCTGTTTGACTAGTGTACTCTTGCCCGCGCCGTTGTCGCCCAATAGTCCGAATATTTCGCCCTCGACGACATTGAAGCTAATGCCGTCATTGGCTGGTGTGTTCGTACCCGGGTAGAGTTTCGTGAGTGAAGAGACCGAATAGACCGAATAGACGCTGGAGGACATATCCCTCATGTTTTGGGCGAAGGTGGAAACATGGAACTGGAACAGAAACAGGCAGAAAGACCTTGGCCGTCTTCCTCACGTAGGAGACCACGCAAAACCATTCTCAAAGCTTCATGATCTCTGCTACGGCATCCAGATCCGGTGGTATGACCGCGGGTTCACCCGCGATCCGCATGGCGGACGGAACGTCCTTCAGGCCATTGCCTGTACTGATAACGACGACAGTTTCACCTGGTTCCAACAAGCCTAGGCTCTGAGCCAGCTGGAGCCCCGCGAAGGCCGTCGCGCCGGCCGGTTCAGCAAAGACGCCGCCCAGACGGGCCAGTGGCAGAATTGCCTGCAGAATGGCCTCGTCTTCGACAAGCAGAAAGGCGCCGTCGCTTTCGCGAACCGCCCGCAAAGCCTTTGTCGCGTCGCGCGGTGCGTTGACACTGATCGAGTCTGCTGCCGTCTCGGCTACGACCGGCTGCGGCACCTCCAGGCCATCGCGCCACGCGTTGTGAATGGCGGCGCTGGCCGTGGACTGTATCCCAAATATACGTGGCACCCTTTCGGTCCATCCGAGAGTGTGCAGTTCCCAAAAGCCCTTGTAGACGCCTCCAATGATTGACCCGTCTCCGACAGATACAAAGACGGAGTCGGGCGCGATGAACAGAGCATCGTTACCAGACTTGCCGTCCTGTCTGGCGATGTCCCCTGCCTCCGCCAGCTGTGCGGCGATCTCAAAGCTGACCGTCTTCTTGCCTTCGGTCATGTAAGGATTGTAGCCCGTATTGCGATTGTACCAACCGAATTCGTCACAGGCGCGCACGCACAGATCGAAGGCGTCGTCGTACGTGCCGTCGACTGCAAGGACACGGCTGCCGTAGACGAGGAGCTGGGCGATCTTGGCCTGCGGCGCCGAACGGGGAACAAAGATGACGCTGGAGTGTGCGGCAGCCGCGCTCATCGCGGCCAGCGCGGCTGCGGCGTTGCCCGTGCTGGCGGTTGCGACAACCTCGCGCCCCGTCTCGCGGGCGCGTGCGACCGCGACGGCCGATGCTCTGTCCTTGAAAGAGCCGGATGGGTTTCGGCCGTCGTCTTTCAGGAAGAGATTTTGAAGGCCCAGTGTTTTGGCAAGGCGATTTGCGCGTAGCAGAGGGGTGTCTCCCACCGGAAGCGGTGGTAGAGAATCCGGTTTAACGGGAAGCAGGGGCCACCAGCGTTCTATTGTGCGGCCAGCTGAGGAAGACCGGAAAGAAAAGGGACTGGCACGGCCGCCTTCAGATGGACCCGCTCGGCCCTTTCGCATAGCACCAATTGCGTCATAGTCGTATACGGCGTCGAGATGGCCCAGGTCGCTGCCGCGGTTGGGACGGCATGAGCAGACATAATCCACCGAACCGGGCGAAAAGGTACGACCGCAGCGAAGGCACTGTAGTCCTGTCAGAAACGTCTCCGATTGTGGAGATGGCATTGGCCCATTTCCTTGAATATGGCTCATACTTTATTTCGGTATGGTATAGTATGAGGGATGGTGGCGTTTAGCAAGTCGATACTCCGATGCATACACGAAGTGAAGTTTGCACGCGGCTGAATTAGACTTCACCGAGGGATAAAGTCTGAGATCCGGAGCGTCCGCGTCAGGCCAAAATGGGGACGTAGGTTCGACAATGACCGTTCTTGCCAGGAGTGAAGTGAATGTCAGCGTTCTGTCATGGCGAGTGCTGGTAACCATTGACGTGTTCTCATATCTGGTCTTTGCCATTGCCGGCCGTATCATGCACAGCTCGGGAGGGCCCGCAGACTGGCTGTCCAATACGCCCCGCATCGTCACCCCATTTCTGGTAGGATGGTTTGCCGCGGCCCTCCTCCTCGGGGCATACCCTCGGTCAGGCGGTATCGGACTGCGTAGATTTGCCCTGAGCTCGGTTATGGCAGTCCTCGTCGGGAACGCCATCGGGTTTGCCTTGCGGGCCACCGTGTTTGGCGACGGAGTCGACCGGGCTTTTGTCCTGGCAGCCGTAGGGCTGACCACTCTGGTGCTGGTTGGGCTGCGCCTGCTCTACCTATGGGTTTCGACGTTGAGGAGTAAGGAAAGTGGCTAGCGTCGGGAAGAGTAAAATGCAGGAACGAAGAAAATCTGTCCCATGTTCTGGCCAATGCCGGTGTCAGGAAAACCGGATACTTTCCAGGAGACCACCTCCGGACTCTGATTCAGGCCATTCTGCAACCATCCCCTTTCTGCAGCGTAATTTGAAGTGGTAGAAAGGAAAAGTTTTCGGTGAAGGACTTCTGTTTATTTAGAGCCCGTGAAGGAGACCGCCGGATCCTGAGATCCGCCCGCCGCCGTCCGGTGGGCGCCCGTTAACTCGAAAGGAGATGGGCAGAAATCTTATGCGAATCGCCCTCTTTAGCGACATATACAAACCCTATATAAACGGTGTCGTAAATCACGTGGGACTGTTGAAGGAGCACTTCGACCGCTGGGGTGAGCAGGTCTATCTTTTTGTTCCGGAGCAGGACAAGAAGACCGTGGATGAAAGTAACGTCATCCGCCTCCCCAGCATTCCGATCGCCGACACAGGTTATCACTTGACAGTCCGGGTAGACTCGCGATGCCGTGACATTCTGAAGCTGATGGACGTAATTCACGTTCACCATCCATTTATCAGCGGCAGCTTCGGACTCAATTTTTCGCGGCGCTACGACATTCCGCTGGTCTTTACGAGCCATACCCGTTACGACCTGTACGTGCAGCAGCATCTTCCTCTGGTGCCGGAAACAATCTCCGATACAGCCTTGCACGCGTTTTTCCAGCGATTCAGCCAGCGGTGCAGCGCTATTATCGCCCCGAGCCAGAGTGCGGCCGCGGTCATGCAGACATGGGGTATCCAAGGACGCGTCGCCGTCATTCCCAACGGCATAGAACTGGGCCAGTTTCAAAGTCCTGAACAAGAGGCGACGCGGACCGAGTTCAGGATCCCGGGGAATGCTGTCGTGGGCGTTTTCGTTGGGCGTATCAGCCAGGAAAAAGCCGTAGACCGCCTCCTGGGAATCTTCGCCGCACTGAAAGAAGAGATCCCCAACCTCCATCTGTTGCTTGTCGGGGGCGGACCCAGCCTGGACGAGTGTCGTCAGCTTTCACGTAACTTAGGGATGGATGGGCGGGTGACGTTTACGGGGCCAATTTCATATGAACGCATAGCCGGCGTCCTCGGCGTCGCCGACTTCTTTGTGTCCGCCAGCGTGAGTGAAGTGCATCCGCTGACCTTCATTGAGGCCGCGGCCGCGGGTCTTCCTGCCGTTGGAATCGACTCCCCCGGCGTGGCCGAAATGATCCTCGACGAAGAGACCGGTTTCTTGACAGAGAATAACGACCTCAGCTTCGGACTTCGCATAATGAAAATGGCGCAGGACGCACGTTTGAGGCGGGAGATGGGGTGCGCGGCGCAAAGTTACAGCCAGCGATTTTCCGCCCACAACAACGCACGCGAAGTCCTGGCGCTGTATCAGTCGTTGCAGGAGCAGTGATTCAAGCCGAAAAGGGCAAACGGATCGAGACTGCAACTGAACCATTTCTCACCTGAGTCAGCCCACCGCATCTGGAAAAGCAAGACAGTGGCAGGCCGCACAACGCCCGCGCGAGTCAACTTCCCTGGAGAGGGGAAGGAGATGGCGGCACTTCATCTAGGACGGAAGTAATGTGGAGAGAGGCGGCTTCGATTGTAGCTTTCGGGGTAAGGAATTGATTCTAACGGAGCGGTCGCGCACAAGGAATTTAGGTGGCCGGGGGACCCGTTTTTTGCTCATTTGAAGGGCGAGCGTCGGTGTACTCACTTTCGGATAGAGAAAACTGGCATTGCGCTCTATTTGCAGATGCTGTATTATGATTTCAATGCATTGTCGTCGTCTTCCCTCTTTAGGAGAGTTCAGATATGCGTTGGGCGTTGCTGCTAAGGGGTCTGGTCACCTTTGTTTTTGTCCTGCTGGGATGGGAACTAGGCAGGCAGTTAACAGGGGTAGAGGCTCTTGAGAGTTTGACGCTCTCGTCAGCGCGCCTGATTATTCCTCTCTCAATCGTCAGTGGAGTCATTGGGCTCTTCACAGCCCCGTGGCTTACGGTCAAACCTGCCAATGCGCTTCGGTCGAGCTTGCGGCAGATTCCCACCGTACAGCTTATGGCCGCGACTGCGGGAATGGCGATCGGATTGGCCATCGCCGCTCTACTGGCTTATCCACTCTCGCTCTTGCCCAATCCGTTCGGTACAATACTGCCCTTTGTAGGCGTCATCGTTATGGGCTACCTGGGTGTAACGATGATGGTACTGCGCCATCGAGAAATACTCAACTTCTTCCGCTTTCCCAACGGAAGCGAGAACGGCAGGGATCTGCCGATGTTGCCGCTCTTCGCAAAGGGCGGCCGGCCGCAGCATTCGGATACCATGCTGCTGGATACCAGCGTCATTATAGATGGACGTATCGCCGACGTGGCCGAGACAGGCTTTCTCTGGGCAATACTTGCAGTCCCGAGATTCATTCTGAATGAACTCCAATATATCGCGGATTCGGCCGAAGTTTTGCGTCGCAACCGCGGCAGAAGAGGACTTGAGATTCTTGACAGGCTTCAGAAAATCGAAGGAGTCAATATCGTCTTCCTGGACCAGGATCCGGCGGAAGCACAGCAAGTGGATGAAAAGCTGGTCTACCTGGCCCGCGAAATGAGCGCAGCAATCGTTACCAATGACTACAACTTGAACCGGGTTGCCAAACTGCAAGGCGTGCGCGTCTTGAACATCAACGAACTGGCTAACGCTGTAAAGTCCGTGGTACTTCCCGGGGAAGAGATGACGATCCAGGTGATTCAGGAAGGTAAGGAGATGAATCAGGGGGTCGGTTACCTGGATGACGGAACGATGGTGGTCGTGGAGCAGGGCAGGCGCCACATGGGCGCGCGGCTTTCTGTGCGTGTCACCAAGGTGTTGCAGACTAACGCCGGTCGCCTGATATTTGCCGTTCCTGAGGAGGTACAGGAGCGACGCAGAACTTACGAGTCAGTTCGCTGATCGCGCCAGAACCCACTTGACAACCCGGTGACCCAGCGAGAAGGACATCGATGACGCTCAGCATCTATAATACCTTGACCCGCAGGCGGGAACCATTCGAAACATTGGAAGAAGGACGTGTGCGCATGTACGTCTGCGGGCCGACGGTATACGCAGACGCCCATATCGGCCACGCGATGAGCGCCATCGTCTTCGATATGATCCGTCGATACCTGGAGTTTACCGGGCACGACGTAACCTACGTAACCAACTTTACCGACGTCGATGACAAGATCATCATTCGGGCCCAGGAGACGGGTCAGGACCCCTTTGAGTTGGCGCAGTACTTTACCGACAAGTACTTGACGCATCTCAGCGATCTGAATATCAAGCCGGCCGACTCCTATCCGCGCGTGACGAGCGAAATCTCAAACATAATTCGAGTGATCGAGGAACTGGGCGAAAGCGATTACGCCTACTCTGTGGATGGAAGCGTTTACTTTCGGGTCGAAAAAGATGACGATTACGGGAAGCTCAGCCGGCGACGGCAGGAAGACGCAGTAACCGGCACGCGTGTCGCAGGCGAAGAAGGCAAAGAGAATGAAGCGGATTTCGCCCTCTGGAAGGGGGCCAAGAAGGGCGAGCCTTCATGGGAAAGCCCGTGGGGACCTGGCCGGCCCGGATGGCACATTGAGTGTTCAGTCATGTGCCTGCACCACCTGGGCGAGAGAATAGACATTCACGGCGGCGGCAACGACCTGATCTTCCCGCATCACGAAAACGAAATCGCCCAGAGCGAGAGTCTCACCGGCAAGCCGTTTGCCCGCTATTGGGTCCACAACGGGATGCTCCAGCTGTCGGGCGAAAAGATGAGCAAGTCCATCGGAAACCTCGTCACCATCGACAACTTCCTGAATCAGTACTCAGCCGATGCGCTCCGCATGCTGATCTTCTCGGGCCACTATCGCAAGCCGGTCTCGTATTCCGATGAGTCCATCGGTTCGGCCGTGAGAAGCACTGCCCGTCTGCGAGGAGGCCTGCGCCCGGCGACGGGAACCGTAGCCGTGGGCGAAGAGGTCAACAATCTGCGCGAAACAACAGAGTCTGCGCGCAGCGGCTTCTGCCAGGCGATGGACGACGACTTCAATACAAGCGCGGCTCTGTCGCACATTTTTGAGCTTGTAAGGGCGATCAATTCGGCCCGGGCCGCGGGTGTCTCCGGCCCGTTCTTCCAGGCGGCCCAGGATACTTTGCGTGAACTGGCCGCCGTCCTTGGCCTTTCGCTGGCCGAATCCGACGTCAGCGACGGCGAGGTGCTCGCCGCCAAGCCGTTTATCGACCTGCTGGTCTCTGTGCGCACGACACTGCGAGAGCAGAAGCAGTGGACGGTGGCCGACATGGTTCGTGAAGGGCTCGCAGCCCACTCGGTCCAGTTGGAGGACACACCGGACGGTACAACCTGGCGCATCGAGGACGCCAGGTGAGCGAACTGCTCGTCGGACGGCACGCCGTCCTGGAGTCTCTGCGTGCCGGACGGCGACACTACTACCGGCTGTGGCTGGAAGGCGACGGCCGCACCCCCCCTAAAGGCAGCCTCGCAGAGATCGTACAACTGGCCCACAAAACCAAAGTCCCTACCAGGCACGTGGAGGGCGGTATATTTGACCGCATTCGACGTGCGCAGTTGAATCCGCAGGGCGTTGCGCTGGAAACGGGCCCGTACCCCTACGTTGAGCTGGACGACATTCTTGACCTCGCGGTCCGCAATCCGGACCCCCTGCTTCTTGTCCTCGACCATCTTGAGGATCCGCGAAATCTTGGCACCCTCTTTCGCAGCGGTGAGGCGTTCGGCGTCGAGGGCGTCATTCTTCCCGAACGCCGCGCCGCAGGCATCACGCCCGCGGTCAGCAACGCCTCCTCCGGGGCCGTGGAACACATCCCTGTTGCGCTGGTGGGTAACGTCAACCGGACCATCGACCTCCTCAAAAAATCGAATATCTGGACCGTCGGACTGGATCTCGGTCCTGAAGCGATCTCGCTCACCGATGCCGACCTGAGCGGCCCGCTGGCTGTCGTCGTCGGCAACGAAGGCAAGGGGCTCAGCCGGCTGGCGCGGGAAAAGTGCGATTTCTGCGTTACCATCCCCATGGCGGGCTCGGTAGACAGCCTCAACGCAGCCATCGCCGGCAGCATCGTGCTCTTTCATGCATTTCAGGCGCGTGCGCCTTCGGAAGATGCTCTTGGTGTCTGAGGTCAAGGCATCTGCTGGCGGGTGCAGGGACTTTCTTCTTTTCGCAGCAGAAAATTCAGATTCCCAGTCCCTGAACCTGAAGGAATGCCCCGCAGATTAACTACGCAGCCACTCTTTGGGCCGCGAGCGGGGCTCGTCCCCGCCCTTTCGCGGCCAGCGAACCGTTTCCTCTATCTTCTGGGCCAGGTCGAAGTCCTGCTGCGTCAGTCCCCCTGCGTCTTGCGTTGTCAGGAAAATCTCAACCGAGCGATAGTTGAGGACTATCTTTGGATGGTGGTAGGCGGCTTCGGCCAGAAATCCGACAGCGTTTGCCGTCATCAGCGTCACGCGCCAGTTGGCCGTATCGAACCGCCTGTACAACTGGCCTTCGCGCAGTGCCCAAGTGGGCAGGTTTTCCTCAAGCCACTTGCGGACTTCCTCTTCATCTTCCCATTTTGCCATCGGTTACCCTACTTTCACTCGAGAATGTCGCCCCATTCCACTGCGCACGAATCTGTGCCGAAAACAAAAGGGCGATCTTCATTTTCCCGCCCCCCGCTCCAATCGTGAAATCTGTTTCAAGCAGACTTCGAATGCGGTAAAGCGTGGCGTCATGTTATATAATAGCGGCTGGATTCCGAGACATACCTGTTCGCAGTAGCGAATGAACTGCTTCAGCTCGCGATGGAGATAGTGAATGGTACGTCGTAAGTTCTACCTGTTTGCAATTGTTTCCTTCCTTATCGCAATCGTCGTGGTCAGTGCTTGTGCGCCGAATCCGCGCCTGCAGTTAATTTCGCCCAATATGGTCGTACTGGCGGAGGGAGAGACGTTTGTGCCGCCCACACCGACGCCGCGGCCGCGTATCGCCGGTCTCAGCGACGAAGAGATCCTGGCCGGGTTGCCGCAGGCGGTCGTCGCGCTGATCCCTGGCGATGCTGCCAGAGGCCTCGATCTGACTGTGCCCCACAACTGTATTGGTTGCCACGTAACCGACAACAGCCTTGTTGACGTGGCGCCGACATGGTTTGAAATAGCAGATACCGCAGTTGGTCGCGCAGAACAGCTGGCGCTTGCCGGGCCCGCGCTGTACCTCTACAACAGCATAACAAATCCGAATGAACACATCGTCGGCGGCTATACTTCTGACGTAATGCCATTGACTTACTCTGAAGATCTGAGCAATCAGGACATGGCGGATCTTCTGACCTATCTGCTTACTCTGCGGGCCGAGTAGGCTCAGATCGTCTGCAAACTATCTAAAACACAGGAGCCTGGCCCCACAGTGGCCGGGCTCCTTTCGCGTCCGTAACTAGCGCTCAATAGACTCCCTATCAGCCGACGGGGCCAGAAGAGCGCGCAAGGCCCGGATGTCGGCGGGCGAAGTTCGGCAACAACCGCCGATGAGACGCGCGCCGGCGGCCAGCCAGGATGCCGCCTGCCCAGCAAACCGATCCCCTTCGCTGCCTGGTATCCATGTTCGGGCAGGAGCGTCCCACAGCTCACCGCTGTTGGGATAGCAGACAAGTGGCTTGGCTGTTTTCTCAAGGGCCATTCGCAGCAGCGGCTCGGCGAAAACGGGCGCTGAGCAGTTCAGGCCTACGGCAACAATGGCTGACGACCTTTCGGCCAGTGCCACACAGGCGGCAAACGGCTCGCCGCTGCACACACTCTCCCCGTCGCGGCAACTGAAGCTTAGCCAGGCAGGCGTATGCCGGTATTCGTCCAACAGTTCAACAAGGACTTCGCCTTCCTGCAAGCAGGGGATCGTTTCGAAGGCCAGCAGATCCGGTTCAGCTGCAAGGAGCGCGTCCACCCGGGGGCGGTGCCAATCTTTCAATTGGTTGTTTGAAATGTTGAAATCGCCGCGATACTCGGACCCGTCGGCCAAACAGGCTCCGTAGCTGCCGACGGAGGCGGCGACCAGAGGGCGCTTTCGGCTTGGATCCTCGACGGTGTCGTGCAGTTCCTCCCAAAAGCAGTCACGCGCCTGCTGCGCGATGCGCACGCTGCTCTGCAGCAAAGCAGCGCTCTCGGCACGGCTCAGACCGCGGCGTGCCAACCCCTCGAAGCTGGCTTGATAGCTTGCACTGATGGCAACGTCCGCGCCGGCCTCGTAGTAGTCAAGATGGAGCTGGCCGATCGAAGCTGGATCTTCGATCAGAAGCCGTGCCGACCACAGCTCGTCGCTCAGATCGAAGCCTCTCCGCTCCAACTCAGTCGCGAGGGCGCCATCGAGGATGACGACACCCTGGTCGGCCAGGAATGGTTCGAGTGGGTCGCCTGAGTTCATCCCAGAACGGCGGGCGTGTAGCGGCCCTCACGCATGATCGCGAGTTCGGTGCCGTCGCTCAGGTGGCCCGTGACATCGAGCGTCGCCGTCCCAATCATCACGTCCAGGTGGAGATCCGAGTTGTTCACGCCGGCCTGCACCAGCTCCTCTTCCGAAAGGTCGGCGCCGCCTTCCAGCCCGATGGGGTAAGCCTTGCCAAATGCGACATGGCAGGCAGCGTTCTCGTCGAAGAGAGTGTTGTAGTAGGTAAGACCACTCCTGAAAATAGGGGATGACACGTCAACGAGGGCGACCTCGCCGAGAAAGCGAGTGCCGTCGACGGCGAAGAACTGTTCGTAGGTCTCCTGGTCGTCTCCCGCCGAGAATTCGACAACCTTCCCTTCTTCAAAGCGGAACCATGCCTCGGCAACTTCCCGGCGGAAAGGGAAACTGGGGCGGGACGTTCGGGTCCAACCGTTTACCCGTAGGCGATGAGGCGTAGTGAACAGCTCCTCGGTGGGAATGTTTGGGAGGAAAATGGGAGTTGCGCAGTCGCCGCCCTCATCATTTGCTTCGGTACCAAGTCCACTGTTGCCTCCGGCCCAGTGCGGCCGATCTGTCAGGCCGATCGTCAGGTCGGTGGAGGGCTGTCCATCTGTACCGGGCGCAGGGTCGAAGAAGTGGAGGGCGCGCACCTGCTTGGACTGCAGCGTTGAACGCGCCGCCGCCAGATGGTTGAGATGCGTCCGCCAGGCCGAGAGCGGATCGTCCGCATCCAAACGGATAATCCGGCGAATCTCCTCCCAGAAGCGTTCCAGCGCTTCTTCCGTGGGAAGGTTGGGAAAGACCTTCTGCGCCCAGGCTGGCGTAGGCAGGGCCGCCACGTTCCACTGCTGCTTCATCTCCATCATCGACGAACGCCACGCCATCGTGGCGCGGTATTCGGCTGTCTGCAGGATGCGCAGCTTATTGGGATCGAGCTGGGCGGGGAGCGACGGATCTTCCTCGCCAACTAGGCTGATGGCGGCCCACCTGTCATCCTTTCTTTCGTTAGCGATGGCTTCAATATAGCTGGGAAGGTGCTCGAGTTCCTCCTCCGAACTCCTGCCGGCGCGAATGCTCTGCAGGCGCATGTCGTTGTATTCGATGGCGACGAACTTGGCACCGGCATCATAGGCGGCGGAGGCCAGGGCCAGCGCGAACTCACGATGAACGGGCTCAGTGCGAATATCAAGCGATTGGCCCGGTTGCAGGTTGACGCCGAGTCGGATTAGGAGGTTGGCGTACTGTTCAATGTCCCTTTCGGAATATGTCATGGTTAGTCTCTATCCTGTGTACTGTTTGAAGCGCTAATCTGCGGCGAAATGATTGGCGTCTGACTTGACAATCATGGTTCAGCTATCTACAATGTTGTCTGGCTGACGGCCCACTAGCTCAACTGGCAGAGCAGCGGACTCTTAATCCGCGGGTTCGGGGTTCGAATCCCTGGTGGGTCACTCCGGAGCGGGAGGACTCTTTTGGGTCCCCTGCTTTTTTGTTTGAGCTGTCCACTGCTTCAGGAAAAGGGTAAATTCCGGCGGCCCCCAAAACTGTGGTCATACTACTGACCGTCTTACAAATCAGAAACCCGCTGCTCTTTGACTTCCAGGCAGCGGGTCTCGTATTGCATGCGGTTGGGAAACCACTGATCTCTTGGTGACGCAAGTTTCGCGGCAGTCAGGCAATGGTCTCAGAAGTGCCTTTACCTTGTCTCCCGGTAAACGACGTGCTTTCGCAGCACCGGGTCATACTTCTTCAGTTCCAGTCTCTTGTCGTTGTTGCGCCGGTTCTTGGACGTCAAATAGAGATGATGGCTCTCTGTGCTGCGCATCTTCACCAGCTGACGGGGTCCTCTCTTGGCCATTTTAGCCTCCGGTTCAAATCCTGGAGCAACGGTGTGGCTTGCCTGATGGACCAACCAAACACCGGCGCCGCAGCTTACAGTCCCAAACAGCACCCGGTTGGCAGACTGTTCGGGACAGATGGGAAAAGAGCAGAAAGCCGCTCTCTTTGGGACGTAACAATCTTCGCAGCAGATTATAGACGTTCCAGGTTCGGAAAGCAAATTTTCACAGTCCGAGGCGACTCTGGCGAAGCGACTTACTGTACCGGCGTTGCCCCCTGCCCGTTTTCCGCTACAATGACAAGCATCTGAGAGCGCAGGCAAAATTGGATCACGTCGAACCCGCCCAATTGGACTCGCAAAGGGGCCGAGTCCCAATACATTCCAAGGGAAAGGACAAAGTGTAGCTAAGATGAAAGGACCTGTACGCGTTTCCTTGATGGGCCTGGGTCAGCGGGGGCTGCAACACTTGAAATCGCTATGGACACTTCAGCAACAGGGCGCGGTCCGCCTCGTGGCCTTGGCCGACGCATTTGAAGCCAATCTGGAAACCGGGAAGATCCGCGACTACGTAGAAGGGTTCGAGTCTGACGGCGTCCTGCATACAACCGACTTTGAGGCGCTCTTGGAACAGGAACCGGATGCACTCTACGTTTGCATTCCGCCCAATGTTCACTCTGGGGAGGTCGTGCGCGCCGCTGAGGCAGGGCTGCATCTGTTCGTCGAAAAGCCGATGAGCCTCTACTTGGACGAAGCGCTGGAGATGGAGGCGGCAATTAGTGGTGCCGGCGTGCTCAACACGGCCGGATTCCAGCAGCGCTTCGACGGCCGCCACGAGGCAATTCACCGCCACCTGCGTGAGGGCAGACGACCGCTAATGGCCTGCTACACCTATCATGGTCCGCTTGAAGGGCACAACGTCAAGCACCACCAGACCGAACTGCACGGGGGGCCAGCCAATAGAGTATGGACTGCCAACCGGGCCTGGAGCGGCATGACGGTCGTCGAAGGTGGCATCCACCTCCTCGACCTCTGGCGCTACTGGTTCGGCGATGTCGAGTGGGTGCAGGCCCATTACCAGCACCGGCCTGAGGCTGATGTCCACGACGGAGCCGACAATCCCTATACCTACAGCGCCCTCTTCGGTTTTGTCGGCGGTGCAACAGGGACAATGACGCTTTCGCGTTTGCGCAAGGTCTACGCCGACCATGGCGACCACCAGGTCCTGTGGACGGAAGGAAGGGCCGAGATCGGCTGGGAGGGCGTCACAACGTACGAGTACCACGGCCCATACCCTCCGTCGCAGCCGCCCCCCCAGGATAACGTTACAACAACACTCTACGAAGGGCGGGGCGGTGACGACACGTTTGCCATAAGTAAAGTCTTTGCCCAGGCCATCGCCGAAGGACGGCCTGAGCTGATCCGCTCGCCTTTCAGCGACGCCATGAACAGCCTGGCTGCCGTTATCGGGGCCAACGTATCCGATGATCTGGGCGGTGAGCGGGTTTACCTTGAACAGCTGCTGCGGGCGGAAAGCTTCGCGGCGTACAGGCGCAAGCCATCTTAGCAACGAGAGGACTGAATTCAATGAACTTTCTCATCTATCCACCTCTGTCCCCTGAAGAACTTGAGCAGGTGCGGGCGGTATCGCCGGAGCTGGAGATCGTCAACGCGCTGACCGAAGAGGAAGCGCTCTCCGCGATTCCACAGGCGGTCGGCATGTACGGAAACCTCACGCCAGCCCTGCTCGCGCGCGCCGAGAGCCTGCGCTGGCTGCAGACCCCGATTGCCGGCCTTGAGCACTACATGTATCCGGAACTTGCCGAGAGCGAGGTCGTGGTCAGCAACATGGCCAAGATCTACAGCGACATGATTGCCGACCATGCATTCTGCTTCATTCTGATGTTCGCCCGCGGCATACATCTCTACATGCGCCGCCAGATTCAAGGCGAGTGGCGCAAGGGGACGCCCGTACGCCATTTGGGCGACTGCACATTGGGCGTTATCGGGCTGGGAGGAATTGGGTCGGAGCTCGCCCGCCGCGGCAAGGCGCACGACATGCGCGTAATCGCCGTAGATGCGCGGCCCGACGCGGCGCCGGGACGCAGCCTCGATCTGGACGCGCTCTGGCCGCAAGAGCGGCTTCACGATCTGCTGGCAGAGGCGGACTTCGCTGTCAGCTGCGTACCCCAGACGCCGGATACCGTCGGATTGATCGGCGCCGCAGAGATCGCCCGCTTGAAGCCAACGGCATACCTGATCAACATCAGCCGCGGGGTCGTCGTCAAGCTGGACGCGCTGGTCGCGGCACTGGAGTCGGGCGCCATCGCCGGGGCGGCGCTGGACGTTTACGAGACGGAGCCGCTTCCGGCGGAGCACCCTCTGTGGAAGATGGAAAACGTCATCCTTACCCCCCACGTCGCTGCCGACAATCCCCACGTACCCCAGCGCCGCATCGACACGCTGAAGGACAATCTGCGCCGCTATCTGGCCGGAGAGACGCCCCGAAACATCGTGGACAAACGCCGTCTCTTCTAGTCTTGACCGCCGGATCTCAAACCTGCTGCGGGGACGCCGCGCCGGACCGTCAGATGCCAAGATATGCTTCGGCTACCTGCGGGTTGGCCAGAAGGCTGTCGGCCGCGCCGCTCAGCACGATGTTGCCGGTCTCCAGAACGTAACCTCGGTCGGCAACCTGAAGCGCGGCCTGCGCGTTCTGTTCCACCAGCAGGATCGTCGTGCCCTGGGCGTTGATCTCGCGAATGATCTGAAATATCTGCTGCACGAGCAGCGGGGCAAGTCCCATCGAAGGCTCGTCGAGAAGGAGGATGCGAGGACTGCTCATGAGCGCACGCCCGATCGCCAGCATCTGCTGTTCGCCTCCGGAGAGCGTGCCGCCCGGCTGGCTGAGGCGCTCCTTCAGACGCGGGAAGAGTTCGAAAACTCGTTCCAGGTCATCGCGGACGCCGTCGCTATCGGTGCGTGCGAAGGCGCCCATCGCCAGATTTTCCTGAACCGAAAGACGGGCAAAGATCTTGCGCCCTTCAGGTGACTGGGAAACGCCCAGCCTGGCCACCTCGTGGGCAGGCATTCTGTCCAGTCGAATACCGTTTTCGCGGCCGGGAAGGGAACTGCTGCCTCCCCCTTGTGGGCTATCCTGAAAGTAGATCGCGCCGGCGCGGGCGGGCAGAACGCCGCTGATAGTGTTGAGCGTGGTCGTCTTGCCCGCGCCGTTCGAGCCGATCAGCGTAACCACTTCACCTTCATTCACGCGCAACGAAATGCCCTTGAGCGCGTGAATGTGGCCGTAGTAGGTGTGCACGGAATCCAAAATCAGCATGTGTCAAGCGCTCGCCGGCCCGGCCGTCTCCTGCACGGCGACCTCGGGCCCAAGGTAAGCCTCAACTACGCGTGCGTCAGCGCGGACCTCCTCGGGCGTCCCTTCGGCGATCTTCTCCCCGTAATCCAGAACGGCAACACTCTCTGATATACTCATCACGACCTTCATGTCGTGCTCAATCAGAAATATCGTGATCCCCTTCTCGTCGCGCAGCCTGTGGACGAGTTCCATCATGCGGTCGGTCTCGCTCGGATTCATGCCGGCAGCCGGCTCGTCCAGGAGCAGCAGACGCGGTTGACTCCCCAATGCCCGCGCAACCTCAAGCAGCCTCTGGTCCCCGTATGGCAGGTTGGTGGACACGACCTCCTCGCGGCCGTGCAGGCCGACGAAACTGAGCAGCGCCCTGGCAGATTCTCGTGCCGCGTGTTCCTCTTCCTGTTGGCGACGCGTGCGCAGGACCGCGCTCCAGTGGGACGCGTGCAGCCGCAGATGCTGGCCGACCAGGACATTCTCAAGCGCGGTCATTCTGCCGAAGAGGCGGATGTTCTGGTATGTACGCGCAACGCCGCGGTCCGTGATCTCGTCCGGCCGCAGACCGATTAGCGAGCTGCCATCGAACAGAATCTCGCCCACTTCCGGCCTGTGCAGTCCCGTCAGGCAGTTGAAGAGAGTCGTTTTGCCCGCCCCATTTGGGCCGATCAGCGACGTGATAGACCGCTCTGCAATTTCAAGGTCCACATTGTCGACGGCAGTCAGGCCGCCGAACACCTTGGTGACGCGTTGTAGGCTGAGGAGGGCCGTCATCTGACCTCCTCCTCTCCATTGGCAAGCTCCGGAGAGGCTGCCCCCTGCTCCCCTGAAACAAGCCCCTCCATAAGTTCACCGCTGTCGTCAAACCCCGCCTCATCAGGATCGGTGCCTTGCGTGCGGCGGCGGGCCGAGGGAAGGATACCGGCAGGACGCACGATCATCATGATGACCAGAAGGGCGGCGAAAGTAACGATTCGGTACTCGTCGACGCCCCGCAACACCTCCGGCAGCCCCTTCAGCGCCAGTGCCCCCAAAACTATGCCGGCAGGGCTGCCGATACCCCCCACAATGATGAGTGCCAGGGCGTCAATCGAGACAAAAAGCGTGAAATTCTCAGGAAAGATATTGATCTGTCTGGCGGCGTAGAGCTGGCCCGCCATGCCTGCAAAGGTTGCCCCGATGGCGAAGGCGAGCAGCTTCGTGCGCACGAGATGCACGCCGGTGGCCTCGGCTACGTCTTCGTCTTCCTGCATGGCGAACCAGGCGCGGCCCAACCGTGAATCGTTCAGGCGAATCGCAACAAATGCAACGAGGGCTGAGCTGATCAGGGCCAGCAGGAAGATCCAACCCTGCGAGCTGAGCAGACCGAAGGTGACACCGGCAGGTGACATGCCAAACAGCGCCGGCTGCGAAATCTCAAGTATGCCGCGCGGTCCGTTGGTCAACTCGCCCAGATTCAGCATGAAGAGCCGGATGATTTCCCCAAATCCAAGTGTTACGATGGCCAGGTAATCCCCGCGCAAACGCAGAACGGGAATTCCCAGCAGTACGCCCCCGATAGCTGCCGTCAGCATCGCAACCGGCAGGGCCATCCAATAGCCCAGCAGGGGACTGTCCGGAGAAATGCCCATCAGGATAAGCAGACCGCTGATGTAGGGCGAGGAAAAGGGAGCCGAAAGGAAGGCGTATGTGTAGGCGCCGATGGCAAAGAAGGCCACGTAGCCCAGGTCCAGCAGCCCTGCATACCCGACCACGATGTTCAACCCCAGGCCCATCATGACGAAAATGAAAACAAGACCCATGACGGAATTCTGGAACTGGTCGAGGATGAAGGGCATCGAAACGACGCCGATGCCGAGCAAAACCGCCACGATCCTCTGTTCCCGTCCGGGTCTGGATAACCGCAATGCAAAGAGCCCACTGCCGGTGGCGATCAGAGTGAGAAGCAGGCGGACCGTCCCCTCATTTGTGCCGAAAGCAGTTACGCCGGGGAGTCCAATCCACGCGATGTAAGCGAGCAAAACAAAGGGAAGGGCGATGCCGGCGAAGCGGCCAACCGACCCCAGAGTGGGGCCGGAGACGTGCGCTGCAAGAAAACCGCTACGCGCTGCTGTAGTCAGATTGCTGCCTCCTGCACTTACGGCCAGACCGGCAAGCGTGCCGGCGCCCGCAAACAGGAGGATCTGAAGCAGAAACCGAATGAACGAGACTTCCGCTTGCACAATCTGTCCGGGAGATACCCCAATCAAGGCGGCGACGTTGATAGGGACGATCTTGTCCAAAACAGGTTGGATCGCAACGCCATTGCCCATCGCAGCGGCAAAGATGCCGCTCACGATCGCAATGAGCAGACCCGTTGTCAATCCCGCCAACAGCCCTCTTAGAGCTAAGGCTGTTCCTGGGCGAGCAGTAAGGAGCGCATGCAAATAGGACCGGTCTGAATCAGCATTCGCGCCAATCTCCCAGCCCGGTTTTCCCTCGTCACCCTCTAGCCCTTGCTCCGGATTTCTTGCGAGATGGTGCGCGGCTTCGCGGCGCAAGTTCAGCCAGAAGAACAGGGCAGAAATGAGCGCCAGCACCGGCAAGGCAGAACCGCCTATGCGGCCGGGGATGCCGATGAGGATCAGGTAACTCAAGAAGGCGAAGCCGACAAGCCCGGTCCTGATTGCGCCTGCCGCAGATTGGAGAGCCATCAGGCTTTCTTCTCGCTCAACACTTCACCGAACAGTCCCGTAGGCCGGAAAATGAGTATGAGCACGAGCAGGCTGAAGGCGATCACGTCCTTGTATTCGGTGGGAATGCCCAGTGCGCTGGGACCGATCGCTTCGATCAATCCGAGAATGAGCGCGCCGAACATTGCTCCCGGAATGTTGCCGATTCCCCCGAGCACGGCGGCCGTGAAGGCTTTGAGCCCCGGTATAAACCCGCTGTTGAACTTCACGACCGTGTTATGAAAGCCGAGCATGACACCCGCCGCCCCGGCAAGGGCCGACCCCAACATGAACGTGACGACGATGACTGCGTTGACGTCAACACCCATCAGCGATGCCGTGGCGCGGTCTTCGGCGACCGCACGCATGGCGCGCCCCAACTTTGTACGTTGGATGATGAAATACAGGGCCAGCATCAGGAGTATCGAGGTGATGAAGATTATGGCCCCCGTGTAGGGAATGAACACATCGCCCAGCCGCAGACCGCCCGAAATCAGGGCAGGTTTGCGATAGCTGTGCGGGCTTACCCCGAATATAAGCAGCACCGAGTACTGAAGGAAAAGTGACGCGCCGATTGCGCTGATCAGGGGGACCAATCGCGGCGCCTGCCGCAAAGGCCGGTAAGCGAGGCGTTCCAGGGCCACCCCGATTAGGACCGAAGCCGCCATCCCGATGACCATGATAGTCAGCAAGGCGATGACAACGATCGCCCACGGTCCCTCCATCCAGCCGCGCGCCAGGGCAAATTGGAGAGCGAAGTAACCGGTAATGCCGCCGATCATCATGACTTCGCCGTGGGCGAAGTTGATCATGAAGAGGATTCCGTAAACGAGCGTGTAGCCCAATGCCACCAGGGCATAGACTCCGCCCAGAACCAGGCCGTTAAGTGCCTGGGAAATCCAGAATGAGGCAGGGTAGCCCTCCGCCAGCCCTACGGTGGTAACCCTCCACACGACGAGAATTACGATGGCAGCGCCAAATGCCCGGGTGAAGTGTTTCAGGGCTGCACGACCATCCGTGCCTGCCGCCCGCGCCGTCACCGGCCTGGAAGTCATTGTCGTTTTGGAAGAGTTGATGGAGAGTTGAGCGGAGAGGGAACTCTCAGGTTCCCTCTCCTTTGGGCTTGGAGGGTTACTCCATACCGAAACCGGAAACCTGGCTGAAACCGCCTTCTGCGACCTGGAAGATCTGTACACCGCCTGCGCCGCATTCGCCTATGCCGTCGCACTTGATGGTGCCGGTCAGTCCCTCAAATGCATCGACTGAGCGGATAGCGGAGATCAGTTCCTCTCTGTCTATTACGAGGTTGCCGCTGTCATCAACGGAGGCAACCGCTTTAATCGCGGCCGCAATCAACTTCACCGAATCGTAGCTCTGACTGTGGAAGGGACCGAGATCGTCGGGGCTGACGCCGTATTTTTCCATGTACTTGGCGTCGAACTCCGCGTTCATCTCTTCCGAGTCGGCGCCGGCAACGAACGAAATGTAGGTGCCCTCAGCCGCGTCGCCGGCAGCTTCGAGGTACTGCTGTGTGTAGGCGCCGTCAACGCTCATGAAGGCCGTCTCCTCGAGACCGGGAGTCTCCGTCATCTGCTGGGCGATCAGGCCGGCCTCAGTCGAGTAGCCGCCGAAGAAGATGAGCTGCGGCCCGTCTGCACCAACTCTGGCCAGCATGGCGCGAAAGTCGGTATCTCCTACCTGGACGCCTTCAAAGCTGGAGACTTCGCCATCCAGAGCGGCAACACCGCTCTGGAAGATTTCCGACAGCCCCTTTCCATAGTCGGAGTTGTCGTGGACAACCGCGACCTTGGTGAGTCCGAGATTGTTGACCACAAAGTCGGCGTCGATGGCACCCTGGAGGGCATCGCTCAAGGCTACGCGGTTACAGACGTCGCAGTCGGCGGAAGTGATGTCCGGGTTGGTGGCGCTCGGACTGACAAAGGGGATCCGCGCCTCCTGAAGAATCGGTACCAGACCGAATGTCTCGCCGGAGCAAGTGCCGCCGGTAACGGCGACTATTGTCTCGTCGGCCGCGAACTTATTGCCAACGTTTGTGCCTTGCGTACCGTCGCAGGCACCGTCCTCAGCCACCAGCTCAAACATGAAGCCTTCAAGGCCCCCCATGGCGTTGAGGTCGTCGATGGCCAGTTCCGCGCCGTGGCGGATATTTAGACCGGGGTCAGGTATCGGTCCGGTCAGGGCAAAGGAGCCGCCGATCCGGATCACCCCGCCCGAGGCGATGACCACCTTCCCGCTCATGTCTGCAGCGGCTTCCTCCATGGGCGCCTCTTCTGCAGGGGCTTCGGCCGCCGGCTGCGGTGCCACGCATGCGGCTAACATCAGCGCGGCAACCAGGAACAGACTGAAAAACCTAAGTTGCTTTGTCATTTGGACCTCCTAGGTCAAAACGCCTTCCATGAGAGTGGGAGTTATGTCCAGGTGTAAGGCACCTTATGCGACTAGGAAACAAGCTAGTCCCAAAATAGGGAGATTCTCAATCCAATTATAGTTGAATGCGCCAAATTCAGGCAAGACCATTTCCCAGAAACCTGCATCCCAATATGGGGGTGAACTTTCCTGTCCCTCGGGTAGCAACGGTGCCGGGTCCAGTCCACTTTCAACCCTGAAGTAGTTGAAGCGCCTTCTCTGACCACTAACCACTAACCACTGACCACTGCAGTTTGGGCGGTCGGGCCTAGTCGGCCCTCCCTTGTGCGGGGGCTCCGCCCCCGCAACGCCCCCCCAACAACATGCCTCATCGACCGGGTGCCGATATTCGTAACGGGTGCCTAATCGAAAGTGTCCAGCCAGACCACGTCCCGCCAGTCCCATCAGATCCCCGCAGGTGCCGGCCCTGTTCCTGCCCTCGCACCCGCCCCAACTGACGGACTCCACCGTACGGCCAGGCCTGGGGCCTGACCTGTTGGCTATATGCGAAGCACAGGTGACTGAAACCTCAATCCCCCAAACTATTGAAACCCGAACTCAAAAGTTGCGCGAAAATGTCACCAAAATGGCGTCCATTCTGTGCTAAAATGTAACTGAAATGATCTGACCGTCAACGGATTCCTTGCAAGAAAGGACAGTTCCAAAAGAAGACAAGCACGCGTCGCCGAAACCACGACTGCAGCGCCCCATCCTTCGTCCACGCCAGTTTGCCCGAAATTCAAGCAGGTAGTCGCCGTGAGTCTTCCCTCCGCGAACTCATTCTGGAGGACGCCCAAACCAGGAGCCGACCCCCGATACGGGCCGGCAGACGCCAATAGCGCTCCTGCAAAAGAGCCAAAGGGAAACCCAACCGACATAGCCCGACTTGATCCGACTTTAATCGCACAAACGGAAAACGCTCGCAAACGCACGCAAACTCTCGTGAACTCTTGTAAACTCTCGTACAACACACGCAAACACTCGTCACACTGCGCCCGCGACCGAAGACACCCGCCATCCTGAAAATCCAAAAAAATCCAGCAAATCCTGATTCAGACAACCCGCAAACGCACGCAAACTCTCGTGAACTCTTGCAAACTCTCGTACAACACTCGCAAACACTCGTCACACTGCGCCCGCGACCGAAGACACCCGCCATCCTGAAAATCCAAAAAAATCCAGCAAATCCTGATTCAGACAACCCGCAAACGCACGCAAACTCTCGTGAACTCTTGCAAACTCTCGTACAACACTCGCAAACACTCGTCACACTGCGCCCGCGACCGAAGACACCCGCCATCCTGAAAATCCAAAAAAATCCAGCAAATCCTGATTCAGACAACCCGCAAACGCACGCAAACTCTCGTGAACTCTTGCAAACTCTCGTACAACACTCGCAAACACTCGTCACACTGCGTCCGCGACCGAAGACTCCCGCCATCCCGATAATCCAAAAAAATCCAGCAAATCCTGATTCAGACAACCACGCAACCAAAAAGAGCCCTGACAGGCCTGTCGGCTTACCGTTTCTGCTGAATAGAGATCGGCCTTCCCGATATCTCAGAGAAACCAACCAAGTGAATGCACTTTGAAGGCTTTTCCTACCTGCGAATCAAATTGCGACTGCCCTGCTCCCTTCAGTGCCCGATATCGTCAGAAGCCTGAATATGTGGTAAACTCTGCACGCGCAGCCAAACTTTCGCCCATGCCTGCTTGATGGACATGTCATTAGGCACAGGAGGACGTTTGGCCTTTCTGTGTGCATTTACCATTCCACTCTACCCTTCACATGAGTCTTCTAGTTGCCTCTCACATTTCAAAAAACTACGGCGATCTCGACGTACTCGAGGACGTGAGTGTTCGCATCGAATACGGGGACCGGATCGGGCTCGTCGGTCACAACGGCGCCGGCAAGACCAGCCTTCTTAGAGCATTGGGCAGGATCGATTCAAGCGTTACCGGCGAGCTCTCGGTCGCTCAAGGCACGCAAACCGGCTACCTCGCACAGGACCCGCCGCCCGCCGGACAACGCACTCTCTATCAGGATCTGAGACTCGTCTTTGCTGACCTGCTGGCCGAAGGGGAAAAGCTTCACCGCCTTGAAGCTAAGATGACTGAGGTGGCCCAAAGTGATCAGGATCTATCGGGCCTGCTGACACGGTACGGACAGCAACAGGAAGCATTTGAGAGGGCCGGCGGTTACGACATAGACCAGCGAATCCGATTCGTCCTTAGCGGCCTCGGCCTGGACGAGTCCCTATGGCAAGCGCCCCTGTCGCACCTGAGCGGGGGCCAGCGCACCCGCGCAAGTCTGGGGCGCCTGCTGCTTGAGGAGCCGGACCTGCTCCTGCTGGACGAACCCACGAATCATCTGGATGTGCGGTCGATGGCGTGGCTGGAAGGTGTACTTATCGGTTGGAAAGGCGCCCTCGTGGTTGTCTCGCACGATAGGTACTTCCTCGATTCCGTCGCGACCAGAATATGGGACCTTGCGCACCGCCGTGTGGACGCCTACCGGGGCAACTACAGCCACTATCGCCTCCAGAGAGAGGAGCGCCGTGCCCGCTGGCGTAAGGAATATGACCGTCAGCAGGAGTTCATTCGCGAGACCCAGTCATTTGTTCGACGCTACAAAGCCGGACAACGGACCAAGGAAGCGCAGGGCAGAGAGACGAGGCTTAAGAGGTTTCTGGAAGAAGAGGCCCTGCCGCCTCCCCCGATCGAACAGTTCATCCGGCTCCCGCTGCGTGCGCACTCCCGCGGCGGCGACCTCGTGATGCGTACGCGCAGGCTGATCGCCGGTTACAAAGAAGGTTCGGACTCTTCACCATCGACAGCATCTGAGGATGGCGTACGCGGACCAGCATCTCGACCGCCGGTGCCTCCCGTTGGGCAGGGCCGGTTGCGTCCCATGCGCAGCCTATCCCCTACCGACACGCCTATTCTTGAGATTCCCGACCTTGACCTTCTCCGAGGTCAGGTTGCCGCCCTCATCGGCCCCAACGGCGCCGGCAAAACCACCTTTGTTCGAACCATCATGGAGGAGCTGGAGCCTCTCACTGGAAGAGTTGAGCTTGGCGCTTCGGTCGACGTGGGCTATTTGGCGCAACGGCATTTAGGCAAAGGGTACGGCCTCATGGACGGCCGTCAGACCGTGCTGGACGCGCTGCTCGAAATAAAGCGCCTTCCCACTGAACGCGCCCGAACCTACCTTGGCCAGTTTCTCTTTAAGGGAGACGAGGTCTTCCAAAGCATCGAAAGTCTCTCAGGCGGCCAGCGCAGCCGCATCGCGCTGGCACGGTTGACTCTGCAGGGCGCCAATTTCCTGCTGCTGGACGAACCGACGAACCATCTGGATCTGGACAGTCAGGAAATCCTTCAGGACGCCCTACGACAATTTGATGGGACAATACTGCTTGTCACCCATGATCGCGCCCTGATTGCCGCTCTGGCTACGCAGATCTGGCAGGTGACGCCGGGAAACGGTAAGAAGATCGGCCAGCTTGAACTGTTTAAAGGCTCTTGGAAGCAGTGGCAAGAGGAGCGTCTTCAGACGGCAGTTCCCAAAATGCCGGCGAAAGAGGAATTGCCCCCGACGGTTGCTGAAGAGGAGTGGGAACGGCAGAGGGAGGCCCGCCGGCTGCGGCAAAGAGTACAACGACAAGAACAGGCCGTCGCCGAGACGGAGGAGCGCGTCGCACGCATGGAAAACCGGTTGACCGACATCGAAGAAAGCATGGCCCAGGCCAGTGCTCGCCAGGATTTCGCAGAATTGAAGACATTGCAGGAACAGCACAATGCCGTCTCCGGACGGCTGGAAGAACTGATGGAAAAATGGGCTGCACTGGCAGCATGACAGGCTTGTCAGCAGTCCCGTCTTTCAGCTAAAATAGGGCCAAATCGGGGCAACCATCTGCAAAAGGTTAAAACAGAAATGTCGCGAAAATCGCTGGTAATCGGGTTGACTGGAAACATCGCTACGGGCAAGAGCACGATTCTCAACTACCTGATGGAAAAATGTGCCTTCATCATCGATGCTGACAAGCTGGGCCACCGCGTGATCGAGCCGGGCGGTCAGGCTTACGATGCCGTTGTGCGCGCTTTCGGACGCGAGATTCTGAGAGAAGACGGTACGATCGATCGCAAGAAACTTGGCAAAATCGTCTTCTCAAATCCGCTTGATCTGGGCAGGCTGGAGAAGATTGTCCACCCTAAAATCTTCGACTTGGGCAAGCAGGAGATTGCCGACAACGACGCCCCCATTATCGTCCTGGAAGCAATTAAGCTTCTTGAGGCGGGCCTGATGTCCACCCTTTGCGATGAAATCTGGGTCGTCACCTCCAGCTTGACTACCCAGCTGCGTCGACTTCTGGAATCGCGCAGTATGGAGGAGAGCGAGGCCCGGCGAATGATCGATCTGCAGCCTCCCCAGGCCGCCAAGGTAAACCAGGCCGATCGCGTCATCGACAACGATGGAAGCCTTGCTGAGTTGCACGCTCAGCTGGACGCAATCTGGGATGACCTGAAGCGGCGCTATCCGCGGCGGATGACGGCGCTTCCAAGATAGAGGAGTCCGAAAGAAAATGGACTTTTTGAGACGTTTCTGGGCCGATCATACAGTCCTGTCCAATTGGACTGTCCTTGCCATCGGTTTTGTCGTGATACTGCTTTTCAGCGCAAGAAACGTTGGCTTTGACGGCGCGCAGTGGGCTGCCTTAATCGGGGTAACCGTGGGCTTGGCCGGACTGTGCGCATGGATCATCAGCTGGGAATAACTTAATGAGCGAAAAGCGCGACTATTACGAAGTGCTTGGCATCGAGCGGGGCGCTGATGAACAGACTCTCAAGCGTGCCTTCCGCAAGCTGGCGCAGCAGTATCATCCGGACGTGAATCCGGAGGAAGACGCCGAAGCAAAGTTCAAGGAAATCAACGAGGCCTACCAGGTATTGAGCGATCCCCAGAAACGGGCCGTCTATGACCGGTTTGGGCATTCCGGTCTGGGTGGATCAGGAGGCTTCAGCGATTTCAGTCAAGGATTCGGCGACCTGGGAAGCATATTCGAGGAGGTTTTCGGATTTGGCGGCATGGGGCGCGGGAACCGGCGGGCGCCCCGCCGTGGCGCCGACCTCCGCGTAGACATCACGTTGAGCTTCGAAGATGCAGCATTTGGCACGCAAGAGGAAATTGAGGTGCCGCGCATGGAGGACTGTGACGCCTGTCAGGGAAGCGGCGCCGAGCCCGGTACCACCCCCGAAAGATGTCCAACCTGCGGCGGCAGCGGCGAGGTACAGCGCCGTCAGCAGAGCCCGCTGTTTGGTACGATAGTCACGGCAGCTACCTGCCCCGCATGCCACGGAGAAGGCGAAGTTATCTCTACGGCTTGCATCCAATGCAACGGCCGTAAGCGAGTTCAGGTTACCCGCAAGATCAAGGTCAATGTTCCCGCCGGCGTTGACAACGGAACACGCATTCGCCTGGCAGGAGAGGGCGAAGCCGGTACCTTGGGGGGTCCGCGCGGCAATCTGTACGTAATGATCAGCGTTGAAGATCATCCCGATTTTGTAAGGGATGAGTTCGATATCCATCTGGAATTGCCCATCAGTATCCCGCAGGCAACGCTGGGCGCAACGGTAGACATCCCTACTTTAGGGGGCGGGACGGAAAGTCTCGACATTCCTGCCGGAACGCAAACAGGTAGGAGTTTTCGTAAGGCTGGAATGGGTATCGCCCGCCTGCAGCGCAGCGGGAGAGGCGACATGATCGTAACGGTTAAGCTGGTGACGCCAACCGACCTGAATGACGAGCAGGAGACGCTGATGCGTCAACTGGCCGAAAGCCTGGGCGATGACGTGCATGAACCGCGGCGAGGCCTCCTCGACCGCATCTTGAGGCCTGAGTAGCAGATCACTGGCTAGCTCGCGACATTAGTGTCCCGTAACGGCCCCCCGAGTTTAGGCGGCAGGGTTGCGGAATCGGGTCAGAGCGGCCAGTTTGGGCCAGGACTGCAGCAGGATTCCGGCCAGTATCAGCAAAAGTCCCGATACCGCTGACGCGTGCACTGGTTCGTTGAGAAAGACCCTTACTAGCGGCAAGGAGAGTACAGGCGTCAGGTAGAGCAGGTTGGAAACGATGAACGTCTCCCCGTGTTCCAGCGCCTTGAACCAGAAAAGGTAGCTGACACCGTTGACCAGCAGGCCGTTATAGAGTATCCAACCCCAAACCGACGCGGACGGTAGCGGCAGATTGCCAGTCACGGCGACGGCCATTCCTGAGCATATGAGGGCGGCGCAAAAGTAAATGAACGCAGCAATCGTCAGGTCAAATTTTGCCCGGTTGCCCAGGATTGAGAAGAGGGCAAAGACGAATGCGCCGCAGAGGGCCAGCAGGTTTCCCGACAAATTCTCCACTTGAAACGATACCATCTGCCCCCGAGTTACAATCAACACGACGCCACCGAAACTGATCGCAATTGCAGTCAGGCGGACAGCCGTTAACCTCTGGCCCAGCAGCGGCACCGCCAGCAGACTGACCAGAATAGGCCAGGTGTAGGCGAGAACGAAGCCCTCCGCTGCTGAGGTATTCGCAAAGGCGCCGTATAGAAGCACGTAATAGAGGAAGGCCCCCAAAAAGCCCAGCCAGCTCAGATGAGCGAAGTCACGCAGCGAGTACTGGAAAAGGATGGCACACTTGCGTTGCCACAATGCCAGCATTCCAAGAGCAATCGCCGAGAACACTGTGCTGTAGAAGAGCATCTGCAGATTGTTCAACTCAACCAGGATCTTCTTCGAGGCCACCGGAATCGAGGCCCACAACAGAATACACAGGGCGAGGTTAAGATAGGATTTCTTGCGCAGGGTCATAGCAAAGGACAAAGTGGAATTCCTGGGCCCGAAGCGTCAAAGTGGCATGAAGCGACATCCCAATCCAGCAGGAGTGTGATAGTACCGCGCGGTTGCGGGCACTCCAAGAACCGAAAGCGGTCGAACAAACCCTTCATGTACGAAGACGAGCTAGTCGAGATAGCAGTTGAGGTCGACGGCGAGGCTGCCGAGGCCGTCGTTGAGCTCTTCAACCGCTACAACGGCGGCGACTGGATTGAGGACAGCGCAGCCGGTGAAGTCTCTGGCGGCGGGGCGGTGGTGGAGTCGACCGGCTATGACGACTTCGGCAGCCCGGTGCCTGGCGAATTCAGGATGCTGGTGAAGACCTACCTTAAGCCGGGCCCGCGCGGCCGCAGGACTCGGAGGCAGATTGAAGAGGGGTTGTGGCGACTGAGCCTCCTGTATCCGATGCCGGAACCAGTCGCGCGAACTGTACGGGAGGAAGACTGGGCGCACGCCTGGAAGCGGCACTACAAGCCCTTTCGCATAGGCCGGCGTGTGCTGCTGACCCCGGCTTGGGAAGAGCCGGAGCCTCTGCCCGGCGACGTAGTTGTCCGGCTCGAACCTGGCATGGCATTTGGCACGGGTCTGCACCCTACGACGCGACTCTGCATGGCTGCCCTGGAGAAGTGGTTGCGGCCTGGCGACGCCTTCTTGGATATTGGAACGGGAAGCGGTGTCCTCTCCATCGCGGCCGCAAAGCTGGGCGCAGCGCCGGTTTGGGCGACCGACATTGATCCGCTGGCCATCCGGGCTGCGAAGGACAACGCTCTGCGCAACGAAACTGCGCTTTCACCTGACGAACTGCACATTGAGCAAGGATCTGTGCCTGCGGGCCAGGCTGGTCGCTTCAACGTAATCGCCGCCAACATTCTGGCGGAGGTCCTGGTTGGCCTGTTTGATTGTGCCTATGACAACATACCCCTTGCCGAGCCTCTTGCTCCAGGAGGCCACCTGATTCTATCAGGCATCCTCGAAGAGAAGTCGGGGATGGTTCTGTCGGCCGCTGCTCCACATGGGCTGAAGGAGGTCGAGCGCAGGCAGGAGGGGGACTGGGTCGCTCTGGTGGTGCGAAGAGAACATGCCGGCTGACGTTCGCAGCAGGGTCGGCAGAGACCATTGGTTCTTCCTGACGGGAATGCGCGTCGAGCGCGACCGGAGGGTCGATCTGACGCCCATTTCACACCAGCTGCGCAATGTCCTGCGCCTCAGGCAGGGCAGCCTGATCACCTTGCTCGACGGGAGTGGCGCGGCCTATTCGACCCGGATCGAAGCTCTTGATGCTGAATGGGCGATGGGTCGCGTATTGAGCAAGGAGTCCGTGCAGGGTGAGCCCGGCGTCGAGCTGACTCTCTACCAATGCGTGTTGAAGCGGGAACGATTTGAGTGGGTGCTGCAGAAAGGTACCGAGCTGGGCGTGAGCAGGTTCGTTCCGGTAATCAGCAGCCGGACGGTGGTGCGCCCTGCAGTGAGACTGCTGCCAAAATATGAACGCTGGCGCGCCATCATTCGGGAGGCGGCCGAGCAGTGCCGTCGAGGCCGGCTTCCCTCCCTCGGAGACCCACTCTCTTGGGACCAAGCCGTTGAGCAGGGCACATGCCACCGTATTTTGGCCTGGGAAGAGGCAGACGAGACCAATTCAAGGTGGCGTCCCGATCTAGGCAAAGCGGGCCAGGTTTCTCTGCTGGTTGGGCCTGAAGGTGGTATCAGCAGGGAAGAGGCATCAGTGGCAACCCAACGGGGGTGGCTCCCGATGTCGCTTGGCCAAAGAGTTTTGCGCGCCGAGACCGCGGCGGTTGCTGCATCAACGATCGTCCTGCACACTGCTGGCGAGCTTGGTTGAAAGGACGATGCCTTGAATAGTGATCGGCCGTGACCGAACGAATTCGCGACTACGCTTGACAGGCTACTTGCTTTCATCGTACAATCGCTCCGTCCATACTGCGAGCTTCTAATATCACTTCACCAGTCTTTAGGTTCCTTCCAGTGGAAGACGCGCCACCTCGAGACGAAGACGCGCGCAAAATGAATGACCGGTGCTTCGAGCGTCCGCCAGGGTTGGACGAATCTGGCTTCAAACTGGATCAGGAAATTGGTCCATGCGCTTCGATTATTCAGGCTGAAGAACCGTGGGTCAATTCAGCCTCAGATCACCACTTGGCAAGTGCGACCATATGGACAGCTTGACCGAAGCCTGGCTGCCAAATGGTCTTCGCTGCGCTCGCATGAGTAACTGCAAGGTGGCCCACGTCCCTTGAGAACACACCTACTACTTGAAATGATTGGGAAGCACTGGCATTTAACCAACGAGGACAAAGGAGAGGCACGATGAAGAGCAAGAGGTATCTGTTCGCAGTCCTGGTTCTGGCGCTGGCGGTAATTGTTTTGACGGCGTGCGAGACCCAGACAGTAGAGGTCGAGGTTACGCGCGTCGTTGACGTCACGGCGACGCCTAGGGCTGTCACATTCCATGAAGCGTCGGCAATCGAGGAAATGACCGCACCACATCAATGCAAGCCTTTGGCAACGCTCCCAACCGAATTCTCTCAGCCGTGGCGCTTGGGATTCATCAATCCCAACCTGGCTCATCCGTTCTTTGGTGAGTGGTCGGGGGCGATGAAGACGGCCGCCGAATTTTACGGCGTGGAATTCTTTGAGTCGGATGCGGCCGGCGACTATGCGACCGAGCCGGACCTGCTGGAGACCCTGCTGTTGAACGACCTGAGCATCGTGGGAGCGCACGGACCCAATGTGTATGAAGGCCTTGCCCTGCGCGCGCTCGATGAAGGCATCCAGTTTATCGGCATTGACAACGGCCCCAGCGAATACACGCCGATTGTATACGGTATCCCCGATGGGATCGCCGGTATGCGCGGCGCGGAGTTACTGGTTGAGGGCGTCAGGTTACGCCAGCAGGAAGATTGGGCCGGCCGCGAGTTGTTCTTCATTGAACTGACCCACGGCGGCATTCCTGCCTGCGTCACGCGCACCGGTTCAGCCGCTTCGACCTTCCAGGAGGCGATGGGGCTGGACGACGATCATGTCTTGATGGCCGACCTGACCACGGGCCGCTCGGCCGAGGACATGGTGAACGACGCCATGACAGCGAATCCGGAAGGCGTCTTCGCAATGATTCCCTGCTGGGACGGCCTCGGCATTGGCCCGTACAATGCCGTTGCCGAAGCGGGCAACGAGGCCGACGTTATGCTCGTCACGCTGGGAGGCGACGAACCGCCGGCCAAGTTCCTGAAAACGAGGCCCATGGGCTACTACGGCTTCATCGAATTCCAGCCCTACTGCGAGGGCTGGGGCTGGGTCGAGGTCGCGCTCGCCACGCTGGAAGGCCTGCCTTTCGAAACCTACCAGGTACGCAAAGCGATCACACAGGAAACCGTTGATCAGCGGTACGCCGAACTCTACGAGTCCGAGTAGGGCTGACGCCTGAAGTACAGAAATTCGAGGGTGGGGCTCATCAGGCCCCACCCTCTCTACATTGGAACTGATTCCTTTTTGAGACACAAGAGGTAGCAGACAAGCATGGCAGCGGGGAGTCCGACAAAGCCGGCTGGCTCACATTATGCCGCTAGCGACGGCAGAAACCGAAGTAAACGAATAATCCAGTTCCTGTTGGACAATGGGCTGTTTATCGCCTTCGTCTTGGAACTCATTTTGTTTGCAGCCGCAGCCCCGGATCTCTTCATCAGGGCGAGAACGTTGGAGGCAATCCTCCGCCTGAGTGGGCCCGCAGGCATCGTGCTGGCTTCGTACACGATTACACTTATCTCCGGCCAGATCGACTTGTCTACGGCGCAGGTAGGGGGCATGGCCTCACTGATGTTTGCAGCCGTCTTCCAGCTGCTGGAATGGCCGCTCGGGGTCGCGCTGGCCCTCACCGTCCTCTTGACGATCGCAGTCGGCCTTCTGAGCAGCTACCTCATCAAGCAGGGCATTCCGTCATTCGTGTCCACGCTGGCCGTCGGCGTCGTCTGCGGGGGAATCGGCTTTCTCATAATCAACCTTACCAATCAGCCGGGCATGATCCGCTTGGTCCGCCCGCCGCTGCGGGACATCGCCAATTTCGAAATCATTGGCGTCCCTTTTGTCATTCCCTTGATGTTTGTCGCATACGCAATTGGGTGGGTGGTATTGAACCAGACCCGGTTCGGCGCCCATATCTATGCCATGGGCGGGAATCCGGCTGCCGCGGCTCTCAATGGCATCAATGCCATCCGGATTGCGCGCATCGTGTTGGTTACCAATGCCGTCATCACCGGCATGGCCGGGATTTTAATCGCCGGTCGGCAACTGGCTGCGCAACCCGGCGTAGAAGGACTGGGCCAGTCGCTGACAGCCGCACTATTCGCAGGAGTGGCGCTCTCAGGGGGCAGTGGCAAGATCGAGCGCACGCTGATCGGTCTCCTGTTTCTGTCCACTCTGACGATTGGCCTGGGTATCCTGAACGTTGCCGCCCCCGTGCGGCAATTGATCTTCGGATCGGCTTTTGTTTTTGCCATATTGCTGGACAGCATCCGCCAGCAGCTGGAATCGAGATAGGGAACAGTTAGGTGTTTGTCCGACTCACCCAAGGCCAACTGCCGATGGCAAGACGGAGGCGGGAGCAGCTCCTGTTCCTGATGGACAATGGCATCTACGTCGTAACGGTCTTATTGTTTATCGCCTTCATCTTTCTTGCACCCTACTTCTTCACCTCCCGCAATCTTGTCAACATCCTCATCAGTGCTTCGCTTGCCGGCATCGTTACGGCAGGATACACCGTGGCAATCCTGGCTGGGCAGATCGATACGTCTACGCAGGGCGTACTGGCGGTCGCTACGGTAACGACGGCTCTCCTGTTCGAGGAGGTGGGCGCGTCACTCCCGATGACGGTTGCTTTTGCGCTCCTGGCCGGTATCGCCGCGGGTCTTTTCAACGGGCTCATCGTCGTGAACGGTAAGATCGTTGCCTTCGTTGCGACGCTGGCGACGCAAGGAGTGATGTTGGCGATCGCGCTTTTCCTCAGTGGGGGCCAAACAATAACGATCGCCCGCGAGGGGCTGCAGGAGGCTGTTTTCATACGCGTGTTTGGGATCCCCTCGTCGGTGTGGATCATGTTTTTCTGCTACATTGTCGGCTATGTCATGTTGACGCAGACGAAGCTGGGCGCTCACATTTACGCCACCGGCGCCGACTATCGCGCTGCCCTCCTGAGCGGAGTTCCAGTTGACAGAGTAATCCGTATCGCGCTGGTGATCTCAGCCCTGACCGCGGCTCTGACCGCCGTCCTGGTGACGGCACGCGCGAAGCAGTCGGCCATGTTCGGGCTGGCGATTGCAGGCAGCGTGGACTTTGTTACTGCCCTGACCGCAGTTCTACTGGGAGGCTTCAGTCTCTTTGGCGGCGTCGGCCGCATCGAGCGTAATTTAGTGGCAGTGCTGTTTCTAACGATCCTGGGCAACGGTCTGCAGCTGATGGATGTTCCCACCGGTATTATTCTAATAGTGCGCGGCTTTGCACTGGTGCTGGCCGTCATCCTCAGTGTTCTGCGGGCGCGCATGACCTAGGCCCGGCTTCCTGGCATCGAATACGGAGTAGAGCATGGCGAGCGAAGACGCTATTCTGGAGACGATAGACCTGGACAAGTCCTTTGGCGCCGTGCACGCGGTGCGAACCGTCAGTTGGAAAGTCTATGAAGGACGTGTGAACGCGTTGGTTGGGGACAACGGTGCCGGCAAGTCCACTCTGATCAAGCTGATCAGCGGTGCGTTGCTGCCAAACAGTGGGGGATTTCGCGTGCGCGGGCAAGAGACCCGGATAGGGGGGCCCGCGGGAGCTTTCGGGCTTGGAATCGCCGCCGTCTACCAGGATCTGGCTCTTGTCGAAAATCGGGACGTGGTAATGAACATGTTTCTGGGCAGCGAACTGACCCGCGGGCCCGGGCAGATCTTTCTGGACCACAAGGGCATGTTGAGGCAGGCGCACGAGGTGCTCGACGACATTCATGCCCGCATTCCAAACGTTCGCGAGATGGTCCGCAACCTGTCCGGCGGACAGCGTCAGGCCGTCGCGGTCGGCAGGGCGCTGATCCGCGGCGGTGAAATCATCATCATGGACGAGCCCACGGCCGCACTCGGTGTAGAGCAGACCCAGGAAGTCCTGCAGCTCATCGACACCTTGCGAGACCAGGGCAAAACCATCATTCTCATCAGCCACAACATTCAGCAGGTCTTCGAAATCGCCGACTACATTTCAGTTATGTTTCACGGTGAGCTCATTGGCACACGTTCCAGAGACGAAGCGACCGAGGCCGAAGTAGTGGCCATGATTATGGGGAAGCGCTCGCCTTAATGTGTCGGAGTTGAAACGGCAATGTTCAGGCGAATGTGGGCACTGTTGTCCAAGCGAATCGGCCCGGCGTTCAGTCCCGTCTTGCTGGCCGCCAGGCGCCTGAAGGCCGAAGCATGGCTGGCTGCCGCGATGGCTGTCGGCCTGCTGGCAGCCGTCGCATTCACAACCAGCATTCCCACCTACAGCAACGCTGTCTATGTCCGCCTGCTGAGAAAGGAGTTACACGAGAAGACGAAGAACTACCCTCCCTTCTCCTTCATGTTCCACTTTCTTGGGGCCAAACACGGGTACCCCGAGTATGATGACGTTCGGTCGGTAGACACCTTCCTCACCAACCAGGCGGCGGGCAGTTTGGGGCTGCCGCGCACAACCGATGTCCGGTTCTTCCAAACAGTGCCATTCTCCATCTTTCCCCAGGACGCTGAGACACTGGCGATCGCGCACTCTGCCACTGCCGAACTGAGTTTCGCGTTCCAGAGCGGTCTTGAGCAGAAGATTACAATTCTGGAAGGCCGATTTCCTGAAGGCGCAGGTCTGTTTTCGAGTCGGTCCGCTCCGGTCGAGGCCATTATCAACATAAACCTGGCCGAAAAGATGGGGTGGCAGGTTGGCGAAACATTTATCGCCTTCTCCAAGGCGCCCGCCGACTCGGAGGAGCCGCCAAGCCAGATTCCACTTCAAGTCGTGGGCGTCTGGCAGATGACCGACCGTCATGACGAGTACTGGTTCTACAACCCATTCGCCCTCATCAGGAATCAGCTATTGGTGACGGAGGAGGCCTTTGCCAGGCAGATTGGCCCTGCTTTGAGCGGCGAGATTGCGGTTGGGGCCTGGTACATGGTGCTGGACGGAGAGTCCTTTGAAGTCAGGCAGGCCGGCGCATTTCTGGAGAGGCTACGGCGCGTCGATCAGAGAGCCGGCGCGTTACTTCCCGGTACTTCCTTGCTGGTTGCGCCCAGCAGTTCAGGCCTGAAAAGGTACCAGCATGCAGCGCAGTCGATGACGCAGTCGCTGTTTGTAATCGCTCTGCCGATTTTCGGATCAATTGCGGCCTATCTCTGGCTTGTTGCCAGAGTCTATGTGGAGAGAAGACGGGCCGAGATCTCGCTACTGCGAAGCCGCGGCGCGTCGGCGAGTCAGGTCGCGGTCATGGTCGTGTTGGAGGGGATTGTATTGGGCTGCGTTGCCTGGGCCGGCGGCGTGCCGGTCGGCAGTAGAATAGCCCAAATCATCGACAGGACTCAGGGCTTCCTGGAGTTCGGCGGCAAGTCGGTTTCCCCCATGACAATCACTCCGTCCGTGGAGCGCATCGCCATTTTGACGGTCGCCCTGGCACTCCTGTTCATCCTGGTGCCCACACTGGACGCGACACGGCACACCCTGGCGTCATACCGGCGAGAAAGGGCTCGCGGACGCTGGAAGTGGCGGCACGGCCTTGGTCTCGACCTGCTCATACTTCTGGCCGCCGGTTACGGCACATTCAGGCTGCGCAGTGAGGGTGGTCTCGTTCCGACGGGACCGGCAGACTCGGACGCCATCGGGCCTATGCTCGATCCATTGCTATTTGTCACACCGGTGCTCTGGCTTCTTGGGTTCGCGCTGTTGGGCGTACGCGCCCTGACGCCCCTCATGCTGGCAATCTCCTGGGTGTCCAGACAGTTGGAGGGTTTGGGTCTGCTGCTTGCCGTACGGCGGCTCGCCCGGTCCACGGGAAACTTTCGCATCCCGCTCCTGCTGCTCATTGTGACGCTCAGCCTTGCCGTGTTTACGGCTTCGCTGGCACAGACCATGGGCAGACAGATTGCAGCCGAGATTCGGTACCGAATCGGCGCAGACATGCGCTTGACGGAGGTTGGCGAGAGCATAGAACTCGATCCCCTGGGAATCTCCACTTCAATCAGCATTGAAGGTGCTGATACTGACACCGTTCAGCGGGAATCAGCATCCGCCGAGGGTTACACGACGTGGTCATTTCTGCCGGTTGCGGAACACAACACTGCACCCGGAGTGAAGGCGGTTGCAAGGGTGGGGAGATACAGGGCACTTGCCGAAGTCGGTCAGTGGAAACAGGCGGGGCACTTCATCGGGATCGACCGGACCGACTTCCCGGACGTCGTCTTCTGGCGACCTGACTTTGCACCTAGCAGCTTGGGTTCACTGATGAACGCTCTGGCTGTCAAACCCAATGGCGTGCTGGTCCCAAACAGCTTCCTGCGCGAGATGGTCCTGAAAGAGGGGGATGATTTGCGCGTGGCTGTGTCGATCCCCGAACAACGCAAGGAGCTGACCTGGCTCGAAGCACCGATCGAATTCCGCATTGTTGGCAGCTTTGACAGGTTTCCTTCCTGGGAGCCCGAGCATGGACCGGTCCTGGTTGGCAACCTTGACTACGTGTTTGAGCGCGCCGGAGGACAGTTCCCTTTTGATGTCTGGCTACGCACCGTACCTGACCCGAACTATGACCTGATCGAACAGGATCTGCGGGATAAAGGTTTTCAGATATTGGGATGGGATGCGCCGGGACCCTGGGTTCTGCAGGCTCTGCGAAGGCCGGAGTTCCAGGGCGTCGTTGGGCTGCTTTCAATTGGGTTTGTGGCCTGCACACTCCTGACCATTCTGGGATTTGTCCTCTTCACAATATCGTCATTTCGCGTGCGGGCGATCGAGACGGGCGTATTGCGCGCCCTCGGTTTCACGCCTCGTGAGGTAATCGCATTCATGGGATGGGAGTTAATCATTCTTCTCCTGTTCGGCTTGACTTTCGGCACGGGGATCGGAATCTGGACCAGCGGTACATTCATACCCTATCTGCAGAGCGGAATCGCCCCAGTGCCTGCAATTCTTCCCCTGGCGCCTCAGATTGCGTGGCCTCGGGTCTATCAGGTCTATCTCGTTTTGGGTACACTTTACCTCTGTTCAACGGCACTTCTGACGTTTTCGCTGATGCGGTCACAAGTTACTCAAGCTATTAAGATGGGCGAAACGGTCTGATGACTTCGTCGGACTCTGAGGGGCGGCCCCGCTTGGCATTTGACCCGAAGCGGCCCGAATGTCCTGCAGTTAGCATTCTGAGAATAAGCATTTACGTACGCTCAACGGCCACCCAAAAATGGAAGAGATAGTCATACAGACGCCCGCCCGCCTACATTTCGGCCTCCTCGACTTGCACGGCGGACTGGGGAGAATCGATGGCGGCATCGGACTGGCTCTCGAAAAGCCCAGGACAGTCATTTCCGCCAGGCGCAGCAGCGGCTGCGATGCCTCCTGCCCGATGGAGCGAGCATTCGAAGGACGTCTCGAGACTGCGCTTCAAGCTGTCTGCAGCCAATATGGATTCCCGGGCGCTTCGGTCTCAATCGCGGAAAGGGCGCGCCCCCACTCTGGCCTTGGCAGCGCCTCCCAGACGCTCGTGGGCGCGGGGATTGCCGTCTGCGCGCTCTACGGTCTGGATCCCTGCGTAAAGGAGATCGCAGGTCTCGTTGGACGGGGAGGGACGTCCGGTATCGGCATTGGAGCCATCCAACAGGGAGGATTCATTTTGGATGGGGGACACCGGTTTCGCCGCGGCGAGGAAAGCAAATCCGGGTACTCGCCCTCTTCCGCCTCCGTAGGCGTTCCTCCCCCGCCAATCTTGGCGCGCTACGACTTTCCCGATTGGGACGTCCTGATCGTAATTCCCCAAGGGGAGGGCGCCAGCGGTGACCGCGAGCGCGACCTCTTCGTGGAGGCCTGCCCTGTCCCGGCAAGTGAGGTGGAAAAGATGTGCCGGATACTTTTGATGCAAATGCTGCCCGCGGTCCTGGAGGAGGACCTGGAGACGTTTGGAGCCGCAATGGAGGCCTTTCAGGGCTACGGGTTCAAGGTTTTTGAAGCCAAGACTCAGGGCCCTTTGGTTTCGCAATGCGCAGATTTCCTGCGGTCCAACGGAGGCACAGGCGTGGGAATGAGCAGCTGGGGTCCGACTCTGTTTGCTTTCGGAGACGATCTGTCAGCACTGCGGGACAAGGCGGAAAGATGGCTCTTGGGCCGAGGAGGGGGAGAGGTCATTTTGACCCGGGCAAACAATCAGGGCTTCAGGAAGCTGTGAAGACCGGTGGGCAATTTTGGAGTCTCCCGTTCGAACCAAGTGGCTAAGGTTATCGCCGGTTGCAATTCGATTCCCTGAGCGGGATCAACGGAGGGTGGAGCTGAGCAAATGACGGTCCTTAAGCTTTGCGGTACGACAAGTGCAGGAGATGCGCGGCTCGGGCGGGGGGCAGACTTTTGCGGTGTCCTGGTCGGTGTGGAATGGTCGGAGCGAAGCTTGTCACTGGAAGCTGCCGCGGAAGTGACAAGGGCTTCGGGCGTGAGAAACGTCATCTTACTGTGCAATCCAAGCCTAGAGTTTGCAGGGGCGGTCTCGAGAACACTGCGCCCTCATGCGCTGCAGCTCCATTGCCACGAAACCCCGAAGCTCGTTTCTGAGTTGAAGAAATCCCTTTCCTGCGAGATTTGGAAGACTGTACACCTGCCCAGCCTGGACGGACAGGCAATACCCGAAGAGTATGCCGCCGCTGGGGCGGACGCGCTGCTGGTGGATTCGGTTGACGTGAGCGAGGGCTTCGAACGGCTGGGAGGGACCGGCAAGGTAGGCGACTGGACAGCGGTGACAGCACTCAAGGAAAAGATTGACATCCCAATCTTTCTGGCGGGCGGGATCAATCCTGATAACGTCGCCGACGCCGTCCGTCAGGTGCGGCCGCACGGGATTGACCTTTGTAGCGGCGTAGAGGTGCGAAGGGGCAAACGCGATCCAATTAAGGTGGAAAGCCTGATTCGGAGATTTCGAGGAGCGGCAGCGAAACTCACCCACATGCCAACGCCGTGAGCAGAAACGTCAGGTGGGAACTATTGCGGGAAGGTCAACTCTGTCTTTGCAGTTCGAATCCTTCGCCGGCGGTTCGCCGCGAAATTGAAGGACGACCTGCCAGGTCAGGGAAAGTAGGGCTGGGAAGAGCTTGCCCTTGAGCAAGGAGTTGCTCTGCTATCTTCTGTATCCCGCGCTGGCTCGTAATCAACGCCTGGTGCCGCAGCGTCCACACCGCTATGTTCCTGGCTGCAGGAATGCGAGAGTTGAATGGCGGGAGAATCATCAGGTCGAATGGGCTCCAGAGTGAGACAAAGGGTATACTGGCAAGGCTTTCGGCGTCGGCGTTCAGATCGCTGAGGAATTTGCTGTTGGGCCGCAGCTGCATTGCGCCGGGAAGGGCGCTGGCGTAGGCCATCATCGTGCCGAAATGGGGCGCGGCCACCGTCAGAAGGCGATTGGTGCGGGCCAATCCCCCCAAACGCTGAATGTAGTAGCGTGCAACAATGCCGCCAAGGCTGAAGCCGACGAAGTCGAGCTTCTGATAGGAAAGAAAGTTCCTGTCTACGAACTCGGCCAACTGTTGAGCTAGCGACTCCAGCGGAACGCTGCAATCGCTTGGTGCAAGCGTCACCGCGTGGGGCTCCAGTCCCAGGTCGGTCAGATAGGAAGCCAGAGGGTTGAATACGGAAGCTTCATCCTTGTAGCCATGTACAAGAACCGTTCGGTTTCGCCTAGTCTGCTCCAGAGGAGACACCGGTGGCAATGGTACCGTGCCTTCGATGTTTTGACCTGCGGGAGGCAGCTCCCAAACAGATTGCGCGGCGTCCTGGTACTGTTGCCACAAGCGTCTGCGAATCGTCGACATATTGTTTGCTGCTCCTTTGAATCCTTTCTGTCCAGCCTGAACTTCTACTCTAACATAGTCAATCAAGAAGCTGAAACAGCCATTTTCATGCAGATTCGGAGGAGCAATTCTTTAGCATTTCCACCCTTTAGGATAGAATACGAGACAGTTCGTAAAAAAGGTATGGCGGCTTCTTTCCACAAGAAAGCAGGTCCTTCGGACCTTAGCAGGTAGACCGGTGCTCCGGCGCCATCCAGGCACAAGAAGGCAAAGCCATTGGGAGGAAAGATGAGAACTGAACTTACTACCGGCTCCCCCGCCCCGACATTTGAAGCCAAAACGGACAGTGGCGACACCGTCAATTTGACTGACTACCGCGGACAGAAAGTCGTACTCTACTTCTACCCCAAGGACGACACCCCAGGTTGTACAACCCAGTCATGCGGATTCCGCGATATCCATGCTGAGTTTGAGGAGAAAAACGCTGTCGTTTTCGGTATTAGCCCCGATGGCCAGGAGAGCCACGAGAAGTTCCGGACTAAGTTCGATTTGCCGTTCACATTGCTCGTAGATGAGGATCACTCGATTGCCGAAGCCTATGGCGTATGGGGCGAACGCACGATGTACGGTCGCACATTCATGGGCATCTTCCGCAGTCACTTTGTAATAGACGAAAAGGGGGACCTGATCGAGGTTTCCTACAATGTGGCTCCAGCAGACAGCCCGACAGGTGCACTAGCAGCCGTATCGTAGAGAAAGGGACCAACCGGCCCGGCGGCCGCTTGGACTGGATTCAGTCCGGACTAGGCTGCGGCTTCGCCGAGCGTTTCTCCTTTCACCTTGATTGCGGCGGTCGGGCGCTACGGAATCCCTCCGCTGACATAGGCCCTCCACAGGCCAAACGCGAAATACACACCGACTACGATCACGAGCAGCGTCAGGATCGTGTTCCACTGTCCGCGGATTCGTTTGAACTCGGACCAGACCGTTTTGGGCCTTATGAGGACGATGAGAACCAGAAGGAGAACTACCAGCAGCAGTCGGCGGATGGTCACAGGAATCCAATTTCGCTAGTATCCAAGAATGGATAGTACCTGGCTGTTAGACCTACTCACAGCGTCTCCGACAAGGGCGGGCATGTGGCTGGCACTGAGCTTCACGCTGGCTGGCGCAACAATATTGGTAACCCGCCTTATTGCTCCGGAACTCGAGCGATTGGTGCGGATTGTACGATGGGTCCAGATCCCGTACCTTGGGCTGATCCTGGGGGGACTGTCTCCCCGCCTGATGGGATTGACCGTGGTGGGGTGGGATTCTCGATACACCGCAGGCTTGGTCCTGCTCGTGGGGCTGCTCGTCCTCCTGGTTCTGATTCGCATTCGATTGCACACGGAAGCAGATGCCTTTGACGCCGTCGCACTTACGGGCCGGTCCTGGACCCCATCACTCATTGAGAGCTGCGCTCAGGAGTTTCATTGGTGTTTTCTGCGAGGGGCGGTTTGGGAGCTTTTGTACCTTTACGTTCCTGCACTGATTTCACCCCAATACTGGGCCGTTTGGATCGGGGCCGCAATCTCTCTGCCCGGAATCTATTCTCACCCAATTTCACTCTCGGACCGGCTCCTGACGGCACTGGTCCTGATAGCAACCTCTAGCCTGTTCCTGGTCACGCAAAGCTTCTGGCTATGCTGCTTTCTTCATTTGGGTATACGGGTCATCCTCCTGTGGAACCAGCCCGCCCAGCAGCAGGCAATTTGACTTGGGACACAGGAGATTGATGGCTGCACAAAGCCATCAGAGGAAAAGCCCCACAACTAGCATCACTGCAAATAGCCCGGCCGAGACGATCAGCAGCTGCTTCAGGTCGGAAAAGACCCGGCTGTACTCCACGTTCCAATCCGCTTGAGTCTTCCTGGCCTGACTAGGCGCCGTCTGGACGGGCCGCGCCGTCGTCTTGGGTACGTCTTGAGCGGGGGCGGTTGGAGCGGTACGTTCGTCCTGATCTCTATTCGCACTCAGTTCGCTGAAGCTGCGGGGATTTGCCTTACTGGGGCTATGACGTCGTCTTCGCTTGCGTCGTGCCATCCCTTTGTCCTTCATGGTCTCGGATCGGTGAATACTACATCCGAGTCGCCATTATACCGAAACCGAATACCATTTCCCAACTTTCCGGATGAAGGAGATTCCTGAAATGGCGTTGACTTAAGGAAAAAGTCTGTGCGGATGCGCGCGAAATGCTACGCGTAGGCTGTAGTCTCTACGTGGAGCAGTAAACGATTTCAGGCGTCTTCAGTTGGGCGGCCAGGGCGCCTACGAAGCCATAAGGAAGAGTCAAGGAGTGAATGTGGAAACCTCTTCCGGGGAGAGAACCATCTACGTCGGGTAGGGATGGCGCGTCGCCCTTCAGGCCTTTGAGGTCGGGCAGATCTGGCAGCATTTGCAGACCGACACCTTCAGCTTTGGCTAGGGCTTCTTGGCGGGTCCAGGCCTGGAAGAATTCGAGTTCGTTATCCACAGCTGCCGGACCCCCGGCACGCAGTGGCTTAACCTTCACCGAATGGCAGGAATCGAGGCCGCCCTGGAACTGCACTGGCCTCAGCCTTTCGATATCTATTCCTATGGGCTCCCCTAGGCCCACTGCAATAGCGGCCTTCTCGCCCGAATCTGAAACGCTGAACTGCAAGTCGGAACAGAGGTCGGGGGCGAGAGAGGGTTTCCCATGGGCGTTAAGAACGAACATGATCTCTTTGGGCGGGTGGTCGAGGTAGTCCCCAAGGATAGAGCGAAGCAATCCGCGCCGGACGATGAATCGGCGTGCCAATCGCCGGGAAGAGAAACGCCTGACCTTTTGCCACTCTTCAGCAGCCAGCAAGTCCTCGCATATGGCAAGGTACTCTCCGTCCAAGGCCAGGTCCAGGACCCATACATGCAGAACAGCCTCTCCCAATGGCGGCGTGCAGCTGTCTGACCCAATACCAAGCCCACCGTGTGCGCGATCTAGGCAACTGCGCGGCGTCCTTTCCATAGTGGTCCTCCATGTCGCCAGTGCCACCACATCGACTGACCCGCGATAAAGGTCATCAACAACACCGAAATTGGAAGCAGCAACGCGTCCACAACACGTTGCCCAGTCCGCCAAGCTGATAGAGCCCGAACCGAGAGACCGGCGCATATGAGTAACAGGGCCCAGTACGGATGCCAGGGAACGGGCTGTCCGGCAATGCCAAGCCCGAGCAGGCCCCATGGAACGATAAAGACAACCCAATGAAAAACTGCTCCGGCGATCAGGCCGGCTGTGCCCCCGTACCCCGCAAGAATATTCTTTGCATAGCCATCACGCACTGTCCGCCAATCTCTGTACATACGACAGGTGACAAGCCCTTCGGCTTCGGCCATTCGCAAACGCAAGCCAGCCTTCTTGACGCACCGAGCCAGTCCGATGTCATCCAAAATATTATCTCGTACGCAGGCATGACCCCCCAAGCTATCATACGCGGCGCGTCTGAAGGCGATGCACTGTCCATTGGCCGCAGCCAGCAGAGAGAAGCCTGTTCGGTGGACGCCAACCGCCGGTAGGTAGGCATGGACGGCGAACGCCATGAGAGGAACGCAGAGACGTTCCGGCCAGGACTTTGTCCGCTGTGTAGCCATGACCGCGAGCATGTCGGTGCCGTTGCACTCAATTTCGTATAGCATCGCGTTCAGCGCCTCGGGATGCCAGTGCACATCGGCATCGGTAAAGACGAGGATCTCTCCTCCCGCCTGTTCGCCAAGTTGTTGACAAGCCCAGTTCTTGGCTATCCACCCTGATGGAATGGGCTTGCCTCTGATTATACGCATGCGGTCGTCGTTCTGAGAAGCTTCCAACGCAGCCTCGTCAGTTCCGTCATCGGAGTCATCGTCTAGAACGAGCAACTCCAGCTGAAAATAAGACTGAGATAACAGGCTTTGCACCGATCGTCCGATCACCTCGGCCTCGTTTCTTGCCGGGACCAGCACGGAAACTTTGGTCGCACTGCACGGGGGAGGTTTGGGTTTGAGGCTGGGAAAGCTTAGCAGATTGGACAGTAGGATTAGAATCATTCCCGACAGCGCGGCAGAGGCGAATGTCAAGAGCAGAACTGTCATCGCGGGAGTGGAAGTCGTATCTCGGGCCGTTCAGCCAGGTCGAGGCGGTGCTTCCAGGCGACAATCAGTCCGTTGCCAAGCCAGGCAAGTAGATTAGCGCCCGTGGACCCGGTCACAGCCAGGAAAACCAGCAGGCCGATAAAGGCGAAGATTACCGCCCACCCATCGATCGAGACTGTATAATAAGCGAGTAGAAGCAGCGTTCCGAGGACGAACAGAGTACTCCATCCGGTCAGTCCCGCCCAGATTCCAAAGGTGACAGCTACCGCTTTTCCCCCTTGCAGGCGAAGAAAGATTGGGAAAGCGTGACCTGCTACCGCGGCCAAGGGAACCGCGGCAAGCGCCCAACCCTGCAGGCCCGCGATCTCCTGGGCGGCAAGCACAGGCAGCCAGCCTTTCAGTCCGTCGAGAACGATGACGACGAGGCCTAGCGTCCTGCCTCCGGCACGTATCACGTTCGTGCCCCCAGGATTGCCATCACCGAACTGTCGAATCTCTTTTTCAAGTAATAGACGGCCCAGCCAGACCGAAAAGGGCAGGCTTCCACAAAGGTAAGCAATCAGCGTCCACAGAATGACATTCATCTGGGAAGGGCAGCAACCTTCAGCCATGCCAATGCAACGAAAACCCCCATACCGATAAAACCGGCTGCGGCTACGCCTGGTTGACCGAAGTACAAGCCCATGCCCAGAGAATTCAGCAACCACACTGTCGTGTATACAACGAGCAGTGCACCTTGCGGAAGTGCTCTGGAGTCGATGTAGAAGGATAGACCAAACGTAATTGCGGTAGCAACCAGAATCCAGCCTGCGAAATTGATGGCAGGAACGCCGTAGTAGCTGCCCGGCGATTCCCAATGCCATATGCCCCAGGCAACCATTTGCGGATCAAGGAACAGGTCCCAGGCCGTGAATGCCAGTCCCGCGGTCAATGCAAAAACTGCCCTGGTCTTCCATGTGGGACGGGACTTCCCGTAATCCCCTTTCGAACAGATGGCTGTCCCGGTAGCCCAGGCCGGGGGTATCATCATGAGCCACGCAAGGGGAATCTGTACAGGAACGTCCCCGACTTGGGGCCTGAATGCGTGGGAATAGGTATAGCGCCCGAACGGAAACCCTGTGTTGTGACCGACGAACTCTGCAAGCCATGCCAGCGCGACAACCAAGACGCCAAATCCGATAGTCGCTCTTGTCTTCAGTGCTGGAAAGATTAGGCTGAGAACCAGGCCAACTTGAAGTAGGACTGCCAGCGACAGAGCCAGAAGTAGAGTAGGCCGGTCACCCAGTCGAACCACATGGGGCACCAATACCATCAGGATCATCCAGAGGCACAGCAATACGCGGCTGCCAACATTAATCTGGTCGCGCAGTTCGCCTAGTATCGGGCCTGTCCTTCTTGGGAAAGATTCAACATTACTGAAGCCGATAGCCAGGCGACGGAAATTCACTGGCATCGTTCGCCTTCTCCCAATAGGTAAGCCAGCATTCGCATGAGCCACGAACATTGAGGAGTGGACGGGTTTGATTCGGTTGCTTCCGAACGCAACACAGGTAGCACCTGAGTAGGATAATGTGCCGGATTGTCAGCTACGTCAGTGTCCTCAGCCGCTGGCGGTACCACAACCGGCGTCCAGTAGTCGCGCAGTTTGCGCGCGAAAGCGGGATCGCCGCCTAGCACTTCTCGTTGGCCCACGACGAGAGTATACCGGCCAACCGACTCCTGGGGATGCCAAACAACGACAACCGCTTCGCCTGCCGAGGGAAACGTTATTCGGCGCCTCTGCCGCCTCCAATAGGCGGTACGGCTGAACGGCTCAAAGAAGACGGTAGCCTCAACAGCCTCCAACAGTTCTGCTCCCATCTGCATCGAGACGAGTTCAATAGCATCGGACGGAAGTTCAGAAACTGACTCTTTGTCCAGTCCGACCGCGATCACGCCTATGGTAGGGGCAAAATGCTGCTGTCCCTCGATCTGCGGGATGGTCAGTCCGATTTCGATCGTCTGGCGGGCCGAAACCGTAAATGAGAAGTAATCAACGTCCCCTGGCCGTTCAAGTGTCGAATATAGGGCCGTTGAAATCTCCGGGTCGCTGACCGACATAGGGCTGGAAGGCGTCGAGTCCGGATTCTCGAAAAACGGCTGATGGGCAAGCGCGACATCGGACAGGGCTACGGCGCAGAGCAGGGCCAGTAACATAACATAAGGTCGGAGAACATTAGGTGTCTTCATTGCGGATTCCTCAGACTGCCCGGTATCCAACGCGCTCTCTCATGGCTCTCTCTGGCGATCATTAGTGTTACGCCAAACACGACCATTGACGTCGTCAATAGAAAAAAGATGGATTCCTCCAAGGGAAGATTTCCGCCGAATGCAAAGCCTAAGGACTGTTGCGGATCAATTGTCCAGGTCCCGGACTGGATGGCAAGGGCGTCAGCGAGCGACAAGAGGAAGGTTCCAGGTAGAAGTGTCCAGAGCACTACGCCTCGGTAATGCCATAGGATGTCGGCGCCGAATGCCAGCTGAACTGAAATTGGAAACATCCCCCATACCAGCTCCAAACCCAGATAGGTGGCGGGTGGCTGCCCCATACCCAGCAGAAAAACGCCAAACAGCCAAAGTGACAGAGTCAGCCCGGCCGAAAACAGGCGAAGCCGCGGCCGGGACGGAAAGACGAAAGCCGGCCGCGGCAGAAGGCGTGCAGCCGCCAGCAGCGCCAGACCCAGAAGGCTGGTCTGTCCGACAAAGAACAGGTATTCCTCTAGGGGCACATAGCCAAACGTGATTCCGAGTACGAGGTCCGGGTCGTACCACCAAACTCTTGTGGCGACCAGATAGTTGTCCCAGGGGGTAGTATAGAGGAGTGCCAGAAGCACGTGTCCCCCTACTACAGGTAAGGCAGGCCAGGCTTGAAGCGAATTAGGAAGCTCATACCCTAGTCTGCGCAGAATCGCGATGAGAACTACGAAGAAGACGGCGGGAATGCCAATAAAGAGTAGCAGGAACTCTAGGTAGGCCATCCGATCCGGGCAGCAGTCACGGAGCGAAAGCTCCCTATCAAACATCTACAGCCGGCTCGAAATGATCCAAGCCGAAAACCTGTCCGCACTAACTCTTGTTGTAGCACTGGCTCACGTCTCTGTGTAGAGTTTCCAACATGGTTACGATGGGGTCACCGTCACTGCCAAGGATAGTCTGGACAGCAGTAACACCCAGATCCAAGTACTCTTCCAGAATCCTGAACTGAAGTCCCCGAGACTCCAGGAAGTAGTAGATCCACTCCGCTTCCAGGTTGATCAGGGAGAGGTCGCCGAACCGAAGCGCTGACATCATCGAGCTGTTGATGCTGAAAAATGGCCTGCCCAGCTTGGCCCAGTCCGGCGGGCTGCCCTTTTTCCCATTCAGCACCTGCGCCGAGATACGGTGCAGATTTGCCCGATAACCGGCGATCAGGTCCTGAAACCTGTTGTTCAAAGGAGTTGAATGGCTCGCATGACCCGGTGCAGTTAGCAGGGCCTCGGCCCCGACTCCTGCCCGAAGCAGGTCTGCGCCAAGGTATTCGCCTGGCACGCCGCGCCGGATTGACTCTGAAAGACTAAAAATGCGTCCTCCGAATGCAACGGGTACCTGCTGCCGGTAAATCAGCTCACACATATCCAATAGGCTGCCCGCCGACCTGAGTTGCTGGGACACGAGCACGACGAGGTCAGGCTGGATTCGTTGAAGCGTGACTTCCATCTCGCTCAGAGTTAGTTTCTCGCCCAGAAAGACTGTACCAAATCCCATCCTTTTGAGGATCAGTTGCAAGAGTGCCAAACCAAATGTGTGATGTTCACCCGGAGGGCAAGCCATTAGAGCGAGGCCTGGTCGAGTCGGAGGGGGACATGCCCCCAGCAGAACCTTGATTCTCTGCATGGCCTGACCGGCAGCAAAAGATACTTGCTGAGAGGTCAATCTGGCGGCGTGCCATTCCTCTCCCAACTGGCGAAGTCCTCTACAGATCACATGATGGCAGACGGTTTCGACTGGAAACAGGGCGAAAGCCTGTGAGAGAATTCGCTGCGCTTCATATTCATCGAATGCGACGCAGGCCGCAATCCACTCTGCGCAGGCGGTAGTGATCTGGTCATCTATGCCTTCGCTTGCGCCTGCATCCTTCTGAGGGGTCTCGGTCCACCGGCTTCCGTAGAAGTGTTGGTCGGGACCTAAACTGTGCTCTTGAAGTGGGTCCCTCCCTTCACTCTCCAATGTCTGCCAGCGCTCTGCTGCACGGCTGATGCTCAGACCTTCCAACCGGCGCCGATTCAGCCAGTGGAGCGTGTCGATATCTCGCCGAGAGTAAATGCGGTGCCCGCCTGCACTTCTCGCCGGACGGGGAATCCCGTACCGCCGCTCCCATGCCCGAAGCGTTTCTGCCTTAATGCCCGTCTCTCGGACAACGGCTTTCAGATTGAATGAAGGCGTTTCTGTGCTCATATGTACATGTACTCCTTCGTACTTGTACCCCGCATGTCCTGTCTACGCGGTTTCTAACAATAAAACTATGATATATTACGCAAATCTGAGACGAAATACAAATCTGAAAACTGCATGGTTGGAAGGCCCTATGAGATGGCGGGGCACGTCGAACACAATAGGCTAAGCAGGCGTTAAGACGGGTGCATCCCAATATGGTGGTGAACTCTCGAAATCTTCTGGAAGAGCCCTGACCAGGACCCGTCCGCGTTCCGAACTGCGCCAGAGGAACCAGCAACATTCTCCTTTTCACTCTCTCCTCGCATTTGGGCGGTCGGGCCTATTCGGCCCTCCCTTGTGCGG
>WTGY01000026.1 GCA_011523365.1 Caldilineaceae bacterium
GGCGTTGCGGGGGCGGAGCCCCCGCACAAGGGAGGGCGCTTGCGCCCGACCGCCCAAAAGAGCGAGGAGAGAGCGAAGAGGAGTGAGGAGGAGTGAGGAGAGAGAACTGCCGTTTCCTCTGCCTCGGAGTTAATTGCGGACGGGACATGGCTCCGTTGCTACCCGAGGGACAGGAAAGTTCACCCCAGTATTGGGATGCATGCTCGATGCCGGAAGTGCTTGGGAGCAGGTGTGCATTGGGGGACGGCGCGATTGGTAACTCGCGGAAGGGCGCCCACAAGGGGCGCCCCTACAGGTAGGAGAGACAGACAGTGCGGTTCAGGGAGTGGTTTGAGACTGTATGGCTGGGAAAGATTGGTGGTACAGGGTGAATTCGGTCGAGTTTTTCGGAGGGCGACGATGGGGCGGGGACTGAGGCTGTGCAGGTTTAGAGCCCCTCTATTGTTTCGGCGGCGAGGTGGTCAACGACGGCTTTGACGTTTCCGCCTGATTCGTGGTAGACGCGCAGCTGGCGGTCGGCGCTGGTGCCGTTGGCGAGGATCTGCTCGATGGGTGCGATCTCATTTTCGATGCCCAGTTCGGCGATCTCTTCGCCGACGAGGTCGACCAGTTCGCGCATCAGGGAGCGGGCGGGCAACTCGGCCTGCTTGCCGAAGTCGATCATTTTGCCGTCAAGCCCGTAACGGGCGGCGCGCCATTTGTTCTCGTCGATCAGTTCCTTGGTGTACACATTGAAAGTGACGTTACGCTGGCGCAGCTTCCAGTGCCAGAGGACGAGGGCCTGGCAGAGCGCGGCGATGGCGATGGCCTCGTCGACGCGCGGGCAGAGGTCACAGATGCGAAATTCCAGTGTTGGATAGAGGTGATGGGGGCGCACATCCCACCAGATCTTGCTGGAGTCAGGGATGCAGCCGGTATTGGCCAGAGTCCGGATCAGCCCCTCGTAAGCGGCGCGGTTGGGGAAGACGTCGGGGATGCCGCTGCGGGGGAAGTCTTCGAAGACGACGGCGCGATAACTTTTGAGCCCGGTTGGCTGGCCCTGCCAGAAGGGGCTGCTGGTGCTGAGGGCGAGGAGATGGGGGAGCATGTAGCGAAGGACATTCATGGTGTCGATGGCAAAGTCAGGATCCTCCAGGCCGACATGAATGTGCATGCCGAAGATCAGCAGGCGCTGGGCGAGCAACTGCATTTCTTCGAGTACGCCCTGGTAGCGCGGGAAGGGCGTCACCTCCTGTTCAGCCCAGCGGCTCATGGGATGGGTGGCGGCGGCGGCGATTGACAGCCCTCTTTCCTGGGCGAGGCGGCTGATGAAGGCCCGCTGCCGCAGGAGTTCCTCCTTCAGTTCAGCGGGCGTGGCGCAGACAGGCGTGCCCAGCTCCACCATCGACTGATGCAGCTCCGCCTTGATCTCTCTCTCGACCATCACAATCTGGCCATCTTCGATGAACTGGGTGATGAAGGAGCGCAGTTCGCGGCTCTCGGGATCGATGACCTGGTACTCTTCTTCGATGCCGAGCGTGAGTTGTGGTCGTTCAATCATAGGCTTTGCTCCGTCTGCGAAACGAGGAAATCGACGACCGCTTTGCCGTCTTCGCCGTTCTGGCGCCAGACATGGCGCTGCTGGTCGGAGCTGGCGCCGCGCTGCATGATGGTGTGAACGTGGGAGACCTCTTCGCGGCAGTTGAGGCGGTCCAGGACGGGTTCGACGCGTTCGAGCAGCTCGTGCAACAGGTCGCGGATGGGGACCTCCTGTTCGATGCCGAAGTCGAGCAGTTTACCCTGCAGGCCGTAGCGCACGGCGCGCCATTTGTTCTCGGCGATGAGGGTGCGGTCGTAAAGGCGGAAGGACATATTGCGGTGGCGCAGGTCCACCATCCAGGCGACGGTTGCCTGGATCAGGGCGGCAACGGCGAGCACGTCGTCGATGTCGGGCAGGGCGTCGCAGACCCGAATTTCGAGCGCGGCCTGTCCGGGTGCCGGCCTTTTGGACTGGGAGTTTGGTCCGGGTTCAGTGCGCGGGAGGGAAGGGTCCTGCTGTTGGGAGTGGGGGCGGATGTCCCACCAGATGGCTTCCGGATCGGGGATGCTGTTGGTGCGCAGGAGGGTATCGACGTAGCTGAGATAGGCGTTGAGGCTGCGGAATGCGTTGGGGATGCCGGTGCGGGGGAGGGCGTCCAAGAGGACGGAGCGGTAGCTGGCCAGCCCGGTATCGAAGCCCTGCCAGAAGGGAGAGGCGTTGGCGAGGCAGAGGATGTGGGGCAGCAGGTAGCGCATCGCGTTCATGACGTCGATAGCAAGATTTCTGTCGTCGATGCCGACGTGGACGTACATGCCGAAGGCGAGCAGGCGACGGGCGATGAACTGTGTGTCCTCGATGAGGGCGCGATAGCGGGGCGACTCCTCCTGTTCCCTTTCCCAATAGCTGAAAGGGTGTGCGCCGGCCGCCATTACTTTGAGGCCGTGGGACGCGGCCAGTTCCCGCATCTCGCGGCGAATGCGTATCAACTCTTGGCGGGCCTGTTTGACATCCTGGCAGATCGGTGTGCCCGCGACCGGAGCAGGGGTGCCGGACGGATAGCCTGTGCGAGGCGCGACCTGTTCACCCTCACTTCTCTGCCCGCGATAGTCAAGGAGAGTGAGCCCTTGGGCGGTAGCAAACCCGCGCAGATCCCGGCTGTCCGGATCGACAAACTGATATTCTTCTTCGATGGAGATGCTGAAGGATGGTTGGCTGTACTCGGCCATAGCTTGCTCTCTTCTTCCGCGTCCTCGCGGGGGTTTGAACCTGCGGACTCTTGGTGCGTTTCTCGGGGTTGGTCCGGGGTTCGGCGTCGTTGCTCCAGGAATGGCATGCAGCTTGGGGGTATGCTAGGCGTCCCTTTCTTCTATTACAAAGACGGGCACGATTGAGCCGCCGCCGGCGGTTACGTTGAGGAGGGTCTGGCTGCTGAGGCGGCAGAGGCAGCCGTGTACGCGTTCGCCGCGGAACAGGAAGGGATCGGAATCGACGAGGCGGAGGTCGATCGATACATCGCCATTGGCGGTTATTGCCGGGAACTCCTCGTAGGCGATCTGTACGCGTTCCTGGACGACTGTCGGTTCACTTGCGGCAGCAGCCAGGGCGGTGTCCCACTCAGCTTGCTCCGTTTCCCAGCCAATAATGACGCCTTTGCCGCCGTACTCGTCGTTGGGCTTGAGCACCAGCCCTTCGCGGTTGGCGCTGGCCCAGGGCAGGAGGTCGATTGGGTTGCCGGCCGGGTCGAGAGTGGAGCGTTCCTCGACGGTGCGGGTCCAGGGGATGTGGGCTTTCACGGCTTGCTGCTCGTCTGCAGTGAGGAGGTGGGCATTGCGCTCGTCGCTGGCGACGGCGAGGCTGGCCTTTTTGTGGAGCAGCTTGCAGCTGAACGGGTTGACGACGCAGATGGCGCGGGCTTTCAGGGCGTCGATGATGGGATGGTCCAGGCCGTAGCGGAGGAGTAGCTCGCTGATCAGAACGCGCTTGTAGACGAAATCGACGGGTGTGCCAGAGGCATAGAGCCGCCCGTTCTTGAACTCCATCTCTTCAGGGTCGCAGATGACTGCGGTGATGTTGTGTTCGGCGAAGTATTCGACGAAGAGGTCGAATTCGCTGGCGGTGGGGACGCCGTGCCAGTCGACGATTGCGATGTCGGGTAGTTTACTGCGGTCGCCGCGCCATTCGTAGTAGACGCGCAGGAACTCGTCGAGAGCCGGTTTTCGGCTTAGCAGCGGGTGCACTGCATAGCGTTGACCGAACGCCTGCATGACCGGCATTTCCAAGAACAGTTCGCTGAGGACGCCCGAGTAGGCCATGGAGGCGGGGCTTTCGCCGTTGAATTCGACAAAGCCGAGGCTGCGGCTGCCGTCCGGGTTGCGGGCGAAGAAGCTGTCCAGCCGGGCGGTGGGGATGGTGGTGCGGTAGCCGTGATCGAGAAGTAGGAGATGCTCTTCGTCCGGTGTGGCGTGGACCTGCGCTCGCAGCCCGGCATCGTCGAGCATGAGGCGGGCCAGACGGTCGAAGAGGCGAAGAATCAGTTCGGTGCGGTTGGCCAGGTAGCTCCACTCTTGCGGCGAATAGAACAGTGGGCGCAGGACTGTGCAGAGAGGCCGGTCGCCGAAGACCATGTTGCGCTCGGCCATACGCGCGGTGAGGAGGTCCCAGCTGTCGTTAGCGAGACCGGGGCGGGAGAGGAGGTCATGGAAGCGGGAGATGGCGGTCAATGAGTTCATTTGGCCATTCGCGGTGCTGCGTAATTCAGCGGCCGTGAGAGTCCTTCAGTATACGTCGCGATTGCGGGTTTGCGCTAAGCGATAAATTCAGGGAGCTATGGGCTGCAGTTGAACCCATAGCCCGGTTCGCCGGCATCGGGGTCGCGGAAGGTCAACGTCAGGTCGAAGGTCTGACGGTCGACCATCTGAGCGTCCTTGCTCAGCCCGACAGAGAGCATTGCTTCCACGCGGTAGGTTTCGTCGGGAGTGACAGGGTCTTTGAGGTGCAGGGTGTTGTTGAGGCGGGTATCGGTTTGCGCCAGAAGGAAGAGGCTGTTGTTTTCTGTTCCGTCGGGGTTGTAGACGATGAGCTCGACATTGGGGGCGTCATCTTCCAAGCGGGCGGGCAGCCAAATGCGCACCCAGAGGCGTCGGAGATCGGGGTAGGGATAGATGAGAATTCGCTCAAACTGCAGCGGCGTGTCCTGCTCGAAGAGATTGATTTGCGTCATATTTTGGTGGCTGGGGGTTGCTTGCGCACGCGTCAATGCGAGTTTATGCTTGAAGGTACGGGTGCCGTTCAACTACGTGAATGCTGCTATGCAATTAGTATAGCAGGATCCTTTTTGATGAGATACTTGAAAATTCTTGCAGACGACCTGACTGGCGCGGCGGACAGCGCGGCGCGCTGCCGGCGGTTCGGGCTGCCGGTAACGATCTTTCTGGATATACCTGAACTGCCCTTGCCACCGGGGGCGCTGGCGTTTACATCGGACTCACGTCATCTGGCGGCAGAGGCAGCGGCGAAGGAGACGCGAAACGCAGCCGCGTCTCTGCCCGACCTAGACGGACTGTGGTACAAGAAGATTGACTCGACGCTGCGGGGCAACGTCGGCAGCGAAGTGGACGCTTTGCTGGACCTGGTGGACGCGCCGGCGGCGGTTGTCTGTCCGGCCTTTCCGGCTCAGGGGCGCGTCCTGAGCGGCGGAATTCTCACGGCCCCCAATCTTGAACCTGAGACCGTTCATCTGCCTTCCCTCCTGCGTGAGCAAAGCCGTCACGCTGTGGCGGCGCTCTCTCTGGAGCAGGTGCGCGGGGGGGAACTGGCGACGAACTTGAAAGAGACCGTGGCAGGGCGGGACAGCGGTTCGGCAGAAGGGCGAATCGTGATTGCGGTCGACGCGATGACGGACGACGACCTGGACAGGGTGGTACGGGCGCAGCAGGAGGGCGTACCGGAGGCACTGCTGTGCGGGAGCGCCGGACTTGTGGGCGCGCTGGCGCGGCGAGTCGGGGTAGAGGAAGTGTTTCCCAGTTTACCGGCGGAGCGTCTGGGCACCGCGGGGCGGTCGGTCCTTGCGGTGGTGGGCAGTGGCAGCGACGTTGCCCACCGTCAGATCGCCTATTTGCTCCGCTCCGGGTGTGACGCTGCTCGTCGAGGAGTCAGCCAGATGATCGTTGCTCCAGAGACCAAAGCGTCGGCGACAGCCGCTCTGGACCCGGAACAGCCGATCTGGCTTTTGCAGCAGCCCCGGCCCCAACCCGGCACTGTTCTGGAAGGCAGTGAGGCGCGACGGCGGGCCGAACATCTGGGCCGCGTCAGTTCGGCGGCGCTGGCGCGGCGGCCGGTGGATTTGTTGCTCCTGGTCGGCGGCGATACGGCTATGCCAATACTCAAGAGCCTGGGCGTAGCGCGTTTGTCTGTTGAGGAGGAGTTGCTGCCGGGGATGCCGTTATGCAGCGCTGTAATCGACGGGCGACAGATGCTTGTTGTGTTGAAGCCAGGGCATTTCGGGGAGGAGGAGACGCTGGTGGAGTTGGTGGACAGGGTGGTTGGTGGTGGTCAGTAGTCAGTGGTTAGTGGAGGGCGGCGATGTTTTGGCGGACTTTGAGGATGGCTTGGAGGATGTCGTCCATCTCGTGCGGCTCGGCCAGGAGGACGTTTTGGCTGAGGGAGACGGTCTGCTGGCAGAGTTGCTCGCTGTTGGGGCAGGGTGTGATGCGGCTGAAGGGTTCGACGAGCGGGGGCTGGTGGTAGAGGGGGTAGGGATAGAGCGGGCCGACGGGGATGTTTTCGGCGCGCAGGGCGGAGATGAAGGCCTGACGGGGCAACCCGGCGAAACTCTCGGCGTCGTAGCGCATGAGGAAGATGTGGTGAGCGTGGGCGTCGACGCGGGGGTCCCAGCGCTGGGGCGTGAGGCCGTCGATTTCGTCGAGGAAGCCACGCAGACGGCGGGCGTTGTTCATGCGGCGTTGGAGCTGGTCGTCGAGGCGGGTTAGGCCGGCGGAGAGGACAGCGGCCTGCCAGCCGCTGAGGCGCAGGTTGGTGCCGAGGTTGGGATGTTCGTAGCCGTGGCCGTCCGGGCTGCGGCCGCAGTTGGCGATACTCCACATGCGCTCGGCCAGCTCGGGATCGTTGGTCAGGAGGGCGCCGCCTTCGCCGGCGGTGAGGTTTTTGCTGGCCTGGAAGCTGAATGAACCGGCGACGCCGAGGGCGCCGACGGGTTGGCCGTTCCAACTGCTGCCGTGGGCGTGGGCGGCGTCTTCGATGACGAAAAGATTGTGCTGTTGGGCGAGTGGGAGCAGGCTGTCGAAATCGACGGGCAGGCCGCCGAAGTGGACAGGGATTACGGCTTTGGTGCGGTCGGTGATGGCGGCTTCGACGGCAGGGGTTGAGAGATTCCAGGTGTCGAGGTCGACGTCGGCGAAGACGGGGGTGGCGCCGACGATGCGTACCGAGGCGGCGGTTGCGATAAATGTGTAGGGAGGTACGATGACCTCGTCTCCGGGCCCGATTTCGAGGGCGCGCAGGGCGGTCTCGATGGTAGTGGTTCCGTTGACGGTGGTGACGCAGTATTGGGCGGCGTGGCGGGCGGCGAAGGCGGATTCGAATTCGGTCACGGCTGTGTCGTAGCCGCCCCATTCTCCTCTTTCAAGTACGGCCAGGAGGCCGGCGCGCTCGGTTTCATCCCACTGGGGCCAGCTGGGCCACGGTTGGGTGCGGACCGGTTGGCCGCCGTGTAGGGCAAGCTCCGATTTTGTCATATTGACCTCTGCTCAGGCGGGTTAAAGGCGCCTGGGGCGAGCATTTGCGCGCATAGTTTCAGCGCCTGTTTGAGGGCCTGTGGGCTGGCGACGCCCTTGCCGACGATGTCGAAGGCTGTGCCGTGGGCCGGAGTTGTGATGGGCGTGGTCAGGCCGGCGTGGATGGTGACGCCGCGTTCGAAGCCGAGCAGTTTCATGGCGATCTGGCCCTGGTCGTGATACATGGTGACGACGCCGTCGAACTCGCCGCGGCTGGCGCGCAGGAAGACGGTGTCGGGCGGGTAGGGGCCGGAGGCGGCGATGTCCTCTTCCTGGGCGGCTTCGACCGCCGGGCGGATGACGTCGATTTCTTCGCTGCCGAAGAGGCCGCCTTCGCCGGCGTGGGGATTGAGACCGGCAACGGCGAGGCGGGGGGCCGGCTGCCCGCTACGGCGGATGGTGTGGTGGATAAGACGGATGGCGGGCAGGATTTCAGCGACGGAGATGTGTTCGTAGACGGCGCGCAGGGGGATGTGGGAGGAAACGCGGGACGTATAGAGTCCGTCGAGTGTGTTGACTTCGCCGACGTGGCCGCTGACGCCGAGGCGGTCGGCGAAGTAGCGGAGTTCGTCCTCGTGGCGGCTGCCGGCAGCGTGCATGGCCTGTTTATTGAGCGAGGCGTAGGTAATGCCGTCGATGAGGCCGGCGCGGGCGAGGTCGGCGGCATAGTCGAGCGATTGCAGGACGTAGCGGCCGGCGGCGGGGCTCACGCGGCCGGGCGTGTGTTCTTCCTGCGGGAAGGACGGGCCGGTCAGGAGTACGGGCCGGGGGGGCGAAGGCGGCAGATCCTCAGGTGAATTGTATTGGGGCAGTTCGAGCGAGAGACCGGCGCATTGGGCGCCCCATTCCAGGATCCAGGGTTCGCCGATGACGATGATGTTTACACCGTTGAAACTGGCGGTGGTTTTGTCCGGATCTGATTCTTCCGCCAGGATGCGGGCGACAATTTCCGGCCCGATGCCACTAGGATCGCCAAGAAGGAGGGCCAAGCGGGAGGAGCGCGTCGGTGAATCTGGGCTGGGCGTCATGTGTTGGGAGTGCGGTGATGTTCGGGTTCGGCGCTGCGGTTGGCGGATAGGACTGTAGGGTGGCGCCCGATGCTGATGCTGGGACTGTCAGCACCGGGCGAATTCAAGATCAAGTGGATCAGGCGTACTCCAGAACCGGCTCCATTTGCCAGGGCGTCTGCATGACGCCACTCGTGAAGGAGAGAGGCGTTTCACCGGTGATGGTGAGACGGGGGTGGTTCTCGACTTCTGCGCGCAGGCTGGGGCTGACGTAGAAGTCCTCCAGGGTCAGGGTATCGCGGATGAAGACCATTTTGGCGGCGTCCTGGGGTTCGGCGCAGATGCGGAGGGAGACCTCAAGGGCGCGTTCGTCGTCGGCGAAGGTCAGGGGCAAGTGGGAGCGGGTGGCACTGAAGATGCCGGATGTGACGGCGTTCATGTAGGTGGCCTGCCAGTCGATCTTGCGGAAGACGCGCTCGGTGGTCACGTTGGCGAGTCCGAGGCCGGAGACGTTGCCGTGCGTTTCTTCGGTCAGGTCGAGGACGGTGATGATGGCGACGTCGACTTTGCCGAAGTTTTCGGGCTGGCGGGGGATGCTGAGGCGGCTGATGACGTTGGTGTCCATGCCGGTGCCGGAGATGTTTTTGCCGAGGTCGCGTACGACGAGTATATCGACTGCTTCAAAAGGAATCTGGGCGAGGTAGTCCTTGGCCTTGGCGAGCAGGTCTGCCTCTACCTTGGTGCCGACTTCGGCGGCGGTGAGGCCGGCGATGAGGGCGGTGTCCTCGTAGGCGTTTTCGACGGGGCAGATGGCGCCGCGAAAGTTGGTGTTTGCCTCGTAGACGCGCGCGGCCGGCTCCAGATACATCTGGAAATTCCTGCCGCCGCCGCTGTGCATCATGGATGCGCCGTGCTGTTTGCCCCAGCCTATTACACACATTTTGGAGGGGCCGCTCTCGAGGTGGCTGCGGAAGTCGGTGTGCGGCTTGATGCGGCTGACGAGGATGGCGTGGTCGGCGTCGATGGAGTCTTTGCCCTGGCAGACTGCGGGGCCGTCCGGGATGCGGCCGATTTCGGCGACTTCCATGGTTGCCCTGATCTCGGCGCCTATGGCGTCCTCGGTGACGCCCATGCCGGCGAGGATTTCCTTTTGGCCCTCGACGGTTGCGCCGCCGTGGCTGCCCATGGCGGGGACGACGTAGGGCCTCATGCCGGCGGCCTTGAGGTGATCGACGGCGGCACGCACGATGCTGGCGAGGTTGGCGATGCCGCGGCTGCCGGCGCCGACGGCGACGGAGTCGCCCGGCTGCATGGGCGTCATGATGCCGCTCTCTTTCAGGGCTTTGCCGACGGCGGCGTGAATGTCATCGACCTGGGGTGTGTCGAAGGTCTGGTGGACGGCCAGGAGGGTGTCGGGCAGGTTGGCGGGGAAACGGATGTCCTGGATGTCTTGAAGCAGGTTCATGGTTCTTCTCCCTTCCTACGGGCAATGCGGACTAAAGCAGGCTGTTCTGGTCGAGGCCGTTCTCGATCGGAGACGGCTGCAGGTGTTCTTATCCTTTAACCTTGGTGACTATTTCTCGGAGCAGGCCTTCGAAGTCGTCGGTGGCGGCGGTGAAGGCGTCGGAGGCGATGACGAGGGGCGCGCCGAAGACTACGATTTCGGCGCCCATGTCGAGGGTTTCGATGGCCTGCTCGACGGACAGCCCGCCGACGGCCTGCACGGGGATGTCGACGGCTTCGAGGATGGGCGACAGGTCATCGAGGGGACTGAGGCCGGGGATCATGTTGCGTTCGTCGAAGCCGGTGTGGACGATGATGACGTCGACGCCCATGTCCTGGGCTTCTTTGGCGCGGCCGGGTTTGTCGGCGCAGAGCATGACGTCGCACATGACTTTGCCGCCGAGGCGCTGCGCCATTTTGACCTGTTCGATGATGCTGGCGTCATGGGCCACGCCCATGACGACGACGTAGTCGGCGCCGGCCTGGAACATCATCTCGGCTTCGAGTCCGGCGCCGTCCATTGTTTTGAGGTCTGCGACGATGGGATGGTCGGGGAAGGCCGCCCGCATGGCGCGGACGCTGTGGAGACCTTCGGCGAGGATCAGGGGCGTGCCGGCTTCCAGCCAGTCGACGCCGGCGCGTACGGCTGCGCCGGCCATGTCGAGGGCCTCGTCGATTGATGTTACGTCTAATGAGACCTGGATGATCGGTTCTTTTTTCGACAAAGGTCCTCTCCGCGGGAGATGAAAACGGCTATTTCAAGTAATCTATCGCGATCTATCTACTTGCTTCAGAGAACAGGTCGCTAACGTCGACCGTGAAACCTTCCAGAAGTACGGACAGTGCCGTCTCGCCGGCGACAAACTCGCCGTGAAGCGCGTATTCCTGTCCCTGTAGAGTGAGTACGGTGATGGACGCATCGGTGGGGTCGACGATCCAGTATTCGGGGATGCCGGCCTGTGCGTATTCGCGGCGTTTGGTCACTTTGTCGCGTACGGGGTCATTGGGGCTGACGACTTCCATGACGAGATCGGCGCCGCGCCAGAACTGCTCACCCAGTCTGTCGGCGTGTTCGGCGGCCATGAAGACGAGATCCGGCTCTCTGAATTTCCCTTGCCCGAGTTGAACTCGCAAGGGGGCAAACATGACGACACCTATCTCACGCTCTTCGACAAATCCCAAGAGCAACCGGTAGAGGAGTGCAACGAGTCTTTGGTGCGAGAAAGTAGGCAAGGGGAGAACCTCGATCCGCCCGTGCGAAAACTCGGTGAGGTGGTTGGTATCGAGCGCGAGATACTCTTCCTCGCTCCAGTGGCCCTGGGCGGGAAAGAGTCGGGCGATGTCCCAGGTCGGTTCGGCTGTTTTATCCGGTGTTGCCGTGGTCAGGGCCATTGTTTTCTTTCTTTCAACCTACTTCTGAGAACACGGAGGCCACGTCTACCTTGAACCGCTCCAAAAGTACTGAGGTCGCTGTCTCGCCCGAGACGAACTTACCGTGAAGGGAATACTCCGGTCCGTGTAGGGTGAGGACACTAATCGATGAATCAACCGGCTCGACGATCCAGTATTCGGGGATCCCGGCCTGGGCGTACTCGCGGCGTTTGGTCACTTTGTCGCGTTCGGGGTCATCAGGGCTGACAACCTCCATGACGAGGTCGGCGCCCTCCCAGAATCTGTCAGAGCGACGATCATCATGCTCAGACCTCATGAACAGAATATCGGGTTCTCTAAACTTGCCCGGCCAGAGTTGGACCCGCATGGGAGCCAGCAGAACGGTGCCAAGTTGTCCTTCACGGACAAAGTTACGCAGGAGTTCAAACAGGGCTATAACCAGTAGCTGATGCGACTGGGTTGGCATTGGCAGGACCTCCAACTGACCGTGGGAGAGTTCGATCAGATGATTGGTATCCAGCGCCAAGTACTCTTCCTGGCTCCAGTGGCCCTGGGCAGGGAAGAGTTGGGCGATCTCCCAGGTCAGTTCGGGTGCTTCTACCGGTTTCGTCGTCGGGTGGGCCATGGTTTGCTTCGCTTCAATCGCGAGCAGGTTTATTCGGTCTCGCGTCAGGCGTCCAGACGGAGGACGGATTTCACGTTTTCGCCGTGCTCCATGCTTTCGAAGGCCTCTTCCCAGTCTTCGAGGGGATAGATGCCGCCGATGACGGGGGCCAGGTTCACCTGCCCGGTGGAGAGCAGTGTCAGGACACGCTCCCAGGTTGGGTAGAGGTGGCTGAAGGTGCCCTGGAGTGTTACGGCTTTGCCGACCAGCGGGTCGAGGCTGAAGTCGAGGGGTTGCGGGCCCCAGCCGATCTTGGTGATGCGACCGTTGGGGCGTACCAGCTCCAGGGACTGTTGCAGTGCTTTGCTTACGCCGGTGGCGTCGATGACCAGGTCGGCGCCGAAGCCGTCGCCGAGAGATTCGATGAGGGCCATGGGATCGTCGCGCTGGATGTTGAGCGTGTAGTCGGCGCCGAGCTCGGCGGCCACTTCCATGCGCTTGGCGTCGGCGTCGGTGCCGAGGACGACGAGGGTGCCGGCGCCGCGGATGCGGGCGATCTGGAGGGCCATGATGCCGATCGGGCCGGGGCCCTGGATGACGACGAGGTCGCCGGGTTTCATGGCGGTCTTTTCGACGAGGGCGTTGTAGGCGACGCAGATCGGTTCGGTGAGCGCGGCGTGCTCGTCGGGCACGTTGTCGGGTACGCGATGGAGGATCTGGGGGCGGGCGGCGACGTAGCGGGTCATGGAGCCGTCGGCGAGGGCGCCGTAACCGAGGCGGTTGGGACAGAGGTTGTAGTCGCCGCTGAGGCAGTAGACGCAGGCGTCGCAGACTTCGGCGGCGGTTTCGACGGCGACCCTGTCGCCGATTTCCCAGCCGGAGACTTCGTCGCCGACGTCGACGATTACGCCGGCGAATTCATGGCCGAGGACGAGCGGGAGGGTGATTTCCCAGGACTGCATATTGCGCCACATGTGGACGTCGGAGCCGCAGACGCCGGTGGCTTTGACCTCTACCATGACCTGGCCGGGTTTCATTTGGGGTTCGGGGACGTCGCGTATTTCGACTTCTTTATCGCCGTAACCGTATTTGGCAACTGCTTTCATAGGGAGGGCTCGCTTTGCGTTGCGGTTTTGGCATCTTGTGCCGGTGTACGGGAGTGATTGCGATAGCTGATTATACCCGATCTGTGGACGGGCGGGCGAACGCGTTGGGGAGATGGGGAGGGCCTACGCATCTTAATGGGAGAGAACTTTGAGGAGATAGTCAGTTTTCCAACCAGCTTGTTTACGGGTTGTCTGAACTGTGATTTTATGGGATTTAGGGGATTAACTGTGATGAGGGGCTGGCTGGTGCTGGGGGTCTCATTCCAGCGACTGCGAGAGTTGTACGAACCTTTACATGGCGGGTCGTGTTTTGGCGGGAATATGGCGGAAATAGCGGAAATGGCGGAAAAGTCGGGTAAAAGCGGGCAAATTTTTTTCCGGTTCTTGTTGTCGTTAGGATTTTGCATCAGTTTTTCCGTTTCCGGCGTCAGTTCCCGGTTCTGGCGACCTCGCCACGACTGTCAATAGCGACAGACTCTTGCCGGTCAGCTGGCGGCTGGGAGCAGGGCGTCGTGTCTGGAGGCTTAGGGTCGGGTCAAGTCGGGTCAGAGGGGGCAGTATTTCTTGTTCCGGACCTTTGCGTTTGCCTTCGCACACGTTTCCTCGCTGTCCTTATTGGGTTCCGGGCGGACAGGTTATGGACAGCATACAGTCTTGCCGCGGCCTTCCTTCGCCTTCAGATTGCCTGCCAGCGGGAGTCTGGCTTGACGATGATGCGCTCTCAGCAATGCCTATCTGCATTTCGGCACAGTGCAATTATATCATTGATTTCGATGCAATTGCCGTGGGAAATGGAGGGACATTTCAGACCCAGGGGACAGCGGCAAGGCGTGGTGTCACAGAGACACGCCTTATCTGGAGGGTGCATCCCAAAATTGGGGTAGGAACAGTCTGGCGGGCAATCAGTGCCAGCGGTGGCTGGCGCTGTCTACCGTATTCGGGCGAGACGCTGTGCAGGCGCCGGGCCTGGCCGTCCGGTGGAGTCCGTAAGTTGGGGAGGGTGCGAGGGCAGGCACAAGGCCGGCACCTACGGGGATTTGATGGGACTGGCGGGACG
>WTGY01000139.1 GCA_011523365.1 Caldilineaceae bacterium
CGCAATTTACGGCCCGGCAATAATGCGGTCTTACAGGTCTTGCGGGCGCTGAAACGCTTGCGCGTAGACAGCACCTGCATTCCTGCCGGGCATTGCTGTGTGAACGGTGGGGGGGCCGGGCGGGAGGGGAAGTCCCAGCGCCTGCAGGGCGAGGATAGCGGCACCGCGGCTCGTAGCTTCATCGACACTGACGATGTGCACGGGAATCTGGAGAGTGTCGGCGAGGATCTGGCGCCACAGTCTGTTATCCTGAAGTGCTCCGCCGCTGGCGACGATTTCAGTACCTGGGGGCAAAAGAGGGCTAAGCAAATCGTAGATAAGCCGAAAGCGAAGGGCAACGGCTTCGAAGGCTGCGCGGAACAAATGAGCTGCGGTGGTTGCAGGTGAGATGCCGCTGATGGTCAGGGATGCCTCAGTGGCCCAACCTGGGGCGCGTTCGCCGCGTAGGAAGGGGAGGATGGTCAGACCGTGTGTGCCGGCAGGGACGCCGGCAGCGGCGGTGAGCAGGGCGTCCGTGTCCCCGACAGCCAGATTTTCGTGTAGCCAGGAAAAGAGTGAGCCGCCATCGGTCAATGAACCGCCGACCAGCCAGCGTTTACTGTCGATGGGATAGCTCCAAAGACCGACGGGAACCTGTTGCAAGCCAGCCTCTCCAGTGTCTAGCTCGCCGTGTCGCAGTTCGTTTGGCAGAACGACCCTCATTGCGCCGGTGGTCCCTATCGTCACGGCGATGCGCGAGTTGTCCGAACACCCGCTGCCGAGATTGGCGCCCACGCCGTCACCGACAGCCAGGAAAAAGGGTGTGTGTGCGAGCTCCGGCCACTTCGAAGCCCAAGGTTCGGCCAAGCCAACAAGTGCTTTCGCATAGTCAAGCACAGGAGGCAGATGCTGTGGATTAACGCCTACACGCTCAACAAGCTCTTTATCCCAGGCTAAACTGCGCCGATTGAGCAGGCCCGTCCAGCCAACTTCACTGTTGCTGACCGGGGCACGGGTTTGGCCCCGCCAGCGAGCGAACAGGCTTGCGGTGAGTGTTTGCCAGCACACGACCTGATGCAAAAGCTCTGGCTCTTCTGCCGCCAGACGAAGCAGCTGCGCCGGGGCATAGGCTGTATGGACTGGAGCGCCGGTGCGCTGCCACGCGTCGTCGAGTTTACCTTGCTGCAGTAGTTCTTGCCTCAGGCTGTCGGCAAAGGGCCCGCTGAGGGCGTCGGAATAAGTGTAGACAGGCGTGACCGGCTGGCCGGAGGCGTCGACACCGAGCCAGCTCATGGCAAAGCTGGTCCATGCGGCGGCGACGAAGCGCGCGTCGTTCGTGACCTCTCGGACGCGTGCCAGACAATCACTGATGACTTCCTCAGTCAGACCGGTGAGAACATGCGGATCGAAAGTGCCGTCCGCGGACTGCTCCGTATTGCGGAATCCTGTGGTCTCCTCGAGCCTGGTCCCGTCTATGAGGTAGGCCGAAGCTCTCACCGAGGAGCTGCCCAGATCTACGGCAAGTATCAGGTCCAATTGCGAGTTTTCCCGGGGTGGACTTTTCCCGAACTCGCTCTCCCAATTGGCCAAGTTCATCGCTCCCGTTGTGTCAGGCAACCTACTCTTCAGCGGCGCCGAGACTATCCTGATTCTCCGCCTCGACAATTTGAGAAATCGCGGCGAGATCGTCGTGAGCGAGCACGAACTGGTCTGCTTGGCCTGTGCGGTAGGCGGCCCTGGCCATGGTGGTTGTTGCAATGGGGGCGGTCACGAAAAAGAGGATAATAAGGGCCACCATGCGAAGCATTTGTCCTTCGGCGTAGAAGTGGAGTCCGGTGGCAAGCAGCAAGCAGGTGATGCCAAGCGTTGCGGCGATTCCGGCGGCGTGCATGCGAGTCAAGACATCCGGTAAACGAAGTATGCCTAGTGCGCTGACGAGTAGAAAGAGCGTCCCGACTGAGGCCAACGAAACTACGATGAGATTTGCAATTGTTGGGTCCATGCGTGCACCTCGCCAAGAGTTAGGCCGGCGGAGTATTCTCGTCTTCCCCAGGCTGTCTCTCCAGCCATCTTGCGTGGGGATAGCGTTCCAAGGCGCGAGCAAACATCATCGTTCCCAGGAAACCTAGCACTGCCGTAATTATTGCCCCTTCCAAGAGAACGTAAGAATGACTGTTCACCGCAAAAAGGACGAAGATTCCGACTGCGTGAATGGAAATAAGGTCAAAGGCTACCGTTCGATTGGGCAGGTTTGGTCCGCGCAGAAGCCTCCAGAAGCAAAGAAGGAGCGAAAAAGAGAGCAGGGTCATCAGGACGGCCAGGCTCAGTTCAAAGAATTCGTTGCTCAATCTGATCCTCCAGGTTTAGGTATCGGCGGCGTCCATCTCAGCAATCAGCCGGCGCAGTTCCAGGAGGGGGCGCTCAAAGTCTTGCTTGATGCCGGCACGGAATGTATTCGGGTCGGCAATGTCGATGGCGTGGACGAGCAGGGCTGCTTCCCCTCTGTCGCGTGGCCCGGTCTGGCGGTCAGGCAGCTCGGTCAGGCCTACGCCAGACTCCGGGCGAAGATCATCTACTTCTGTTTCCACGCCGATCGCATCCTCCTCTGGTTCGCCGTACGGTTGAAGATGACCGGACACATCCTCGCCCAGATCGATACTTAAGGTACCCGGTGTCAAAGTGATGATGCTTGCCAGTACAGTGATGTCGAACTGGTTGGTCAATGTCAGTGGGACGGCAACTATGCCCGGTCGCATCGTGGGATGAAAGCCGACGGAACTGGCCAGCACCTTCAGGGCCAACTGCACGTTACTTTGCAGGATGGCCCACAGTACAAAGGCTCCAAAACCGGCGGCCCGCATCGTGTAGAGCCCGTACCTTCGCTGCACGAGAGACATGAGCACAAAGCCGAAAAAAAAGCCAAGAGAGAGTGCCCCCAACGTATAGTCGTTGTTAAGGATTGGCCACATTAGTGAGATAAACAGATTCAGGACCAGGAGTCGTTGCATTGAAAGAGTTTCAACTCCCCATTTTCAAGATGCGTACAATTTCGCATCCGCCTGCAAGTGTTGTCGCGGTCGCCATTCTGTTCAACGCGATACCGGCACCGAGTGTGCCGCCATGCCGGACATTCCTTTCGGGCGGTCCGATAAGTATGCTTGCAGAGAGCCTAAAGGTTGTTCTGCACCCGGTGTCGAGATCTGGCTCGAAGGCGATACGGCATCAATGTAGGCCTCACGGTCAAGAGCTTGCTGGGCAACCTTCATGGACAGCTGGAGGGCCGGTCCACCCCAAATGCCGAGTGCGAGACTGAGGAGGACCAGAACGGCCACGGGTGTCAACATCAGCCGCTGCCGGCCTCTGCTCTGCAGAATTCTGGAAGGAACGCGGCTGGGTCGATTGTATTCTCCCCAAAATGACTCACGCCAGAGGCGCATCATGTTTATCATGGTGAGCAAACTGGCAAAAAGGCTTATGCCTGACACGAGCCAGTGGCGTGTGTCGAGAGTGATCTGGAGGAGGCTTAGCTTACTGACGAATCCGCTGAAAGGTGGGACACCCGCCAAGGAGATGGCGGACATGAAGAATAGAAAGGCAAGAAGAGGTTGCCTGGTGACCAGTCCTCCGATTGAGGCCAGCCGGTCGCTGCCCATATGTAGTTCGACCGCCCCTCCAGCCATTATGAGAGCGGTCTTGATAATCATGTGGTGGCAGAGGTAGATGACCGCCGCGCCCAAACCGAACCCAACAGCCAGTCTGTTGCCGCTCTGTGCGACGGCGAGCCCCATCAACATGAAACCAACATGACTGATGATATGGAAACTCAATATCCGGCGGATTCCTGGCTGGGCCAAAGCACCAAGCGCACCGACCAGCATGGTTGCGCCCGAAATGGTCAAGAGAATAGGTTGCCAGCTCACCAGGAGTTCTGGGAAGAATAAGGTAAAACTACGAAAGAGTGTGTAGATGCCAACTTTCGTTAGCAGGCCCCCAAAGAGCGCGGTGACTGCCGGGGGCGGTGTATGGTAACTGGCCGGCAACCAGAAAAAGAGGGGGAAAACAGCGGCCTTACTGCCAAAACTGACCAGCAGAAGGCCGGCGAAAACCGTGCGCACTGCAGGTGAAGCCATTGGCAGCCGTTGCGCGATCTGGGCCATGTTTAGAGTGCCGAGAGTCCCGTAGGCGACTCCCGCCGCGATCAGAAAGATGGTCGATGCGAGCAGATTGAGTACCACGTAGCGTATTCCGCTGTTGGTCTGGGCCGGCTGGGCACCGATGGTCAGCAAGACAAAGCTGGCCATCAGTAGGACTTCGAAGAAGACGTAGAGATTGAAGAGGTCTCCTGAGAGGAATGCACCGTTTACACCCATGAGTAGGAACAGGTACAGAGGATGGAAACCCATACGGTCGCGGTGGTAATCGATAGTTGCGACGGCGAAAGGGTAGACCGCCAGTGCGACCAGTGCAGTTAGCAGCAGGAGCGTTGCCGAAAGCCCATCACTGTAAAACGTGATTCCGAAGGGGGCCGACCAGTCGCCCAGTTGCAAGACGAATCTTCCTCCCCGTACTGCGGTAGCCTGAAATAGGATTGCGGTCGCAGCCAGGTTCAGGCACAGTGCCAGAGTCGTCAGTCCAATCTGCTGCCTTATTCGTCTCCGCCCACCCCAGCGGGCGAACAAGAGTATGAGAGCGGCTGTCAGAAGCGGCGCTGAAACGGGGACAGCCAGCAGGTTTGCGCTCAAGGCCACTGGTAGCTGTCCTCCTCCATTGCAGTCGATTCGTCACGTTCAGAAACGGGCATCGCGGGAAGGCCAGGCAGCAACTCCTCGATGTCGTAAACTTCGTCTACTTCGTAGGCAAGCCAATCGTGCTGAACACTGTCAGAAGAGTCAGAGAAATCAAAGGGATCCCCTTCCCGCAAGAGGGGTACATATTCGCCGTGTACAAAGTCGGTCTGTGTAACCGTATGGCGTCGGTTCACGAGGACGATGACGAATGCTGTTATTCCGAAGCTGATTACGATAGCCGTCAAGATAAGAGCCTGCGGCAGGGGGTCAGCAGGCAAACTCGATGCGATTGTTTCAGCATACGCATTCTTGTCCAGAAAGATTGGGGGCCGGCCTTCGGTGAGTCTGCCGGACCCAAAGAGCAGTAGGTTGACGCCATGACTCAGCAATGACAACCCGAGTATGAGCTTGATCTGTCCACGCCTCAAGATAAGGTATGTCCCGGAAGCGAAGAGGCTGCCAACAGCAAGTGCCAGAAGCATAGAGATCATGATTCTGCCCTTGTGCCAGGTGCGACGCCGCGGTCCGCCTGGTCGGGGTCGGTCATGTTGTAACGATATCGAGACGCTGTTTCATCTCGCCGATGCGCGGCTGTGTCAGAAACGCGGCTCAGGCCGAGAAGGTATGAGGTGGTGAAACTTGCCACGACCAAAAAGACGCCAAGATCGAAAACTACTGGCGTGCCTAGTTTGATACTAGCCATCAGCGGCAGATCCAGGCTGAACCAGATTCCTTTGAAGAATGTCCCCTCTAGTAATCCTGCGAAGCCGGCGCAAATGGCGACTGCCAGCCCTAGTCCGATTCCATTATTCAGGTAGGGTCCGAACGTGCGCCGAACCCTCCTATGGCCCCGGCTCAGTATTTGAAGCTGAATGGCGGAGGCAGCCATAAGGCCGGCGATGAAGCCGCCGCCGGGCAAGTTGTGGCCGCGAAATAGCAGGTAGAAGGCCAGCAGCAAGAGTATCGGCGTCAAAACACGATTCAAAAGGCGCAAATAGAGTTCAGGCATGAGTAGCGTTTTCTGAGAGCAATTGGCGTTCTCTAGGCGCCGCCTTCACCGGTAGGTGACTCGGGACCTGGCCGCTCGGCTTCGACGGCTATACGTCCAGCTGGATTCTCGCCTGACTCTGGCTCCCTGGACTGCGCTATCGACCCGGGAAGATTGACGCGGGGGGCGTTCAGCAGGGCATATCCCCCGAGGGCCGCCAGGGCCAAAACGGTGATCTCACCCATCGTGTCGATGGCGCGGAAGTCAACCAGGATTACATTCACAACGTTAGTGCCGTGCCCGGAGGGCACGGCATTGTGCAGAAAGTAGCCGCTGATGGACCGAGCGGCCTGCAAAGCTTCGCTGGAGTTGAAGAGGACAAGAAAGAAGCCGAATGCCCCGACCGCAAGAGCTACCAGTATATTTCGAGCCTGCTTCAGCTTCTGCATGGGCGGTCGAATATCAGGCGAAAGCCTGGTGAAGACGATTACCAGAAGGACTACCAACAGTACCTCGATGAGAAGCTGGGTAAGGGCCAAATCGGGTGCGCTGAAGAACACGTAAAAAAGGGTCACTGAGACGCCGACAACGCCCAAGCTTATGATAGCTCCCAAGCTTGTTCTTATGCGGACTGTAACGTAGGCGGATACAATCATCATAATAATCAGAATCGTTTCAGGAGCACCGAGTATGAAGTCGTTTGAAGGAATGAGATCTGAAAATGCAATTTGCGGCAGGGCGACGGCAACGGGAATGGCTGCAGCCAGCAAGACGATGGCCGCCTGCGATGCGAGAGTATAGCCCTGTGAGAAACGGGCCGTCACCTGGCCCAAAGCGTAGATCCAGTCCAGCAGGGCCTGGAAAACTACGACTCCGCGCAGGCTTTCAGGAAGGCGGCCCATTTCTCTGCGCAAGAAGGCCCGGTTGAAGAAGAGCAATACACCGGCCGCGATGGCGAGCAAGCTCGTCAGAAAGACGGGTGTAAGACCGTGCCAGAGTGCCGCGTATTTGTAGACGGGTGAGCCTGATATCGCAGCCGCCGCAGGCATAAAGAGTCTGTTGAGGGGCTGCAAAGCGAACGGGGCAACTGTGCCGCAGGCAACGAGAACCAGCGGCGCGGCCACAAAGGGGGCGGCAGGATGGTGATGGACGTGCGTATGAGCACCTTGAAGTGAGTCCTGCTGAGGTGGGCCGTCGGTATCACTGGTCGGTCCGGGTCGCAAAAAGGCTTCCCATAAGAGGGTCAGACTGTAGGTAACGAAGAAGGCCCCCGCGACGGTCGCGGCGCCAAACGCAACCCATCCCGCCATCGCGCCGTATTCGCCCGCTTCAAAAAAGGATTCGAGCAGTGTCTCCTTTGCGACAAAACCAAATAAGGGCGGGGCGCCGGCCATGGAAAGAGCCGCCAATAGGGCCACGGCAGAGGTTACAGGCAGAGAATGTCTGAGCCCCCACAGTCTCCTCAAATCTCTGACTCCAGTTGAATGGTCCACGATTCCGGCCACCAGGAAGAGGGGACCCTTATAGAGAGCGTGGGAGAGGATTCCGACTACGACGGCCAGTAGCGCGGTCTCGCCGCGAAAGGCCAGCAGTGTGGTAAGGACACCAAGCTGGCTGACTGTAGCGTAAGCCAGCAGGGCCTTCATATCCCAATGCCGTACGGCGGTGACTGCACCTACAATCATTGTGGTGCCGCCGAAGATGAGCAGCGCCCACATCCACATGGGATGGTCGCTGAGGGCAGGATGGAGACGGGCCAGAAGGTAGACGCCCGCTTTGACCATGGTGGCGGAATGCAGATACGCGCTGGCAGGTGTTGGCGCGGCCATGGCGCCGGGCAGCCACCAGTGAAAGGGAAACTGGGCTGACTTGGTGAAAGCGCCTAAGAGGACAAGGATCAGAATTGCCGGATAGAGGTCTAGTTCCGTCAGACCGGGGCGTGAGACGATCTCGCTGATAGTGTATGTGCCGCTCTGCTGGCCCAGCAGAATCAAACCCGCAATCAAGGCGAGACCGCCTCCTGCTGTAACAATGAATGCGTTACGGGCGCCGCCTCTGGCGACAGGCGAGCGGTGTGAGTAGCCGATGAGAAGGTAGCTGGTAACGCTGGTTCCTTCCCAAAAGACAAAGAGAGTCAACAGATTGTCGGCCCAGACGAGACCCAACATCGAGGCCATGAAGGCGAAGAGCGAAAGGTAGAAGTAGCCCTGGCGCTCGTCGTCCTCAAGATAGTAATGCGTGTAAAGGGCGACAGCAGCGCCAACGCCGGAAATGATGAGCCCGAAAAGCAGAGAGAGGCCGTCGAGGCGGAAGGAAAGCTCCAAGCCCAGGCTTTCAATCCATCGATATTGTTCGACAAGGATGGCGCCGTTCTCCAAGGCCCCGTCCTGGCTGGAAGTTGCACCTGCGCCGCCGCGCAGCAAAGGGAGAGCAACGTTGAGCTGCCAGACTGTGACTGCCAGGGGAGGCAATGCCGAAAGCCAGCCGGCCCAATTGTGCCTATGAGGCCGAATCCAGTAAAGGACTATACCACTGACGACTGTGAGGGAGAGGGATGCGGCTAGCATGGTTGCTTCAGTCGACTGGGTGCATGAGAGCTCTGACCGGGTACTCTGTATCTGTCAATTCACTAGCTACCCGATCCGCCCAAGCCGACAGCATAACAGACCATTCGTGGGACATCGCAAAAGGGATCTGGGCGCTCTGATTTCCGGCGTATCCAATTATGAACACTGGGCAGTTCTTTACGATGACTTGAATCCCCGAACCTCTGTCAGACACTTGACCGGGCGATACCTTGAAATCAGATTCTCTGTTAGCTTGGAGGGTCGCGCCAAAGAGGGGAACAGCGGGACGACTGCGGTGACACTCTGGAGAAAGAAGCATTGGCGTGGGCAGTTTACTTTCGCCTCTCCTTAGATAAGTTCGGTTCGTGCCTGGTTCCAATGAGAACGCTAGCCGTTTATCTTTTACCACAGTTGCAACAGCTAACCTAACTTTTGAATCAGGTTTGACGCGCACATATATTGACGTTCGGGAGTCCAAGCGGAGGTACTACTGCTCTGGGATCACTTGCCTCCGTCCTGAAGGAGACGCCACCTGAATCACAGGCTCAGGTCGAACCCGAAGCAGAGGGAGGCTGGCGTATCGAAGGATGATTAGTGAGCGGGAGGAGGAGTGAATGCGTTGGCGACGGGGTGAATTGGGGTCGCAAAACGCAAATTGGATTATCTAACGTCTACTTAGGTCCGGTCAAGAATCCCGATTCATGCGATCGGGACAGTGAGCAAGGTGGCAGGGATTGGAGGACTACGGAATCCGTGGTAGGCCTCATTTCCAAGGCAATTTCTGCCAGGTTCAATCAAGACATGGGTAGGGGAATGGGGACGTTAGAAGCTTTCCCAGTGGAATATTGGGTTAATGCAAGTCCCTGCCGAAGGGAACGAGTGCGAGCGGGATCAGTTTGATATGCTGCTTGGCGAAAGGGATGCCGACAATAGTGACGGTAAGTATCAGGGCCGAAAGCAGATGTGCCAGCGCGATCTCCCAACCGAATAAGATCAACCATATCAGGTTAAAGATTACGCGAAGTGTACTGTTGGCGTGATGCCCTTCGACTACCTCCTTACCAAACGGGGCGAGAGTTGCTACGCCGATCTTCAATGATTGCAGTCCAAATGGAATGCCGATGACTGTGAGGCATAGAAGCAGCCCGCCAATGATGTAACCCAGCGCGGCGATCAGACCTCCGAAAACTAGCCAAATGACGTTTCCCAGCGTACTCATGAACGTTCCCTCTATGGGCGTTGATGCTACAGAAGATGGGCCGCGGATGCCAGTCAGCCCTCTACAGGACAATACGAGTTTAATTCAGGGAGGTTTCTGCAAAGACGGGAATGCGGTGCGATTTAACTGCGGCGAAGGCCGGGCGCTTCCGGTTGGTCGCCTGACAGGCGAGAGTGATGTGGTACAGTAGGCGGTTCCAGGTGTCGGGGGGCGCTTATGGAGCATTTCCCTGCAGAGGACGGCCCTCCTGCGGCCGACCGCCCAAAATGAAGGCGCGTATTCGCGGGCAGGCGTCCCTCCATGGAAAGCATTTAGCCGGACGAATTACAGGCCTGTATCTGAGGGCGATTGGAACGATCTCAAGGAGAGTGCGGCAGTGTACAAACCTAGTGGGCTGGGAGTCAAACAAAAGTAGGACAAATCGCTCCGAAAACGGTTGACGGGTCTGAGTTTTCTGCTATACTCGAAGTTATCGATTTACCGAGAGAGGGCGCGTTCTGTTTGGGCAAATGTCTTTCATGCGCGGCCCCACGAGCCCGCCATATGGGAGGACTCCAAATGAGCCGGGTGCGCTGCCCGCAGAAGCGCTGTAGTTTCTGGTTGAACGGATGGTGTGACGCCGATGAAATCGAGTTGGAACCGGTAACGCTTTCGTGCATAACGTTCGATGAAATCGAGAATGCAGAAATCCTTGAAAGTACAGGCACAGCTACCGACAAAGACGAAGCAGAGTTTGAGTGGCTGGATGATGAATCGATTTTCGAAGACGATATGGATGAGAGTCTCTATGGGGTAGACGATGGCGATCCGGAACTCGAAGATGAAGAGGACGATCTGCAGGAGGAAGAAGATTCCTGGCCTCTTTGACTTGTAGGGAGGCGAGACTGCCGGCGGGGATCCTGAAGGGAGAATCGGAGCGACCTTGCAATACCGTTGAGCCGCGGCTTTTGAGACGGTGCTGCACCGGTAAGACCATTTTGCTTGGTGTTCAAGGATGTGGTATCCTCATCTCAGGTATGGACAACTGAACTCTTATCGTGTATACTCAGTTGCATCGTTTCGGATTTATTCAGCAATCATTGGTTAAGGAGAGCAGCCATGACTTATGAAGCCGCTTTTCCACGATTTACGCCAAGAAAGAGCAAGAGCCGTTCAGGAGCGCTTCTGCCTGTGAAATCCAGGTTGATGCTGCCGGTAAAGTGGCAGCCGTCGCTTCGGCTGAGACAGAAGTACAGCCCCAGATTCTTCCTGGCGATGGCTGTGAGCATCGTAAGCTCGATCAGTTTTCTCTGGGTCCTGCTCTTGGCAATCGGCGGGTAGAGACTGTAGAGGGCGGACAGGACGGGATCTGATTCGCACCGGGAGACAGTAGCCGAGACGGTCCAGGCAAAACACAGAAGGTATCGAATCCCCTGACGTTCAGTCGAACGTCAGGGGATTTTTTTGGATCAGGTAGGCCTGCGATCTACTCCTCTGTTGTCAGAGACAGGAGGTAGGCAACGATGGCGTCCAATTCCTCTTCGGTCAGAAGATCGCCATAGTTTACAGGCATAACCTGGAGGCACTGTCCCAGGGGACACTCTTCGACGATAAACGCGCTGGGGTCGAGTATCGCCTCGCGGAGGTACTCCTCGGCGCTATAGCCTTCACGGCGTGTGCCCGCTATGGCACCGAGGTTGGTCTGGTCGGGACCAAGCATAGTTGCATCGACCACAGGAAGTCCTGTCGTTACGTGACAACTGTTACAGCCGGTCCTGGTCATGGCTTCGATTGCCAGGTCAACTGTTTCCTGTGCCAGTTGATCGGAGTCGGACGGGCCTTCCCCTGTTGACTGAGCCGCCTCAACTATCACAGTTATTGTGTCGCGGTACTGGTCCCCCTCAAGCGCCGTGTGGAGGCCGTCGGCGAATTGGAGGCGTAGTGTGTGTTCGCCGGGCTCAAGTTCGAGGGTGGCGTTCGTCTGACCCTGGCCGTAGTGAAGATTCTGCTCGTCGGTGGGAATGACCTCCCCAGCAGGGGTGAAGTCAGTGTTGACGAGGATATGGAAATGGCCTGCCCCTTCGTTGACTTCGCCGGACGGTTCGACGACGAGACCGGTGGCGGTCATTACGACTTCGAAAGGAGAAGTAACGGTTGCTCCGTCGGCCGGTTGCTCAAATCGAACTGACGGTGACTGGTCGCCAGCTTCTACGATGACGGTGATCGTGTCTCGGTACTGGTCGCCTTCGAGGGCGGTGTGGAGGCCGTCAGCGAACTGTAGGCGCAGGGTGTGCTCGCCGGGCTCTAGTTCGAGGGTGGCGGTCGTCTGACCCTGGCCGTAGTGGAGGTGCTGGTCATCGGTAGGGATGATCTCGCCGGCAGGGGTGAAGTCCGTGTTCACGAGGATGTGGAAATGTCCGGCACCTTCGTTGACCTCGCCGGACGGCTCGACGACGAGACCGGTCGCGGCCATCACGACTTCGAAAGGAGAGGTGACGGTCGCGCCCTCGGCCGGTTGCTCAAATTGAACTGACGGTGACTGGTCGCCAGCTTCTACGATGACGGTGATCGTGTCCCGGTACTGGTCGCCGTCGAGTGCTGTGTGGAGGCCGTCGGCGAACTGAAGCCGTAGTGTGTGCTCGCCAGGCTCAAGTTCAAGGGTGGCGGTCGTCTGGCCCTGGCCGTAGTGGAGGTGCTGGTCGTCGGTAGGGATGATGTCGCCGGCAGGGGTGAATTCCGTGTTCACCAGGATATGAAAATGGCCGGCACCTTCGTTGACCTCGCCGGACGGCTCGACGATTAACCCTGTTGTCAACATCGCCACTTCGAAGGGTGAGGTTACGGTCGCCCCGTCGGCAGGAAGTCCAAACCTTACCGACGGCGTTTCGTCGCTGGCTTCGACGGTGACGGTCATGGTGTCTCGGTACTGGTCGCCGTCAAGAGCTGTGTGGAGGCCGTCGGCGAACTGTAGGCGCAGCGTGTACTCTCCGGGGTCCAACTCAAGCGTGGCAGCCGTCTGTCCCTGGCCGTAGTGGAGATGCCGGTCATCGGTGGGGATAATCTCGCCGGCAGGGGTGAAGTCGGTGTTCACCAGGATGTGGAAGTGTCCTGCACCTTCGTTGACCTCGCCGGACGGCTCGACGACTAACCCTGTTGCCTGCATTGAGACTGCGAAAGGCGAGGTTACGGTTTCCCCATCGGCCGGTATTCCGAATCTTACCGACGGCGATTCGTCGCTGGCTTCGACGACGATAGTGACGGTGTCTCGGTACTGGTCGCCGTCGAGAGCTGTGTGGAGGCCGTCAGCGAACTGAAGGCGCAGCGTGTGCTCGCCGGGTTCGAGTTTGAGCGAGACGGAGGTCTGACCCTGGCCGAAGTGAAGGTGTCTCTCATCGGTGGGAATGATTTCCCCGGCCGGGACGAAGTCGGTGTCAACAAGGATGTGGAAATGTCCCGCATCGTCGTTGACTTCACCAGATGGTTCAATTGTGAGGCCGGTTGCCGTCATAGTAACTTCAACCGGTGTCGAAATGGTCGTACCGTCGAGAGGATCAAAGAAAGCCACAGATTGGTCGGCGGCATCTTCTTCAACAAAAACTATGATAGTGTCGCGGTACTGGTCGCCTTCAAGGGCGGTGTGAAGGCCGTCGGCGAACTGCAGGTGCAGCGTGTGTTCGCCGGGAGTCAGTGTCAATTCAGTCTCAAGCGAGGCGTCGCCATAATGGAGATGCTGGTCGTCGGTTGGGATAATTTCGCCAGCAGGGATGAAATCGGTATTGACGAGAATGTGCATGTGCCCTGAACCGGCTAAGACCTCACCTGACGGGTCCACCGACACGCCTACTGCCCCCATTTTCGCGACGAAAGTGGGCGGTACGATCGCGTGGGTGGTTGGCTGCCTGAAGAAGACCTCCGGCTGGACGGTTGTCTCCTGCACCACTTCGTCTTGCGACGGAGCTTCGGCGGCAGTTTCCTCTTCAGTCTCCTGTTCTGACTCGGCCTCGGCGGCAGCCAGAATCGCCTCCCGCTCGGCGTCCTGAGCCGCCTTCAGATCGGCGCGAAATGTATCGACGCCCGCATTGATGACATAGATGAGGATGAGAAGGCCCAGGATGGGGCCGCCAGCTCGGACCAAAGGGTGAACTGAGTTCATTGAGACGCTCCGTCGCAGTGAGTTTCGCTGTACATTTCTATTGAGCAACAGGCTGGTTGCCTGTTATCGCCAGATGGTATTCCACACGGCATTATACTGTTTCCGTATTGGCTGGCAAGTGGGAAGGCAATTGGGTGCATCCCAAATCAGGGGTGAACTCTCGCAATCTTCTGGCGGAGCCCTGGCCGGGATCAGTCCGCGCTCCCATCTGCGCCAGAGGAACCAGCAACTCTCTCCTCTTCGCTCTCTACTCGCATTTGGGCGGTCGGCCGCAAGCGGCCTCCCTTGTGCGGGGGCTCCGCCCC
>WTGY01000184.1 GCA_011523365.1 Caldilineaceae bacterium
GGCACGCTGATCTATCTGGGCGGGCTGGGCCAGATTTCCGACTCGGTTTATGAAGCAGCGGCACTGGACGGCTGCACCGGCGTGGGGCGGGTGCTGCGCATTGACATACCGCTGGTGCTGGGGCAGGTACGGCTGCTGGCGATCCTGGCGATAATCAACGCGATCACCGCGTTCCAGAACATTTTAGTTCTCACAGACGGGGGACCGGGGTTCTCGACGATGGTGCCCGGGCTGACGATGTTCCATTCGGCCTTTCGCGCGCAGAAGTTCGGCTACTCTTCGGCTATAGGCCTCCTACTGTTCATCATTGCCATGTCGGGAACACTGATCATTAACCGGGGCATCCGGCCCGCGAACGAAGAGCTAAGACAGTAGAGCATTATCAGTTGGGCGTTGAATGCCGAGCGAGGCAGCAAGGCGACGACCGGCAGCACTTTTGCGGGATACAGACATGACGACCGAACTACAGAGGAGCCCGAACCGGCGCCCGCTGCAGATGTCCCAACTGGGCCTCCATCTTCTGATCGCCTTCCTGCTGCTCCTCTCGCTGGTTCCGACGGTGATCATGATCAACCTGTCGTTCAAGAACGGGCTGCAGTACCGCTGGGAGCGCTGGACTCTGAGTCTGCCGTTGCGGGGCTCGAATTATTTGTCGGCCTGGGATGTGATCGACGCCTACATGATCAATACAGTGCTTGTGGCCGTGGTCGGTCTTGCCGGCGTGCTGATTCTCTCGCTGATCGGCGGCTATGTTTTCGCGCGCATGCGCTTTCCCCTGCGAGAGCCGCTCTACTACGCCATTATCGCCCTGTTGATGGTGCCGTGGGTGCTCTCGTTTATTCCCGCGTACATGCTCTACAACAATCTGGGCCTGCTCAATACGCGCTGGGCTTTGATCATCCCCAACGTCGCGGGCGGCCCAATCTTCGGCATCTTTCTGATGCGGGCATTCATCACCGGCATACCGGAGGAGCTCTACGAATCGGCCCGCTGCGACGGCGCGGGCGCGTGGTCGCTCATCTGGCGCATCACTTTCCCTCTGAGCCTGCCGGGGCTGGCGACGCTCTCCGTGCTTAATTTCGTGGCGGAGTGGAACTCGTTCCTGTGGCCGCTGGTGACGATCAGCGATATGAGCAAGCAGGTGATCTCAGTCGGCCTGTTCCGGCTGTCGCGGACGACGAATGATTTGGTCGATTTCGGATCGGGCGGTCCTCTCTTCGCCGGTTATGTGCTGGCATCGATACCCCTTGTCATACTCTTTATTGTGCTGGGCAAGTTTTACGTCGAAGGGTTGGTTGAGTCCGGCATCAAGATGTAGGGTAAAGCCCCTCATGTTCACGCAAGCTGAGATCGACCAGTTTCATCGCGACGGATTCATTGTGGCGAAGGGAGTGATACAGTGTGAGGAGCTGGCGGCGCTGCGGGAGGCGGCGGACCGGGTGATGGAGGAGGGGATGGCGGGTCTCAATGAAGAGGGGCACCGCTACCGGCCGAACCCGGACGGCTCGCGCACGTATTTCCGCAGCGAGTTCATGTGGGACCGGGACCCGGTCTTCCAGGCGGTGACGGCGAATCCATCGCTGCTGGCGCATTACGGTCAGCTGGTCGGACACCCTTTTATGCCGATCGTCGACTCATTCGTCTGCAAGATTCCGGAAGGTGATGTGCCGGTCTACTGGCACCAAGACCCGCCCTTCGGCGACCCGGAGTGGCCGGATACTCATCCAATTCCAAATATCGACGCTGATATCTACCTGGACCATTCAACGATCGAGAATGGCTGCGTGTGGGCGATTCCGGGGCATCACCTGGTGGGCCACGTGGAGGTGGAGAACTATTCGGAGGAGATGCTGTTCGATGAACTGGGCGCGGTGCCGATCGAGTTGGGGCCGGGCGACGTCAGTTTCCACTGCCTGTCGGCTCCGCACGGCTCTGCCGGCAACCGCACCAGCGATTTGCGCCGTACCTTCTACGTGCATTACATGAACGCCGAGGTGCAAAAGGAGTGCTACGGGCACCTGGGCTACATCCAGCAGTTGAAGAAGGAACGCGGTCTGTTCGACGCGCGCGCTTTGGCGGCGGCCCAGAAGATGATCGATGCGCGCGTGAAGCTGGGTTACGGCGGACTAGAAGGAAGCGACGTGCGTCTGATGGAGGAAGGATTCGAGTTCACGGGCGAACCGAGGACACCGCCCAAACACTGGGGCCCGCTGATCGCCGCCATGTCCGAGGATGAGATCAGACGTAAGAAAAGCCTCACCTTCCTGACTGAAGCCAATTAATCGACCCCGCTTCGCGTTGACTGATCAGACTTGAACTGAATGAGAGCACCAGGGCCATCTCTCGTGCAGAGTTGGAGAAGCTGCTGCGAAATGCATCTTCGATGAAGCCAGGATGAGAGGCAGGTCTGCTTCGACTCGGGCCCCGGCGGGACTCGCCAAGTCTACGTGATAGATGTTTAGGCGGTCTTAATCCATAGCAGCCTCGACCGAACGATTTTCTAGCCATGCCCCCATATAACAAGTGCGATTTGACGCGCGACCTGCGGCGGCTTGGCGTCGAGGCGGGCGATATCCTCTTTGTTCACTCCTCTTTCAAATCGTTGGGATCTGTCGAGGGCGGGGCTGAAAGTGTGATCCAGGCATTGGAAAACGCAATCGGGCCGGAAGGGCTCTTGCTGATGCCCTCATTCAACCTGATTAAGTGGGAGTTGCGGCCAGAAACGTGGGACCTCCACTGCACGCCTTCAACGGTCGGCTGGATAACGGAACTGTTCCGTCGACAGCCGGGCGTCTATCGTTCGGACCACTATTCGCACTCGGTGGCGGCGCGGGGAAGAGGGGCTGAAGAATTTGTCGCAGGTCATCTTCGCCGGGAAGGGTACGGTTCGCATTGGGACCGCAGGCCGTGGGGCAAGACTTTCGGACTGCATTCGCCCATGTACAGGGCCTATCAGGACTGTGGAAAGCTGCTCATGCTGGGCGTGGACTACTACACTTCGACCTATGTTCATCTGGTCGAGGCGATGTACTGGCACGCGCTGCGCGTCCGGAGCCGGGGCACAGAGCATGAACCTGCATTCCCCGCACTGGACCGCGTTAAGCTGGGCGCGTTCTGGGAAAGTACAGGGGGACCGCGGCACGGACGAGTAGGCGACGCGGCCTGTCGGCTATTTGGGATCCGAAGCTACGTTGACACGCTCCTGGCCGAGGTGGAAAGGAATCCCCGGCCCTACTTGCGCTGAGCGGTGATTTCCTTGCCAGTTAGCGGGGCCGGTCGCAGGTAAGCGCTCTCCATCACTCAGTCAGGTTTATACTTAGGCTGGCGCGGGGTATGGTCGCGGACCATGCGGGTCGTACGCTTCTGCAGTGGCAGTTCGACGCGCGCCCCGCCCTGCAGGTGTGATTCGATGATGCCGAAGATGAGTTCGTTGCCGGCACGGGCGGCGCGCACTCCGCCCCTGGGAGGTTGGCCGGTGTCGAGCGCATGGACCAGGTCCTGGACAGCTCGCAACGAAGAACTGGTCGGGGGCGTCTGCGGCGCCGGCGCGATCTGGAGCTCGTTGCGACCGCGCAGACCGACCGGCGCGGCTTTTCGCACCTGCCATTCGCTGCCGTCGCCGAAGGCGGTTATGGTCCCCGCGGAACAGATTGCCTCAGTTTCCGAGGAGCGGGCGGTGAGCAGGACGTGAGCCTTTACCCCATTTGAAAACTGAATGGTCCCTTCGCCGCGCGGGTCGTCGGTAAGTACGTCGCCGTCGATCAGGCTGTCGCCTTCGGGAAGGTGACCCTGCACCCATTCGGCCGGCGCGTCGTCGTTGAGCCTCAGGACCAGGTCGAGAAAGTGGCTGCCGGAATTGAACAGGGTGCCGACGTTGTAGATGATGATATGCTGCAGGTCGCCCAGTTCGCCGCTGTCGATGATCTCCTTCATGCGGTCGTACTTGGTATCGTAGCGGCGATTGGTGCCGAGATTGAGAATGGCGCCGTTGCTCTCGACCGCTTCGACCATGGCGTCGGCATCGGCCATTGAGGCGGCCATGGCTTTTTCGGCATAGATCGCCTTGACGCCGTGATTGGCAACGTCTACTACGATCGCGGCGCGCGGCTCCGGCTGTGTGGCCACGCTGACGATGTCCAGGTCCTCTTTGGCGAGCATTTCAAGGTAGTCGGTGTACTGGCCAGCCGCAGGTACGCCGTGCAGTTTGCCGAACTCGGCCATGACGTCGGTGCGGAGGTCGGCGCAGGCGACCAGGTCTGTGCGGTCGCAGGTCGTGTATGCGGCTGCGTGTGAGTAGGGCAGCGCGATCCTGGAGTAGCCGACCACCTCGTTGTCGATGAAGCCACCCATGCGGCTGCAGCCGATTACGGCGGCGCGGTAAGTTTTCATTATTTTGTTCCCCCTGTGGGATACCACATTGGTAGGGTCGTACTAAGCAGTTTGAAAAGAGGTGCGGTCAGCCAAGCGCATTGATCCTGTCGCGCAGTTCCTGAGTCAGCCCTATTTCTTCGGCGTGGAAGGCCTGGTCAACGTGGGACTTGCTGCGGCATCCGATCAGGACTGAGGTGATTCCGGGTTGACCGATAACCCAGGCCAGCGCGAGCTGTACCATCGAAATGCCCGTATCGGCAGCCACTTCGCGCAGGCCCTCCATGCGGCGCATTGAGGCGTCGTTTTCGTAGATATCCCAGTGGTCGGGCATGACGTCGAAGCGGGTCCCCTCGGGTGCGGTCCAGGTCTTGGTGTACTTGCCGGTGAGAAAGCCGGCGCCAAGCGGGCTGTAGGAGATTACGCCGATGTTCTGGTCTGCACAGAATGGCAGGACTTCGGCCTCAATATCACGGATGGCGACGTTGTAGTTGGGCTGAACAGATACCATGGGCGCCCAGCCGTTCACATCGGCAATCCATAGCGCCTTGCAAAGCTGCCACGAGGCGAAATTGCTGCTGCCGACGTAGCGCACCTTTCCCTGCTCCACAAGCGTATTGAGAGCGTCCAGCGTTTCCTCGAAAGGCGTGCCGTCGTCGTAGGCATGGAGCTGGTAGAGATCGATGACGTCGGTCTGCAGCCTGTGCAGGCTATCTTCGGCGAACTGCAGGACACGTTCGCGGCCCAAAGGCGGCGCGATTTTGGTTGCCAACACGACTTTCTGGCGGTTACTGCCGCGTGAGAGCCACTGGCCCAGTACCTCTTCGGAGCCGCCTGCGGAATAGACTTCGGCGGTGTCGATCAGGTTGATATCCTTGTCCATGGCGTAGTCGAGAATCGAAAAGGACGTTTCGGCGTCGATTTCGCGGCCGAAGGTCACACTGCCCAAGCCGATTGAACTGACGTTGAGTTCGGAGTTACCCAACTGGCGAAATTCCATCTTCCATACCTCCCTACATACCTGAGTGGTTACGTTCTGTCTCGGATTCGCTTGCTGCCGGTCCCTTACTGGCGCGCTCGCCGCCCGAAATGGCTGCCATCGATCATGAAGCTCCCCGAGTTCAAATCTGTCGCATCCTTTTGGCTGCGGCCTCGAGGTCGGCTTGCCAGTAACTCGGATTTAGCAGCTCGGGGTCGTCGATTCGTAGCTGGCGCAGTTCGTGGAGCAGGTCGGGGGAGAGCGTCGCGCTTGCCGCCTCCAGATTCTCTTCAAGCTCGGCCTCGGTACGCATGCCGACAAGCACCGACCCTATTAGCGGTTCGGCCAGTGCAAAGGCGATGGCCGCCTGTGCCGGCGTGAAGCCACGGCCGGTTGCGTGCCGGCGATTGCTACCTGCATTGGCAACGAGCTGGCGAAACCGCCTGGAGCGCGCTTTCAAGGGTTCAAGCCAATCGGGCAGGTAGTCGGCGCGTTCGGTCAGGACGCCCTGGAGCAGTACCGAGCGCACCATAGTGCCTACACCTTTCCTTCTGGCCGCGGGGAAGACTCTGGTTGCAAGGCGCTGGTCGAAGAGCGAATAGGTGACCTGAATCGCGTCAAACAGCTCCAGATCGAGAGCGGCGAGGGGCAGATCGGGGCCATAGAAGGAGCCGCCGCGCCAGAGAATCATGCCGCTGGCGCGTGCTTCAGAGAATATCTCGGCAACGAGGTCGGCCTGGTCGAGCAGGTCGGCGTCGACGTTGTGGATCTGCCAGATGTCAACGTAGTCGGTTCTCAGCGAGCGGAGGCTGTTCTCGAGGCCGGACAGCATGGCGCGGCGCAGGGCCTGGCCGCGCAGTGTTTTGCCATCGGCTTGCACAGTGGCTTTGGTGGCCAGCACGACCCGTTTGCGGCGGCCGCGCAGGGCACGGCCCAGGACCGCTTCGCTGTTTCCATAGGCCTGGGCGGTGTCGATGAAATTGATGCCACCGTCCAGCGCTGCGCCCACCAGGCGTTCGGCGGCGGACGAGGAGGGGCGGCCGTATTGACCGGGGACGGGGATTCCGTAGTCCATCCCCAGTTCAACGGTGCCCAAGGCGATCGGAGAAACCGATAATCCGGTTCGTCCCAGGGTTCGATAGTGACTGCGGTCCATTGGCAGATTCCAGCGGTTGTTGGCAGGCGATTTGTATGACAACTGCCTACTGAACTGAGGTCTCCGGCTGTTCGTGGATAGGCAGCGTACCCGACATGTACTCCCGTTCCCACAGGGCTACCGTTTCCTTGACGAACTCGTCCACCGGCCTGTCGATTCCGTGTTGCGTCATCAGCTGCGGCAGCCATTTGTGGCCGAAGGCGACGTGCTGGCGTTCGTCGGCCATGTCGTAGCTGACGAACTGGGCGGAGAGACGGTCGCCGGTTTCGGCGTAGGCGGCCATCTGCACGTGGCGGTGGGGGAAGGCGTGTGTCTCGTTGCCCATTGTGAGGAGGCAGTATTGGGTGGCGGCGTCGTACTGGCTGCGCCAGGTGTAGATACGCGTGTTCTGGGGGACCTTTGTGTAGTCGCGACCGTGCTGAGCCAGCCATTCGATGCCGAGTTTGCAGTGGCGGGTCTCGTCGTAGCAGTGGCGGGCGCTGTCGTAGGTGAAGGCCCAGGGCATGTCGGGTGACAGGTGGATGATGAGTGCGACGGTTTCGGCGGCGAGCATCTCCTGGCTGTAGCTTTCGAAGTCGCGCAGACGCTGTGTTGCATGATCGACGTCGGTGATCCGTTTGCCCGCGTCGCGATTGACCAGGCTGAAGCGGCTGTCGCGTGCGGCGTCGCGGGGGCAGTCAAACGTTTTGCGGCACACGGGCGGCGCCGGTTCTTCCTGGCGGTCTTCGCGGCCGGAGACGCCTCCGGCTGCCGCCAGCAGGTCGGCGATGTAGGTTTCCCACTCACCTGGCGCATGGTCTGCCAGGGCTTCTTCTGCCCAGGTGAGTTGCAGCTCTTCATCGATCAGGATGTGTTTGAAAGCGTACAGTGTCGGCGCGTCGGGATTGGCGAAGGTCTGATCGCAGTGCCAGCGGTAGGTGTCGACCAGGGCAGGTTTGATGACGCGAAAGAGGCCGGCCAGGAGGTCGGCTTCGTTGGGCGCGTGGAGGGCTTCGGCCATCAGGTGTTCGAGCGCGTCGTCTCCGGGCGGGCGGAAGGCAGGCGTCTGGATCTCACGCAGGCGCTGATAGAGGTGCTGCACGTGCTGGGCATCTTCCCAGAGTAGGCGGCCCATCGCCAGTTTCCAGTCCATGTTGGCGGTGGCGGGCAGCCAGGCGGAAAGGATGCGCAGCGTCTCATATTCGATGAAGCGGTAGCGGTTGAGCAGTTGCTTGTTGTGAGCGAAATCAATCTGCTCAGGCGGGGACAGTACCTGCATTATCCTCCTCCTTACTCGATATCCAGGAGTGCGGCTGCATTGCCGTAGAAGATGTCCTCGACCTGGCGTTCGCTCAGCTTCAGCCGGTCGCAGGCGAGGCGGATGCTGCGCAGCGATTCGAGGCCGACCAGGACGGGCTGTAGCGAGATGTGCTTCTCTTCCAGGTCCATCTCGTCTGCATAGAGCCAGTGGAAAGAGTCGCCGATGGCAACGCAGCGGCCGCGCGTGTGGCTGACGTGGAAGTCGGTCCCGTACATCAGTTTTTCGTGGCCCATGGTCTCAACGATGGCTTCGAAAGCGCCGGCCTCGGTCACGGCGGATGTGTCAAACCAGACGTTGTCGAGGCCGCGCAGGCTCTCGATTCCCTCAATGGTATGCCAGGGGTTGAAACCGCGGGCTGCGTGGGCCAGGATCAGCTGCATCTTGGGATAGGATTCGCAGTAGCGCCGGATGGTGGCCTGGTTGACCGGGTCGGCGAGGGCGCGATCGCGCACCATGTGCAGCGTGATTGTCAGCCCGAGCGTGTTGGCTGCGGCGACATGTTCCTCGGGAAGATAAGCCTCAATGGGCGCGGTCCAGGTCGGGTCGGCGGCGGTGTAGGAGCCGGCGCCGGATTCTGGCGTGCCGAGGCGCGGATTCAGCGGGGCCATGGTGTGGTAGCATTTCAGGCCGGTCATGCCCAGGCGCCGGACTTCGTCGAGGATGGTCTCGGCGTCCCTGTCGGGGGAGATGATCATCTGGCCGCGTGATTTGGCCGCCAAGGGCGAATCGCCTTGTAATTCTGCGGCGATGAATTCATTGTTGGCCTGACGGTCGCCGAGAAAGACGAGTCCGAAGAAGAGGCCGCCTACGACACGTCCTCCCGGATGGAGCCACTCCGAGTACCGTTCGAACTCGGCCAGGCCCAGGCGGGGCGGCGTAGTGGCGAGCCCGGCGGGGGGTCCACCGTCCGGATAGTGCTCGTGGCAGAAGAGATGCGCGTGGGCGTCGATGATGCGGTCGGGCAGGAAGGGGAGGACCTCCCTTTCGAGAAACTGCTGATCGGCTTCATTGAACTCGTGCGAAAACATGGCAGGTATCCAGTAGCCTATATTCTGTGCGAGACTTCCTCTTTGGGCGTCGTCCTATCGGACTTGACGGCGGAAGGGTTCCTTTTTGAGATTCACGGTGAGCAGGTCGTCGATATTGCCGTTTTCCAAACCGGCGCGTACGACCTGAAGAGCCTCTGCAGCCGCTTCACCGGTCAGGCGAATATCCTCATCGGTGTGGGCGAGGGTGGCCTTGAAGCTCATGTAGGTGTGTACACCGCGTTTGGCCATCTCCTGGATGAAGAGGGTAGAGACCTTGCGAGGATCGACGTCGTCGGGCGTATTGAGGGTAACGGATGGATTTGTGTGCAGGCCGGTGCAGGCGCCGTCCAAGCCGGACTCCTCGATGGCCTGATTGAGGGCGGTGCGCAGCTTTTCGCCGATTTCTTTGAAGCGCCGGGGCGATTCGCGGCGCTTGAGCTCGCGAATGGTGGTGAGCGAGGCGGCCAGCCCGATGTTGTCACTCCAGTATGAACTGGAGATAAACATATGCTTGGCCGGCTCCATTACCTCGCGGGAGCCGACGACGGCGCCCATGGGGTAGCCGTTGGACATGCACTTGGCGACTACTGTCATATCGGGTGTTACGCCGACTGCTTCCTGCACGCCGCCGACAGCGATACGCCAGCCACAGGAGACCTCATCGAAGATGAGGACGACGCCGTGGTCGGCGGCCAGCTGCTTTACCGATTCGAGGTAGCCAGGGGGCGGCAGCTCTGAGCGGGCCGGTTCCATCATGATGGCGCCAACCTCGCCGGCGTGTTCGTCAAGGAGGGAGGCAAGCATCTCCAGATCACCGTAGATGAAGGGGATGACGGTGCCTTCGAGGGCTTTGGGCACGCCTATGGGCTCGATGCCGGCGAAGGGGAATTCGCCGCTCTCGGGGTCGACGCCAAAGTTGGCGGCCTGGTACCAGTCGTGCCATCCGTGATAACCGCAGAAGAGGACTTTGTCCTTGCCGGTGGTGCCGCGGGCGATGCGCACGGCCATGGCGCAGGCATCGCCGCCGCCTTTGCAGTAGCGCACCATCTGAGAACTTGGGATGGTGTCATTAAGTTCCTCAGCCAGTTCAATTTCGAGTGGACTGTTGGCGGAGAAGAGGCTGCTGCGGTCGATCTGCTCTTTGACCGCGGCGTCCACGACATCATCGGCATGCCCCAGAATTATGGCGCCAACTGCGTTCATCCAGTCGATATACTCGTTTTCGTCGACATCGATAAAGCGAGACCCTTTGGCGCGCTGGGCATAGATGGGGCTGACGCCGTGGGCGAACTGGTCGGCGCGACGGCTGATAAGCTGTGTCCAGCCGGGAATCAGTTCGCCGGCCTGGTCGTAGAGGTCGAGGGAGCGGGAGACGTCGTGTTGGGCCGCGTTTGGGAAAGAGGTCATGGTGGCCTCCGTGATGCGCATCGACGGGCACTTGGTCCGCGACACGAGATCGGATTCTATTCTTGCCAGTTGAAGATCACGCCGAGCATGTTCTTTTCGCGATGGTAGGCCATTTCGTAGGCCTCGACCATTTCGCTGTAGTGGTAGCGATGGGTGATGAGGCGGCTCGGTTCGAGCAGCCCGTCGGCCATCAAAGAAACGACGTGGTCGGCGATGTTGTCCCAGGCGTAGCGGTCGGCAGTATTGTAGGGATCGGAGCCGCCATCGGGATAGAGATATCCGGCCCGCTGGGAGACAGCGATCAGAGAGGTGCCTTTGTTGTAGAACAGCTCCATGGCGAGCGGGTTGAAGTCGAGCGGCGGTTCGCCGCGGCCGAGCAGGCTGACGACGGAGACGCGGCCGCCGGGGCGTACGATCTGCATAGAGGTACGGAAGGCGGGCCAGGGATTGGCGGTGAGGATGACGAGGTCGATGCCCAGGCCGCGGGTGAATTCGTCGAGTTTGGCCTCTAGGTCGGGATCGTTGTAGAGGAAGTTGGCGTGTGCACCCATCCTGTCCGACATTTCCATGCGGACGGGGCTGTTGGCGATACCGACGACGCGACCGCCGAAGAGGGGGCCCAGAGCGATGGCGCCGAGGCCAAGAACGCCGACCCCGACAACGGCCACGTTTTCGCCGGGACGGAATTGGGCTTTGTGGTAGCAGTGGGCGCTGAGCGCGTAGAGGTGGGCGTAGACGGCATCCTCGTCGGCGACCCCGTCCGGGATGACGACGAGGCTTTCGGACTGGGACATGATGTATTCGGACTGGTGCGGCGCGCGGGTTACGATGCGGTCGCCGACCTTGACGCGGGTTACCTTGCTGCCGGCGGCCTGCACGATGCCCAGGTTGCTGTCGCCGACCCAGCGCGGATAGCCAGGTGCGCCGGGGACCTGGTCTGCGCCTTCGTAGTTGCCGCGGTCGGTGCCGATTTTGAGCGCGGAGATGCGGGTCTTCACCCAGACTTCGTCGTCGGCAAGCCGGCTGACATCCAGTTCCTGATCCTCGATTTTCAAATCGCGCGGGCCATGCAGGATAGCTATTTTCATGCTTTTCAGCCTTTCACAAATGTCACCGGGTGGGCTTGGTAGGCGGTGTCATGCGCCGGGCACGCCGTCCAGATCTTCACTACAATCTTTGAGTACGTTCATCAGACTGAAGTCTCCGCCCCAAGGGACCATCTGCGCGCCTTGATCGCGGTAGCGCTTGATTTCTTCGACGGAAGCGGCGGTGATGCCCCAAATCTTACCATGCTTCGCGGCCGCGGCGGCGACGGTATCGATCGCTTTTTCCATCGACATCTGACCATCTCCCTGCGTTGCGATTCGCAGTGAAAGATCGGCGGGCCCGATGAACAGGCCGTCGATGCCGTCGATAGAGGCGATTTCTTCGGCGTTGGCCACTGCCTGGAGGGTTTCGACCTGCGTGATGAGGAAGGTTTCGCGGTTGGAGTCGGCGTTGTAGTTGCTCTCAGGATTCCAGGCACCGATACCGAAATCCGCATCCAGACCTGCGCCGTCCATGCCCCGGTTGCCGAGCGGTGGAAACCTGACGGCCTGAACCACGTCGGAGGCGGTCTGCGGATCTGAGATCAGGGGCATGAGAAAGCCGCTGGCACCGTCCTCCAGGTATCGATAAAGTTTGGTTCGCTCCAGGGTGGGAGGCCGGACCATGCAGTCGATGTCGTTATGGTAGCACATCATGATGATCGCCTGTACCTCGCGGGCGTCCATGGGGCGGTGTTCGAGGTCAAACCAGATGCCGTCAAACTTGTAGTGGGCGGCGTAACGGATGTAGAAGGGCAGGTAGTGGCCGAGGCCGCAGACGCGGGCGAAGCCGTCATTGCGGAACTTCTGAAGCATCTTGCTCTTGCGCATGTCGATTCCTTTGTGTGACAGCATGTATTGCGCCGGCGGATACGACGCTGGTTTGGTAGCTGGCTGGGTCAGGCCGGGCCGGGATCGATCCTGGCCCAGTGTATGTCCATAGTTTCGTCTGATCCCGCGTAATAGACGACCAGAGCTGTCCCGTCGGCCAGGGTCTCGGCATAGGGCAGGCCGAAGGTCCAAAGACTCATTTCGCTGAGCAGTTCGCTGGTGCTACCGGTCTGATCGCCGGGGTCTTGTGCCTGGCTGTAGATGACGACCTCGGTTGAGGGATCAAAAGGGGCGTCGATGGCCGGGGCAAGACGGGCGCGGATTGAGCGGCTGCCAAACCTGTCCACGTAGGGCAGGAGGACGCGGCCGTCGGCGAGCATGGCCGGGCGGGCGGCCTGGTCGGCGAAGCCGAGGTCTTCGGCGTCGGTCCAGGTACGGCCACTATCTGCACTGATGCGGCGGTGGATGTTGAGGTAGCGTGCTGTTGCCGTGTCGTACGTCCAGGAAAAGGTGGCGACGCGTCCGTCGGGGGAGACACCGCAGCGCAGGTCCCAGTTGAAGATGCGGCCGCTGGGATCCTGGCCGGCCACGACCGCTTCTGCCCAGTTCGGGTCCACGGCCAGCTTACCTTCCTGGCCTGGGCTTGAGTAGGAAGTCTGACGATCATGGCAGTGCATGAAGACGACCTTCTGCATCCAGGGCGAGGCGTCTTGGTAGTGTTTGTTTGTCTCGATGCTCAGTGCCAGGGAGCCGTCGGCCAGCATGAGAACGGGCGCGGTGAGGCTGGGGGGTCCGATCTCGTCCGGCATGGGGACGAGCCGCCAGGGAGACCAGGTCTGGCCTTCGTCATTCGAATCGGCGAGGAGTACCTGCATGGGCAGGCAGCCTTCGGTCTCCTCGTTGAAGAGGCCGCCGCCGGGCCATGTGGTGCGGTCGATCCACATGGAGGCGCCCAGCAGATGGCCGGGTGAGAGTTCGGTCATATAGATGACGCGCAACGAGCCGTAGAGGCCATCCAGTGTGGGGTTTTCGACCGGTTTCCAGGGCTCGCTCCAAGTGCGGCCGCCGTCGTTCGAGCGGACGAATTCGACGGTTTCGTCGTCGGAATCCTTTGTCGTGCCGGTGCGGTAGGTGGCCAAGAGGGTACCACTGTCGAGGGAGATGACGGTGGGAAAGGTGAGGATAGCGCGGGATGTGCCGGGCTGGCCGCGGCTGAGAGGACCGCTGTCGGTGATGTGCATTGTGGTGTTTACTCTGCGTTCGTCTGTGGTTGGAACGGCGGCGTTTCTGCGCCCACTGGAGTCGTGGTGGACCGAATAGGGGTATCCTACACCAGTTTGGCGCGCAATGCACACCGACAGATGCCTCCACAGGGAAAAGGCGACCGGCCCGCCACATGCGGATTCTACTTGTCTGGCGACAAGAACGGATGTTGCTCGATTGGGAGGGCAATGTTGTGCGGTCCAGGGTATCGCTCACATAGTCGAAATGGGTGCATCCCAGATTTGGGGTGGGAACAGTCTGGCGGGGAATCAGTGCCAGCGGTGGCTGGCGTTGTTTACCGTCTTTGGGCGAGACGCAGTGTAGGCGCCAAGCCTGGCCGTACGGTGGAGTCCGTCAGTTGGGGAGGGTGCGAGGGCAGGAACAGGGCCGGCACCTACGGGGATCCGATGGGACTGGCGGGACGTGGTTGGGCTGGACACTTTCGATAAGGCACCTGTTTGGAATATCGACACCCGGTCGATGAGGCACGGCAAGGTTTAGGGGGGGCGTTGCGGGGGCGGAGCCCCCGCACAAGGGAGGGCCGAATA